>NZ_BAAAIJ010000004.1:0-95163 GCF_039526005.1 Arthrobacter flavus | reverse complement strand
TAACCTCACCAATTACATCGCCCGCAGCCTGCTCGAATCAGGCGGCTTCAGACCCCACCTACACCCTCAACTATGAAGAGCCCCATTGCGACGCTCCTGATGTGGGTGTAAATACACAATAGCTATGACTATATGCGCCTATGCGTAATGTATCGGGGGTCGCTTGTCCGGGAAGTCCATAGCAAATCTCTCTACGTCGCCACGCATGCACAGCACAGTGGCTATCGGTGAGCGGCTCAGCAGGACTTCGCCGTCGCCGGCATCGGCACGATCTGCATCGACAAACCATATGGGGCTTGACGGTTCTGGTGAACGTTACGCTTTGCTCGGCGACGTTCTCGGCCACGTCATCAATCCACGTACGGGTCCAACCCTGAGGATTGTGTGGACACTTCCGAACAGTATCGCGAGTCTGAATTCGGGAAGGCCGGCGCCATAACTTTGTAGCCACAAGCACAAGGTGCCCCGCTAGGTTATCTGACCCAGACGGGGCACTTCGTGCCGAGAATAATTCCTGGGTGAATCAAGTCAAACTCGATCTATGCGCGAAAAGGACGCCATGCCTATACATTAAATCTAAATTCCACGACGTCGCCGTCGGCCATAACGTATTCCTTGCCCTCAATGCGGACCTTGCCGCGGGACTTGGCCTCAGCCATCGATCCGGCATCCACCAGATCACCGAAGGAGACCACCTCTGCCTTGATGAAGCCGCGTTGGAAGTCGGTGTGAATGACTCCCGCAGCTTCGGGAGCGGTTGCGCCCTTGGTGATTGTCCACGCGCGCGTTTCCTTGGGGCCAGCCGTCAGATAGGTCTGCAGCCCGAGGGTGTGGAAACCGACGTGCGCCAACTGATCGAGACCGGACTCGTTCTGCCCGTTCATCTCGAGCATTTCTCGGGCCTCTTCTTCGTCCAGCTCCACCAGATCGGATTCCAGCTTGGCGTCGAGGAAGATGCAGTCGGCGGGCGCCACGAGCTCCCGCAGCTCTGCCTCACGTTCCTCGTTGCCCAGAACAGAATCGTCGGCGTTGAAGACGTAGATGAAGGGTTTGGCGGTGAGCAAGCTCAGTTCGCGAAGGTGTTCCATCTCCAGCTTGTCTTTGGCGACCGAGGCGAAAATGGTGTCGCCGCGCTCCAGCACCGTCTGCGCGGCAACCATGGCTGCGAGCTGCGCCGGTTCCCGCTTCTTGATCTTGACTTCCTTTTCAACCCTGGGAATGGCTTTCTCAAGGGTTTGGAGGTCAGCAAGAATGAGCTCGGTGTTGATGGTCTCCATGTCGGAACGAGCATCGACCTTGCCGTCAACGTGAATAACATCGGGGTCGTCGAACACGCGGATTACCTGAGCAATAGCCTCGGCCTCACGGATGTTGGCCAGGAACTGGTTTCCGAGTCCCTCACCCTCCGACGCGCCCTTGACGATCCCGGCAATGTCCACGAAAGAAACTGTGGCTGGCAGAATGCGCTGCGACCCGAAGATTTCGGCCAGCTGGTTAAGCCGTGCGTCAGGCAGGCTCACCACCCCGACGTTCGGCTCGATGGTTGCGAACGGGTAGTTCGCAGCAAGCACATTGTTGCGGGTGAGCGCGTTGAATAGGGTTGATTTGCCGACGTTGGGCAGTCCGACGATGCCAATAGTAAGAGCCACGGGAATAGAGTCTACCGTTTGCCCCAGCTTCCACCGCGCCGTCGTGGGTGAACCAGAATGTCGGTGCTGGCTGAGATGGTGGTGGCATGGACGGATTCATTGTGGTTTTGATCGTATTGTCGGTGCTCATCGGCGCAATCCTCGGAGCGGTGGGTGTCGCCTGGGCGGCGCGGCTGAAGGTGCAGCGGCTGGCGGAGGAGCTCGACGACGTCGGCGAGCGTTTGGGGAGCACCAACGCAGCGTTGGCTGCTGCAACAGCGGAAAACCGGATGCTGGGCACCCAGAACCGTGAGCTCACCTCCCGGTCAGTCGGTGATCAGTCAGTGTTACGCGCGCTGGCGCCGGTGGCCGACAAGCTGACTCACCTCCAGTCCCAGGTGGGGATCCTCGAGCGCGACCGGGTGGAGCAGTTCGGGCAACTCGCCGAACAGCTCAGGGAGGCACGGCACTCCGACGCACAGCTCCTGTCCACCACGCATTCGCTGACGGCCGCACTGCGGAGCAACAGCGCCCGTGGCCAGTGGGGGGAGGTACAGCTTCGTCGGGTGGTCGAAGCGGCAGGCATGCTCCCCCGCGTCGACTTCCTGGAGCAGGCAACCATCACCCTCAGCGCTGGTGCCAAGGACACCTCAGCCCGGCCCGACATGATCGTCCAATTGCCCGGTGGTAAACAGCTGGTCGTGGACGCGAAGGTTCCGCTGGCCGCGTTCCTTGACGCCCAAGAGCTACCCGAGGGATCTGATGGTGGAGACGGACAACAGGTCAGCCAGCGCGAGCTCCTGCTCCAGCAGCACGCCAAAGCGCTGCGGGCACACATTGATGCCCTGGCAAGAAAACGATATTGGCAGGGTGTGGAGAACACGCCGGAGTTGGTGGTGTGTTTCATTCCCGTGGAGTCGGTGCTTTCATCAGCGCTACGCGCCGATCCCGGACTCCTCGACTACGCCTTCACCCGCAACGTGGCATTGGCGTCGCCCGTGTCCTTGCTGACTATCCTCAAGGGCGCCGCCTACAGCTGGCGCCAGGACGTGCTCACCGAGCATGCCAAGGAACTGTTCGAACTGTCCCGGCAGCTCTATGACCGGCTCGGCACCATGGGAGAGCATGTCACTAAGCTGGGCAACTCACTGAAGTCCTCGGTCGAGAAGTACAACTCCTTTGTCGGAACCCTTGAATCACGGGTGTTGCCGACCGCCCGCCGTATCAACGACTTTGATTCAGCGTCCCTGGGCGGCTCGTCGACCGATCCGGGGCAACCGTCCAGCGCTCTCAGGGTTCCAGCGGTGGAGTCAACACCACGACTGCTGAGTGCACCCGAGTTGCTTGAGGATAACGAGTCAGGGAGCGACGGCGGCCGCCGCAGCGCGTAGAACCGGCCTCAGCGCTTGGGTCGGGGTCCCCTGCCGCCGATGCCGCTGGTTGAATCCCCCATCGCCTTCAAGGTTGCGCGGATTTCCTTGGGCAACGAGAAAATGATGTCCTCCTCGGCCGTGACCACTTCCTCAACGTCGCCGTACCCGTAGTCTGCGAGGAGGCGCAACACATCATGGACCAGATTCTCGGGGACAGACGCACCCGAGGTGACACCAATGGTTGAGACGCCTTCAAACCAGGTCTCGTCCACCTCGTTCGCGAAATCGACACGGTAGGAGGCCTTAGCCCCGTACTCAAGGGCCACTTCAACCAGGCGTACCGAGTTGGAGGAATTGGCTGAACCAACCACAATCACCAAATCCGAGCTAGGTGAGATCTTCTTGATCGCTGCCTGCCGGTTGGAGGTGGCGTAGCAAATATCGTCACTCGGCGGGTCCTGCAGTGTGGGGATGCGCTCCTTGAGCAGGTTCACGGTGAGCATTGTTTCATCGACGCTGAGCGTGGTCTGAGATAGCCAGATCACCTTGTCGGGGTCGCGAACCGTCACCTTGTCCACATCCTCCGGACCGTTGACGATCTGGATGTGCTCCGGAGCTTCCCCGGCGGTGCCTTCGACTTCCTCATGGCCCTCATGACCGATCAGCAGGATATCGAAATCGTCCCTCGCGAACCGGACCGCTTCCTTGTGGACCTTGGTGACCAGAGGGCAGGTTGCGTCAATGGTGCGTAGCCCCCGGTCTTCAGCCGACTGGATCACTGCCGGTGAGACGCCGTGGGCGGAAAAGACCACCAGGGCGCCCTCGGGTACCTCCTCGTTCTCTTCCACAAAGATGGCACCCTTGGCCTCAAGCGTGGAGACCACATGCAGGTTATGGACAATCTGCTTGCGAACGTACACCGGAGCGCCGTAGTGTTCGAGAGCTTTCTCGACGGCGATCACGGCCCGGTCCACTCCGGCGCAGTAGCCGCGCGGTGCAGCGAGCAGGACTTTGCGTCCCCCCGAAACGGGCTGTGCGGCGTCGATCTCGGCAGGCGAGCGCCGCCTCCTGGGCACCGAGGGCATGGGCACTGAGACTGCTGTGCTGGTCATCCCTCAATGCTAACGGTTGTGGGCCCTCCGGCCCGAGACAACTGGCCCTGATCCGCTGAGAGCTAAGCCACGGTTGTTCTTTGACGGCCGCTGATCAGCCGTGACACTACCCCTCCCAGGAGCAGCACCACTCCCACTCCGATGACTGCCAGACATAGCGGCTCGCCAACCTCGGCGGCCCGGGCTACCAGGCCATCCTGGAACAGGGCGGAGATTGAACCTTCAGATGCCCCGCGCTCGGCCCTCACCCGTTCCAGAATTTCCGGAGCGGACCGAGCCCCAGCCCAGTAGAGCACCCCGAGGGCTGCCGTGCCCAGGCCGAGGAATGCCAGGGTGGTGCTCCGCCGTCGGGCTAGCCCAAGGGCACTGAGCGCGCTCACCACCGCGCCGGCACCCAGTATCGGCCACAGTCCCGCGAGTGCCGCGAGCTGGCCCACGGTGCTTTGCCGCTCGGGTGACGCGACTTCCACCAGGGTCTGCTCCGGAGCCGGGACGTCTACCCCTAATGTCGTCCCCACTTCCTGGAGGGCGAGGGCGAGCACCGGGGCGAGGTCCAGCCTTACAGGTTCGGGCGAGTCCACACCGTTGAACACATCGGCGTCGGCTGGGAAACTCAACTCATGGGAACGGCGCAGCGTGTCATTCCATGCCTCGGGGTAACCTGGCAGGCCAACGACGTTGCTCGCCGCCTCCGCGATCAGAGGTTCAACGATGCCGGTCAGGGCCTCAGGAAGTCCGGCATTTGCGGTAGCTTCGGTGGCTAAGGCTGACGTTAGCTGCGCCTGAAACTCGGGATCAGAGCCGAGCGGTCCGGCCAGCTCGACGAAACCGTCCACCTGGACGAGATTCCTGTCGATCCAGGCACCCGGCAGGGCAATCCCGGCCAGCACCAGCGCCACTAGTGTGAAAAACGCCGCACCAAACGTCCGCATATTCTGTCCTGCCTTGTAGTGAGAGAAGTATCGATTATGCCCCGGCCAGCTGGACTTTTCCTCCACACCGAGTCTGCGTGGACCCGGCTGGGGGCGCAAGCTGATAAACATGAAGGGAACAGGGTGCAACGCCACGCCGTGTTCCAGCCACAAGCGTTGGGAGTGTCAACTGATGAATGATGACGGCGCGGTGCAACCGCGCAACGGTTCCAACGGTGTGCGCGTGCAGGGCCAGGACCTGGCCGATGCGGCTCCCAGCCAGCCCACGACTCTTCCCGCCACCGCGGCCGAAACAACAGCAGAGCGACCCTGGCCACTTCATCTGCTCTCGGAGAAGTTGAAGGCTCATCTGGAGCGCGCTCCGGCGGCCTGGGTTGAGGGGCAGGTTATTGAAGTGAACCGGCGATCCAATATGTGTTTCGTGACCCTACGGGATGTCGACGCCGAGGTGTCGCTGCCGTTGACGATCCGAGGCAACGTGCTGTCACGCCTGGACGTTCCGCTCGAACACGGTTCCCGGGTGGTGGCCCAACTGAAGCCTGACTTCTGGCTGAAGACCGGACGCCTATCCATGCAGACGTGGCACATCAGGCAGGTGGGTCTCGGTGACCTGCTGGCGCGGATTGAACGCCTTCGGCAGTCACTCTCCGCCGAGGGTCTGTTCGCCGCACGGCTCCGCAAACCGCTGCCCCTGCTCCCCCACCGGATTGGGTTGATCACCGGGCGCGGTTCGGACGCGATGAAGGACGTACTACGAAACGCCAGCCTCCGGTGGCCGGCCGTCGAATTTGAGATCCGGGAGGTCGCGGTTCAGGGGGTTGGCTGCGTGGGCCAGGTGACCGCCGCACTGACCGAGTTGGACGCCATGCCCACCGTTGACGTCATCATCATCACCCGCGGTGGCGGCTCGCTCGAAGACCTGCTGCCGTTCAGCAGTGAGGAAATGGTCCGGGCGGTAGCAGCAGCCCGGACTCCAGTAGTGAGCGCGATCGGGCATGAAGCAGACCGACCCCTGATTGATGAGGTGGCGGACCTCCGTGCGTCCACCCCCACCGATGCAGCCAAACGCGTGGTCCCCGACGTCGCTGAGGAATTTCAACGGATCCGGCAGTCTCGGGCGCAACTTTCTCGGGCGATAGGAACGCTCGTTTCGAGGGAAACCGAACGGCTGGCCCACCTTCGTTCGCGGCCTGTGTTGGCCCAGCCCGAGGGGATGGTGTCGGTACGGGTGGACGACGTCGAGAGGTTACGAGGGCGCGCACGGCTCGCGGTGACGTCTGCCGTCTCGCGCGACACGGACCGTGTGCACCACCTCCGGTCCCAGATCCGGTCACTCTCTCCGCAGAACACCCTCGACCGCGGGTACGCGGTGGTCCAGCTTGAGGATGGGTCCATCGCACGGGATGCCGCGAAGACACCTCCCGGGTCCCTTCTCAAGATCCGCCTGGCGCGCGGTGAACTTGCTGCCGCAACCCTCGAATCCCACCACACCCCCGCCACCAATCCAGAGGACACCCCATGAGCCAGCCCACCAAATCAAATGCCAACGACCCGGCAGCGGATCAGGATGTCAGTAAGTTGTCGTACGAACAGGCACGCGAGCAACTCGTCTCGGTTGTCAGCCAGCTTGAGGCCGGCGGAGTAACGCTCGAGCGTTCCCTAGCCCTGTGGGAGCGAGGCGAGGCACTGGCCGATCATTGCGAGTCATGGCTTGAAGGGGCCAAAAAGCGCCTCGCGGCGGCCCGCGACAAAGCCGAGCAAACCGGCTAGCTACTCACCACCGCCGATGACGCACTTACGGGTCTGTAGATGGTGACGCCGGTCAGGACCGAGCGATGCGTGCCTGCTCGGCTTCGACGTCGAAATGGGCTTTCGGCCAGCTGAGCTGCATATCCTGCAGCGCGTCGATAATGAGTTGCTGAACAGCCATCCGCGCATACCACTTCCGGTCTGCGGGGACCACGAACCACGGCGCCTCGGCAGTGGACGTGCGCTCAATGGCCAGTTGATAGGCGGCCTGATACTCGTCCCATAATTGCCGTTCGTCCAGATCTCCGGGGTTGTACTTCCAGTGTTTGTCTTTGCGTTCAAGCCGCTCCGCCAGACGGGCTTTCTGCTCCTCCGGGCTGATGTGGAGCATCACCTTGATGATGCGTGTTCCTGACTCCACCAGCGACGCTTCGAAATCCCTGATGAGGCCGTAGCGCTCCTCGATCACCGGGGGCTCCGCAAACCCGCGCACCCGCTGGATCAGTACATCTTCGTAATGGGAGCGATCAAAGACCCCGATCATTCCGGGACCGGGCAGTTGTTTCTTGATCCGCCAGAGAAAATCGTGGCGCTTCTCTGCAGCCGTGGGTGTCTTGAAGGCGTAGTGCTTGACGCCCTGCGGATCGACTGCTCCCACCACGTGACGGACAATTCCGCCCTTTCCCGCGGTATCCATGGCCTGGAGCACCACAAGCAACGAGAGCTCACTGCCGAACCTGCTTTCGGCAAAGAGCTTTTCCTGAAGCTCCGACAGCTCCGCGTTCTCCGCATCCAGTTTGAGCCGGCCCTCTTTCTTTCCCCCCGTAAATCCGGGCGTGGCGCGGGAATCGATCGAGGCGAGGTCAATATCCGGTCCCACCAGGAGGGCCTGGCTGGGACTGGTCTCAAACGCTGGGATTGCGGGCGACATGGTGTTCCTTCCAGCAGCGACTTATGGCTTGTAGGTGCTGAGGAACTCGGCAAGCCTGCCGATGGCATCCTCAAGGTCGTCCACGTTGGGCAACGTGACCATCCTGAAATGGTCGGGGTTAATCCAGTTGAAGGCACGCCCGTGGGAGATCAAGATCTTCTGTTGCTTGAGCAGGTCGAGAGCGAACTGTTCGTCGTCCTTGATCGGATAGACCTCGGGGTCCAACCGTGGGAACAGATACAGCGCACCCTGGGCCAGTTCACAACTCACTCCGGGGATCTCGTTCAGCAGCTGATAGGCCCTATCGCGCTGCTGTTTAAGCCTCCCACCGGGCAGGATGAGATCATTGATGCTCTGGTGCCCGCCCAGCGCTGTCTGAATTGCGTGCTGAGCCGGGACATTGGCACACAGTCTCATGTTGGCCAGCAGGTTGATCCCTTCGATGTAATCTGCAGCCCGATGCTTTGGCCCAGTAATCGCCATCCAGCCGCTTCGGAACCCGGCAATCCGGTAGGCCTTCGAAAGACCGCTGTAGGTCAGGCACAGCACGTCGTCACCCGTAATCGTCGCCGCGTTGATGTGGACCGCATCGTCGTACAGGATCTTCTCGTAGATTTCGTCGGCGAAGATAATGAGGTCGTGCTCACGCGCCAACTTCACCATCCCCTCGATGATCGAGCGTGGGTAGACCGCACCGGTGGGGTTGTTGGGGTTGATGAGGACTATTCCCTTGGTCCGGCTCGTGATCTTTGCGGCAAGGTCCTCAAGATCGGGCCACCAATGGTTTTCCTCGTCGCAGAGATAATGCACGGCAGTGCCACCGGCCAGGGACACCGATGCGGTCCATAGCGGGTAGTCGGGGGTAGGCACGAGTACTTCGTCACCGTTGTTCAGCAAGGCCTGCAACGACATGGTGATCAGTTCACTGACACCGTTTCCCAGGTAGACGTCGTCGACGTCCATGTGGGTCAGGCCTCGCCCCTGGTAGTACTGCACCACTGCCGTTCGCGCTGAAAAGATACCTCGGGAGTCGCTGTAGCCCTGGGCCTTGGGAAGATGGCGGATCATGTCCACCAGGATGGCTTCCGGGGCTTCGAAACCAAACGGCGCTGGATTACCGATATTCAGCTTCAGGATCCGGTGCCCTTCGGCCTCCATGAACTTGGCATGATCGAGCAGCGGACCCCGGATGTCGTAGAGAACGTTCTGGAGCTTGGTTGACTGCTTGAATTCTGCCATTTACACAGGATGCCACAGCAGAGCGGTGGGATACGTGATTGTCCCTCCGTAGCGACCCGGTGCTGCCTTTCGTTACGGCTGACGGAACCTGTTCCGATAGTCCCTGTCCAGAACCTCCTCTTTGGCCCGTTGGCGGCTGTTCAGGCCTCGCGCGTGGTTCCGGGTCGGAGTCTGTCGGCGGCGCAGGCTCGCTAGCTCTCGCTCCATTTTCTGGTAGCTCAACCAGCGGCGCTGCTCCAGTGCCCCACCTGCGAGCGCTTCCTGCACGGCGCAGCCGGGCTCCGGCCCGTGCTGGCAGTCGGTGAATCGGCAGCCTGCGAAGAGGTTTTCGACGTCCTCGAAGGACGTATCAAGGCCGTCCTCCGCCTCCCATAGCGCGAATCCACGCAGGCCTGGGGTGTCCATCAGCACCGCCCCACCCGGCAGTGGAATCAGCTCCCGTGCTGTGGTGGTGTGTTTTCCACGCCCATCTGCAGCCCTGACCGCCCCGGTGTTTTGCACTGCTCGACCGACAAGCGCGTTGGCCAGGCTTGATTTGCCGGCCCCCGACGGGCCCAGCAATACCATCGTCTGCCCCGGTTTGGCACGGGTGAGCAGCTCGTCCAGACCGTCTCCCGTTTCGGCTGAAGTGGTCACAACACCCACCGACCCAGCCCGTTCAACGGTTTCCGCCACCACCGAATCGAACCTGTTGCTGAGATCCGCTTTGGTGAGGATAACCAGCGGAGTGGCGCCCGAGTCCCGGGCTGCCACCAAGGTGCGATCGAGCCGGTTGGCGGAGATGGGGCGATCGATCGGAACGACAATTCCGACAATGTCCACGTTGGCCGCCAGTACCTGCGGTTCAGCGATCGGGTCGTAGGCCTTCTTGCGCTGCACGACCGTCAACCGGGGCATCACCCCAACGACGACGGGATGGTCCGGCTCCGAGAGGTCGAGGGCAACCCAATCGCCGGTGGTTGCGTCCTGATGGGCTGCAACTATCAGGATGCCGTGCTCGGCTGCCAGCCGAATCCTGCCACGGTCGACCCGTATCACTCGGGCAGGATTGAGATCCGTGTCCGGGAAGTGACTCGTGAAGTGGGCGCTAACCCGCTGGGTATACCCGTACTGCTGCAGAATGTTCACTGAATGTCCTCACAGTAAATTCTCCATCCTTAAAGCGACATCTACCAGCCCCACCCGGTCAAGGGTGGGCAGGTCGGAGAGGTGCACCCAGGCGGCCCGGTCGGTTGACCCATTAGCCTCATGGCGGAGCGATCCATCGATGGTGCGGGCTCGATAGACAATCCTGAGGGCATGCATCGGCCGGTCAGAACCGTTGAGGCGGCCAGAGGCCGCGATGTGGAGGCTGTCCACACCCAACAGCTGATCAAGCTCGGCGGTGTAGCCGGTCTCCTCATATATCTCGCGGACGGCAGCAGTCGCCGCGTCTTCACCCAACTCCAACCCTCCGCCAGGGAGCGTCCAGCCAGCGGCCCCGGACTCGTTCCAGTGCGCCAGCAGGATCTTGCCGTTGTCGATAATCAGCCCGTAGGCCCCAATCCTCGTGTCCCATGCAGCACTCATGGCGGCAAGTCTAGCCAGCGTGCGGTGTGAGTGGTCCTGTCCCTGGCAATGTATGGCTCCTCGAACGCCTAAACTTGACCGATCGCGAAAAATGTTAACTACTTAACAGTATGGATCTCCGACAATCGACCGTGTTCAAGCTGCACCGGGCAACAACACTGGTAACCCGGGTGTCCGACGAGTACCTCACCGCACACCATGGCATCCACTACGCCCCCTTCCTGGTCCTGTTGACCCTTCGCATCGCTGGCCCATCTCCGCAGCGGGCAATAGCCCAGGGACTTGACGTGAGCAGGGCTTCGGTCACCCAACGCGTCCACCAGCTCAGGGAACAGGGTCTGGTCAGCGTGTCGATCAACGCCGCCGATCCGCGGGCGAACGTCGTCGACCTGACGCTTTCGGGCCGACGGCTCACCGACGCCGCGTGGCACGGGCTCGAAAGGACACTTAACGCCGTCGACGACGGCGTGGACGACGGCTTGCTCCGACATCAGCTCGAAAGGCTGATTACCAACTGCACCACGGCTCTTTCACTGGTCACCACGACCGACCAAAGGCCCGAGTGATGTTCCCTTCGCCAATCGTTGCGGCGCCCATGGCTGGCGGCGTATCAACCCCGACCCTGGTGTCAGCTGTCGCCCGGGCCGGCAGCCTTGGTTTCCTCGCTGCGGGCTACAAATCGGTTCAGGCACTGCGCGCTGAGCTCGCATCGGTCCGCTCGACCGGTCTGCCTTTTGGCGTGAACCTCTTCGTCCCAGGTGATCCGACGAAAAACCGGGAGCCACTGTTGGCCTACCGCGCGACGCTTGCTGCTCTCGCCGATCGTTGTGGTGTGGTGCTGCCCGAACCCCGATACGACGACGACGGCTGGGACTCCAAGGTCGGCCTCCTGATGGATGAGCCAGTCCCCTTCGTGAGCCTGACTTTCGGACTACCGGACCGGAGCATCATTGCCGCACTCCAGGAGCGCGGCACCGTGGTCATCTCAACGGTGACCTGCCAACGTGAACTGCTTGTAGCCCAGGAGTACGGGGTCGACGCAGCGGTGGTTCAGCACAGTTCAGCGGGCGGGCATAGTGCTGTTTTCGATCCCAGCCAACCGGCCGAGAGGCCAACCACCGACATTGCTGCCCTGATTGCCTCGCTGATCCCGCACTCCACCATCCCCCTGATCGGAGCGGGGGGTCTCACCGGAGGACGGGACATCCGGCGGACGCTCGACGCCGGGGCGACGGCCGTTCAGCTCGGAACACTCTTTGTCCGGACCCCTGAAAGCGGCGCGCGCCAGATTCACAAGGACGCTCTCACCTCCCCGGCATTTCCAGGCACTGCGGTGACCCGGGCATTCAGCGGAAGACCAGCGAGGGGACTCGAGAATCGGTTTATGAGGGACCACCGCGACGCCCCGCTCGGATACCCAGAAGTCCATCATTTGACATCACCCTTGCGTGCGGCTGCCGCAGCTGCCGGCGATCCTGAGCTGATGGCGTTATGGGCCGGCACGGGGTACCGCGCCGCTCCGTCGATTGGAGCGGCCGATCTGGTGGCACGCCTCATCGCCGAGCTCGACCGCTAGGGTGGAACCCAACCGCAATCGTTCACGAGGAAGTGGCTTGCCCATGGCTGAAGACGCCGCATTTGCCCCAGCCGCCCCCAACCGTGCGAGGGATACCCCGATGCTCGATCAGACAGACCAGCAAATCCTGAAGGAGCTGGTCGCCGACGCTCGGATCACCAACGCGCAGCTCGCGGAGCGGATTGGGGTGGCGCCGTCGACGGCTCTCTTGCGAACGAGGCAGTTGGTGGACCGCGGAGTGATCAGCGGGTACCACGCACAGCTCGACTTTGCGGCCATTGGCCGTGCCGTTCAGGCCATGGTCTCGGTCCAGCTCAAGGGTCACAACCGCGAGGAGATCGATCGGTTCACTGATCGGGTGCCAAATCTGCCGGAGGTGGTTTCTACCTTCCACGTCGCGGGATCGGTTGACTATCTGCTGCATCTGGCTGTGCCAAGCACTGAGGTCCTGCGGGACTGGGTACTGGACCATCTGACGACAGATCCGGTGGTAGGCCACACCGAGACGACCCTGGTGTTCAACCACCTGCCGGGCAACACCGGGGTGTTGCCCTAGCCTCGACGACGGTCGTTGGAAGGTCAGAAGCGGAATCCTACGGTCGCAGGCCTGAATGGTGCGCGGCCAATAGATCCCGCCGTCGCTCGTCGTGGGCATGGATTGCTTCGCTGTGGCGGGCGTGATCAAGGGCGAGTCGCTCGCCGATGGAGACCAGGCGGTGACCCACCAGGATGAGGAGTGCGTCAAAACCCGTGGGCCTGATGGACGGTGAATAGGTGGAATAGGTGGTCATCACTGCTTCTTTTCTACGTCTGGGGTTCGGATGAAGCTGGCTTCCCCTGATGCTGTAGCGGAACGTCGAATTGTCCCTGCAGGATTGGGAAAGCGTTGAAGTGCAACTGCACTGCGCGAGCGGCGGGATCGGAAACGCCGCTGTCTCGGTATTTCGCCAGCAGGGTTCTGGCGTGGCCAAGCATCTCTTCAGTTACCTCGGCCAGCTGCTCGGCGGTCAGCCGGGCGTTCATGGTGGCGATTACCGACCCGTCAAACCAGTCCGGTGGGAGGTAGTCGTAGCCTTGTTCCATGAAGTCCTGCAACAGAGCCGCCCGATGATGCTCAATCTCGCGGTTGAGTATTCGTGACGCGTGCAGGGCCGCTGGGTCTTCGGCCAGATCACTGGAAAACAGGCTAAGCGCACCCGGTGGCCGCTCCCACCAGCGCTCCCGGGCCGCCCCCTTCCCTTCCACCTCTCGGACCAGTTGGTGCTTGGCGAGTTGACGAAGGTGATAGCTGGTCGCACCACTGGATTCCCCAAGCCGGGCGGCAAGTGTGCTGGCGGTCTGGGGGCCGAGTTGGGACAACTGTTCCAGAAGCTGGATTCTGAGCGGGTGAGACAGCGCCTTGAGCCCGGCGAGGTCCAGGGTGCGGTCAGCTGGCTGGGCGTCGGATCCGTGGCGTGTACTCATACACCCAGAATACCGTTACAAAGATTTGTTTGCAAGCATTTCTTTGCAGAGACTTCTTTGCAGTGACTCACCGGAAGTTATCCGGTAGCAACTACCCCGGAATCGCGTCGAAGGGTGCTGCGCAGGCTTCGCACTGCCAGAACAAGGCTCGCCAGAGCGATCAGTCCAGCGAAGCCCGCTACCGAACGGTCCAGTCCCCATGCTTGGCTGGCGGCACCAAGGCCGACCACCGGAAGACTGCTTCCGAGATAGGTGAGGACATAGAGGGTGCTGATGATCTGAGCATGGTGGGTTGGTTCCACCCGCAGAGACACCTCGTTGAACACCATCCGAAACGCCACCCCCTGTCCCGCTCCGGCAATAACGCACGCCACGACCAACAGCGGCACACTGTCGACAGCCCCAGCCACGGGGATCAAAGCCACTCCCACCCCCAATGCAGCCAGCCCAAGTCCGACGACATGCCTACCCCGCACCCTCATCAGTTGACTGAGTGCCGAAGAGGCCAGGACCAAGGCTGCCAGGATCCCGATCAGGGGCCGGGAGCTAGTATCGGCGAGGGACGCAAAGTACGTCGGTGCCAAACTGAGGGTGAAACCGAAAACAGCAAAACTGAGGAATCCCACTGCTGATGCATTCCAGAAGGCCCTACCAGCGGCTCTCGACACAGCGGGGCGTCGCGGTTTCAGGGCGCGGAGGGGTGACGCTGGGTCAGCCGTCCTAATGGCTGGCCGAGCCTTCAGGGTGAGCAGGGGAATCAGCAGTATGAGCAGGACCACTGAATAGATGGCGAACGGGGTCCTGCTGGGATCGGGCAGCAGGGATAGCAAGCCGCCGATGACTGGCCCGGCAGCAACTCCCCCGGCTGATGCCAGCAGCGTAAATCGTGAAGCCCAGTCCGGTCGGTGCGGCAAGAGGTCCCGTAATGCAGCGGAACTGGCCCCCGTCGCTAGCGCCACCGCAGCACCCTGGAGACAGCGCCCCAGAACCAGCATTGGAAGGGAGGTTGCTGCCCCGAACACCCCTGCCCCGGCAAAACCGATCACGACGGCGAGCACCAGAGCCGCCCGTCGCCCCACATGGTCGGACCAATGGCCCACAAGCAGCAAGCCGACCACCAGTGACACCACATAGGCAGAGAAGGCCACCGTGACCTCGAGTGGCGTGATTCCAATCGTTGACTGGAGAATTGGGTAGATCGGCGTTGCCAGGTTGGCCCCGATCAGGAGGGTCGAAATGACCATCGCCGCCAAAACCAGCCGGCTTTTGACTGACGCGTCCCAGCCCCAGCCGATCTTGTCCGACGGTTTCATCCGCAGTTCGCTGAGAACACTCACTTCGACTCCATACAGTTACACAAACAGCACATATTCCCTTTATTCTCCGGCCTGTGGGGATGATTGGCGCATTTCAGATAGTAAACCTGAGCGTTATAGTCAATTTTGGACAACGGATCTGACAGGAAGTGGACCTCATGAGCAAATTGGACCGGGTCGACATCCGGCTCCTTCTGGAGCTGGTTCGGGATCCGCGGGCACAAATTGGTGAACTCAGTGATCAGCTGGGTGTCGCCCGGAACACCGCCCAGTCACGGATTCGCCGGTTGCTCAGATCTGGGACTCTGCGATCGAGCGGTCGCGAACTGGATCTGGAAGCGCTCAGCTACGATGTTGCGGCCTTCGTCACCATCGAGGTCTCCCACCGCGAGCTCGACGGAGTCATTGCCGGTCTGCGGCGCCTGTACCAGGTTCTGGAAGTCCATGAGATCTCGGGTCGTGGTGACATCTGGTGTCGTGTCACCGCGACCGACACGCATCACCTGCAATCTGCCCTTCGATCGATCCTGCGGATCAAGGGAGTGATTCGCACCGAGACTGTACTGGCCCTGCACGAACACATCCCGTATCGCACCGAACCGCTTCTGCAGACCCTCGCCGAAGATAGCTGATTTTTTTTCCCGGGTTCTCATGTGTGTCTCATCTTTCATGGGGATACTTAGGACATGAAGTCTCCCTCGCTCCACACCTGGTTGATGGGTGCGGTATGTGTGAGCGGAGTACTTGTAGCAGGAGCCGGGGTGGCGAGCTCCCTGGCAGATCCGGTGCCGGCGGATCTTGGATCGTCGTTCACCCACACCGTCACCCCGGCCCCACCCACGGAGCCCAGCAGTACACCGTCGCCCCCGCCAATGGCACCGTCCCCCTCCCCGTCGTCGTCCGACCCTGTGCCGGATCCTGTAGCGCCCGAAGACGACGCCCCTCCTCCCGTCACTGTGGTGCCAGCGCCGCTTCCCCTCCAAAGCGACGACGACGATTGGGAAATCGACGACGGGGATGACGATTGGGAAGTCGACGACGGGGACGACGGGGACGACGGGGACGATCGGGATGACTAAGCCAGCATCGAGCCCCCGCACAGAAGTACTCCACGCCCAAACGGGCAGCCGCAGCGACGGTTTTGCACGCCCGCCGGCCCATCGGCCCGGGCCTGCTGCAGCCCCTACTGAACGCCCGCCTGCTACCCCTCCTCCCGATACCCCGCCCCCTGCGGAGCCGGACCGCAGGTGGCAGCGGATCTCTTCAGCGTTGCGCGGCTACTGGACCGTCAGAATGCGGGTCCTGGGTGCAGTACTCGCGTTATCCGCTCTCGGTCTGTTGGTGGCCGGATCAGCTGCGTATGCGTTGCAGCGCGCCGACATCAACACTGATATGGACAACGCACTCGAACGGAACTTCCTCGAGTTCGAATCCTTGCTTGAGACCGGGATCGACCCCACCACCCGCGAAGACTTCACCGAGGCTGGGGAGCTCATTTTCGTCGCCATGCAGCGCACCCTTCCGGAACCCAACGAGGGAATGTTGGGCACACAAAACGGCGAGGCGGTCCTGCTGGCCAACCCTGCGGTACAGGTTCGATTGGAAGAGGACCTGGAGTTGGTGGACTACGTTGCTTCCCAGGCGGACCCGACGAGAGTCACCATCACCAGCATCACCACAACTGAAACCACCTATCGAGCCCTGATCATCCCCGTCCAGCTGGCCGCCGATACGTCACCCAGTCAGTACGTTCTGGCGTTCGACTCACGGGCGGAGCATGGGCAACTCAACCAGACCTTCGCGACTTTCGCGATGATCTCTTTCGGAACCCTCATTTTCATCGGTGTGGTGGGTTGGCTTCTGGTGGGCAACCTGCTGATGCCGATCCGCCTTCTTCGAGATACTGCAGAGCACATTGGCGATTCCGATCTGTCCGAACGGATACCGGTCTCAGGAAACGACGATCTGTCCGATCTCACCAGGACTGTCAACGCCATGCTGGAGCGCCTCGAAGGCTCCTTCACCTCGCAGCGTCAGCTTCTCGACGACGTCGGTCACGAACTACGGACTCCGATCACCATTGTGCAGGGCCACCTCGAACTGCAGGACTCCCACGATCCGGTCGACGTCGCATCGGTTCGTGGTATCGCTCTCGACGAACTCGACCGGATGCGGCTCCTCGTCGATGACCTGGTAACCCTCGCCGGAATCACCCGACCTGGTTTCGTCAGACCAGAACCGGTCGCCGTTGGCCGCCTCACTGACGAGGTCCTCGACAAGGCGCGCCCACTCGGTTCGCGACGGTGGACCATCGACGCCCGGTCGGAAACTTCGTGCTTGCTCGATCCACGCCGGATTACCCAGGCCTGGCTCCAGCTCGTTGTCAACGCCGTCAAGTTCTCGGACGACGGCTCAACGATTGCTGTTGGTTCGCGACTGGATCACGCCGGGCTGTCATTGTGGGTACGGGACGAGGGGATTGGCGTACCGAAGGAAGACCAGGGGCGGATCTTTGAACGATTTGCGCGTGGAACTCAGGGGCGACGGACCGAAGGGTCCGGTCTCGGGCTCACCATCGTCAGTGCAATTGTGGGAGCCCACGGAGGCACCGTGCAGCTGAAGTCAACTCCCGGCAAAGGGTCCACCTTCACCATGGTGTTGCCGCTCAACAACCAGTTAGACGAATCAGAGGAAGTAAGAGTTTGAGCCAGATCCTAATTGTGGAAGACGAGGAGCGGATCAGTTCATTTATTGCCAAAGGCCTACGATCCGCCGGTTACGCCCCCACCGTTGCCGACAATGGGAGGGATGGCTACCATCTTGCCCAAACCGGGGACTTCGAGCTGATAGTGCTTGACCTCGGCCTGCCCGACCAGGACGGATTCACCGTGCTGCGGCGCCTGCGCGAGTCACGGAACACCACCCCGGTGATCATCCTGTCCGCCCGGAGCTCGATCGATGACACTGTTGCGGGCTTGGAGGGGGGAGCCGACGACTATATGGCTAAACCGTTCCGTTTTGAGGAGCTTCTGGCACGGGTTCGGCTCCGGTTGCGGCCGGATACCCCTACCGCCGCCAACTCGGTTCTCACCCACCAGAATCTGCAGCTCGACCTACGGACCCGACGCGCGGCGGTCAACGGTAAGGAGATCGATCTCTCGGCCCGGGAGTTCGCGTTAGCCGAGGCTTTCCTCCGAAACCCCGGTCAGGTGCTCAGCCGGGAACAACTGCTCTCCCGGGTCTGGGGATATGACTTTGATCCCGGGTCCAATGTGGTGGACGTCTACGTGCGTTATCTACGCAACAAGCTCGGGGCGCATCGGTTCACCACCGTTCGCGGCATGGGATACCGGCTGGCCTCGGACGAGCCTTGAATCGCCACGATCACGAGTTAAGCGCGCCAGGTTGACTGGACCACTAGTCCCCGCTGGACGCTGACCCAGCGCTGGGAGCCGAATAGCCTGAATCCCCGGAGACCACCGGGGGCTGAACCGGGGCCGGCGCTGGAACCACGACGGGGGCCGGCGCCGGGGCTGCCGGAATTGGAGCGGGTACTGGAGCTGGCACGGGGGCCGGAGCGGGTGCCGGTGCGGGTGCCGGGGCTGCCGGTGCTGCCGGGGTCGAGGCAGACGGAGCGCTTGCTGCAGTGGGTGCCGAGGCCTCAACGACCGTTGGGGTCGGCGAAGGGGCCGGCGAAGGGGTCAGGATGTCGGAGTCAATCGTCGAAGCGTCCCCGACGTCGTCGCCCCGGCTGGTACCGCCGTCCGCCGGGTCGTTGGTGGCCGCCCCATCGTCGTTGGACCGGTCGATGCTGGAGCCAAGATCGCGAGGGGCGTGGTTACTGTCCGCGACTGCAACCCCGAGCCCAAGGGCCATCACGCTGAGTGAGCCGGTGGCGATCCAGATGTTTCGCTTGTGCACGGTGGGGTCCTTTCAGGATCCTCAATAGCTGGTTGTACAACTACTGTGCACGGCGTTTGTGAGACACAAAGGAACTGATGATGAGAGACCTCTCACAATTCGTCAGCTTCCAGCGTCAGTGCCTCGTTGGCGAGGTTCTCCGCGATGGAGAGCCGCTTCAGGGCGTCGGTTCGCCACGACGTCGGATCCGCGGTGGTCGCCCGGTGTTTGGCTCCGGCCACCAGGGTGAGCGCCATGCCTGCAGCGCGGCCTCGAAGGGCGACCGGGTTCACTTCGTCGTCGAACACCGTCAGGAACCGGTGGAGAGCCACGGGGACATGTTGGTAACGGCTGTCCAGAGCCGGTAACACCGCGAGATGTCCGATGAAGCAAGCCAGGTCGTCCACCAAATACCCGGGGCCCAGCGCGTCAACATCCAACAGACCCGACACCTGGCCGCCCGAAACCAACAGATTACCTTCATAAAAATCGCCGTGGGACGGGACCTTGGGGCCCACAGGGCCTGATGCAACGAGGCTGTGAACCAGTTCAGCGAGCTTCGAAATTCTTGTCGCTTCGCCCGGCAGGACGGCGAGAGCTCCCATGGCGTAGTCGCGGACCCGTGTCGACCACGCTGACCGCTCCGGCAGTTGCATCGCTTCGGCTGGCAGCCGATGCAACAACTCGACCAGGGTCTTCGGGCTCAGCGACTCCGCTCCGTCGCGCATGAGTTGTTCAGCAAGCGGCGTGCCGGGCGCTGGGTGCATCGCCAACACCTCGGGTGCTGGAACGTCAATGAGTGACGGGGCCGGTATCCCCGCTGCCCTGAGCAGTTGATGACGTGCAGCGAGTTGGGTCGCCTGACCGGATCGGAGAACCTTCAGATAGCGCCGCTGTCCGGAAAGGTCGGCAGTGAGGACTGCTCGTCTGAGGGGACGGTAGCTGACCGTCGCCAGCACCGGAACGCTCACTGGTGCCGATCCGGCTGAATGGCTGTTCGGGAACAGCGCCGCACCCACTTTTCGGGCATCGCACGCCCACGGCAGCCCCGGTAGCAGTGGATCGTTGGGGTGTAGCCACACCGTCAAGGCGGTGTCATCGGGTCCGCTGAGCTGCACCGTTGCCGGGATGTCGGCGGGAAGCTGCGCAGTGCTGACGCAGAGGAAATCTGTGGTGGGTTCGCCGTCTTCGGTTTCTGCCTGCACCTGATAGATGCCGGTTGCCCCGGCCCCGGGACGGTGGTGAACCTGTTCCAGCGACCAGTGAGTGGGTCGTCGTCCTAACGTCGCGAGTGCGAGCCGAAGTGGCTCGGCCACGTCGTCTCCCTCAAGCAAACGCAGTTGGGCCGCCTCGGCCCCCTGCCTGGGGTGGAAAGAATCAGGCCCGACGACGCTGTAGGACGTCATCCAGGTTCATCCTGCCAGTGGTGGGGTTGGCTGCTGAGCTGCTTCCCGATGTCGTGTCTGGACCAGCTACTGCGGGCGCAGCTGCTCCTTGTTTCAGGGTCGTCTTAGCCTGTGGCTTGGGAGCGGCAGGGAGCTCCAGTGGGGCTGGAGCCTGCCGTTGTGCCTTTGCGGCTGCAACGTACATGGGCTTGGGCACCTCAACGGGCTGCCAGGGTGTTCCTGCGGGTTCGGTGTTCACCTCCGCGTGAGGCGAGGCGGAGCTGAGAGGGTCAGTGCTGTCTGCTGTCGTACCGGTGGTATTGGCGGCGACGGCCAGGGCCGCCTGGCGCAGTTCGGTGACAGTCAGGTTTGCGGTGCGGTTTGCGGTGCCTGTTATTCCCGTCGCCGACCCCAAGCCGCGTGGAGACAAGGTTGCTGCGGGGCCCGTGGTTTCGGCGTCGAAGAGGTTGGTCTCACGCCGCGGGGCGGCAACAGTCGGAGCGGCGACCGCCTGCGTACGGGGAGTCAGGTCAGCCATCCGGTGGGACATAGCGTCAGCGAATGCCGCATCGACCTTTTGACGCCGATCGCGGACAGCGAGGACGCGGAGTCCCGCTACCGCGAGCAGGAACATCACGAAGGCTCCAGCAGGTACTAGTGCTGGCACCAGGGAGAGAGCAGCAAAAGGTATACAGACGACGGCCGCGAGAAGTGCTGCAGCAGCGATGGCGGCAATGGAGCTGCGCCCGCGCCGGATGGTGAACTGACCCTGAGGCGAGTCGACCTTGGCGGTTGCTCCACCACCGCGGGTGCCGGCGGCGTCGGTGGTGTGACCGGACATTTCCATAATGCTCCCCTGAGAGACTTTGCTCCCGGCTGTTGCTGATGGAACTAGGGCGGAGGTGGCCACCGGCTCAACCAACAGAGCCGGGCGGCGGATACGAAGAACATAAGGGGCAACCCAGACCAGCCAGAGGCCGACAATTGCGGCTAGCACCACCGAGCTGTTCATAGAGAAGTCCACGTCTAAAACCGTAGGTTGTTTACCCTGATCAGGTGAGTATTGTCGGCGGTGTGTCGTCCCCGGGTTGCTGAATTACCGTATCCCGCTGGTCCCGGGCCAGCTGTTTTTTCCAGCGCGCCAGCAGACCGCCGGGGACCTCGTCGTGGGTCAGCGCGAAGCTGCGATGGTCGGCCCACTGACCGGCAATGTGCAGATAGCTCTCGCGGAGCCCCTCGTCGCGGAATCCCAGTTTCTCCACGACCCGTAGACTCGCTGAGTTCTCCGGCCGAATGTTGATTTCCATCCGATGGAGTCCCAGACTTCGGAAGCAGTAGTCGGTCACCAGGGCGACTGCTGTGGGAGCGATGCCGTGGCCGGCACGCTGCCGGTCCACCCAATAGCCGAGAGTGGCGCTCATCGCCGACCCCCAAACGATCGTCGAAACGGTGAGCTGGCCGACAAGTGCTGTCTCTCGGAGGTGAGAGCTACGTTCAGTGATCAGGAAAGGCAACGCCGAGCCGCTCCGGGCCTGCTTCTTCAACGACCTGACCATCTCGGTGTAACTCGGCAGGTGGCCACCCGGGGCAGGATTCGATGCCTCCCACGGTGCCAACCACTCAGCGTTGCGTTGCCTGACCGTCGACCATTCCCGCTTGTCTCGAAAACGAACGGGCCTGAGGACCAGATCGTCGGTCTCAAGGGTCACCGGCCAGGTGAATTGCCCGCTCACTGGGTACAGGCTAGCCGTTGAGGTTGTTGGTGAAGTTTTTCAACCAGCTCTGGAGATCTGGGCCCAGATCCTCGCGCTCCGAGGCGAGGGTGACCACGGCCTTGATGTAGCTGAGCTTGTCCCCCGTGTCATACCGGCGACCGCGGAACACCACTCCATACACGCCTGATCCTTCGCCTTCGGCCGAAGCAAGAGTCTGCAGCGCGTCGGTCAACTGGATCTCTCCACCGCGTCCGGGGCCGGTGGTTTCCAGCACGTCGAAGACCCGCGGGTGCAAAACGTAACGACCAATGACTGCCAGGTTCGATGGAGCTTCGTCAATCGCAGGCTTCTCCACCAGTTCGCTGACCCGAACATACTCTTCGCCGTCGATGGCCGAAATATCGGCGCAGCCATAGGCGCTGATCTGGTCAGGGTCAACCTCGATCAACGCGATCACTGACCCGCCGGTCTTCTCCTGCACCTCGATCATGGTCTTGAGGAGCACATCACGCTCGTCGATGAGGTCATCGCCGAGCAGGACGGCGAATGGCTCGTTGCCGACGTGGAGCTTCGCACGGAGCACGGCGTGTCCGAGACCCTTCGGGTCGCCCTGGCGGAGGTAGTGGATGTCGCCGAGCTCCGATGGGCGACGCACCGCGGCGAGCTTCTCATGATCGCCCTTCGCTTCGAGAGTCTGCTCGATGAAGGGGACCCGATCGAAGTGGTCCTCCAGCGAACGCTTGTTGCGTCCGGTGATCATCAGGATGTCGGTCATACCGGCATTGACTGCTTCTTCGACCACATACTGGATCGCAGGCTTGTCGACTACCGGAAGCATTTCTTTGGGCATCGCCTTGGTGGCGGGAAGAAACCGGGTGCCAAGTCCCGCAGCGGGGATGACAGCCTTGTTCACTCGTGAGGTCATGACACCACACTACATAACGTCAGTGCACTGATAGCGACATTTGGCAGCGGGACGGTAATAGTGGTCGGTTTCGGTAGGGTGTGGCTGTATGGGACACACGACGACTGCGGCCGAAAAGCTAAATGCCCGGCAGCTTTTCCGTGCCAGGCGCCGAGAAATGTCAGACGAGGAGCGCCATCACTCGGCTGCTGGCCTGGGCCAGCAGGTCCGACAGTGGTTGCAGGCATCGCCAGGCCCCCACGATGGTTTGATCGCCGCCTACCTGTCAGTGGACCCTGAACCGGGGACCACCGACCTCCTTGCCGGCTTGGTCCGAGACGGGTACGACGTCGTCGTGCCCATCTGTGAGCCTGGCTATCAGCTGTCCTGGTGCCGGTGGAGCGCCGACGTAGAGCTACGCCGCAGCCCTCGTGCGCCCCTGCTGGAACCGGTAGGTCAACGCTTCAGCTTTTCCGAGCTGCTGGACCGTCATGGCGCACCGTCACTTCTTTTGGTGCCCGGGCTGGCGGTCGACCACACCGGCACCCGCCTGGGCCAGGGCGGCGGCTACTATGATCGGTTCCTTGCCCGGATACGGACTGCGGTACCGGACCTTTCAGCGGCAGCGTATCTCTATGAACACGAACTGTTACCGAAGCGGTCGCTCCCCAGGACCGACCTCGACATGCCGCTCGGCGGCGCGTTCACCCCCTCCGCGTTCCACCGACTCAGTCCTGCAACGTAGCGGTGTAGACTTAGCACTCGGGACCTTAGAGTGCCAGTCGAACCGGCTTGGGTGATCAATCCCCAAGAACACAGCTTGTCCAGGAGGATTTTCTTGCCTACTTACGCATACGCCTGCAGAGACTGCGAACACGCCTTCGATATTCACCAGGCCTTCTCCGATGACTCCCTGACCGTCTGCCCCGAATGCGACGGATCACTTCGGAAAAAGTTCAACAGCGTAGGGGTCGTCTTCAAAGGGTCCGGTTTCTACCGCAATGATTCACGCGACAGCAAGAAATCAGTCGACGTCGGAGCGAACAATTCCGCCGCCTCGACTGGGTCGGTTTCTGAATCTTCGACCAGCGGCTCGGCAAGCACATCCAGTACCACCCATTCCGGCAAGGATGCCTCCCCAGCCGCCACCAAGTCGGCACCGGCGACAAAGACCACCGCAGCCGCCAGCTAGGACCACCTCGGTAGTATCATCGGCAGCCGTGGCTTTGTCCACATAGCAGGCACAGCGGCCCTCGGGCTGCTCAAGCCGTTCTAACGTCGATGGATGGCCTCTGGCAAAACTCCACCACGGCATCCACAACGACCCGGGGTACCCTCGCACCGCGTCGGCCGATTCGTGGTCCGAAATCGTAGACTCCTGGCAGCGATCCTGTTCTGCCTGGCCACGGCGGTCGCTGTGGAGGCGTTGATCCCTCCGGAGCAGGCACGCATCGGCGTTGTTGCGGCGGCGGCAGATCTGCCGGTGGGTACCGTTCTCACCGCCGCCCACCTGACCACTGTGGAACTGCCAGTCGAGGCGGTCGTGTCCTCGTCGTTCTCCGACCCGGCCCAGGTGGTGGGTGAGCAACTCGCCACTCCCCTGCCCCATGGCGCCGTCCTGACCCCGACAGTGTTCGTCGGATCAGGATTGCTCACCGGTGCGCCTCCAGGAACCGTTGCGGTACCTCTACGCCCGACTGACCCGACGACGGTCCAGCTGCTGTCCCCCGGCCAGTATGTGGAAGTGGTGCTCAGCACGGGGAACGGCTTCGACGTCCCCGGCGACACCACCGTGTTGGCTCGAGGTTTGCCGGTGCTGTGGACTTCGGCCTCCCCCCGCAGCGACCCCTCGGTCGTCTGGCCAGGCCACTCTGAGGGCGAAGGACTTGTCGTGGTTGCCGCGCAACCTGCCGATGCCGCAGCCCTGGCAGGCGCCTCCAGCAACGGCACCGTTCACCTGGTATTGACTGAAGCACCGCCCGGCTAACACGTTGGCCACCATTTATTCACAGGAGCCTTGGTCGCAGAATCTTTAGTCCCAGTGAGGTGGTCGCTGGTCCTTCAACCACGCTTCATGGGATTCGTCGCGCTCACCCCATGAAGCGGCCTCATCCTCTGCGGCACGCTTGGGCAGGACACTGTCGTTTTTGGTCTTGTCCGATCCGCTCAGGTCTGTCCCGCTCATATTCGTCCTGCCTTGTGAGTTTGAATGTCGTCCACCGGTCACCTCGGGCAACCCCAGGTACCGTCCAATCAGGTCAGCACACCTGTTGGGGTCGGTGAACACCTCGATGGTCCAGAGGGGCATATACCGCCAGCCCATCCGCTCAAGGAGTTGAGGGCGAAGCCTGCTCCGCTCCCGCACCGTCATGGTCCGATACCTTTCGGTCCCATCGGATTCGATCGCCATCGGGGGAGCCTGGGTCTCGGAACCGGACTCGCCGGCCGGCTTATCGCCTGCCCCCTGCCCGGCCGTGGCAACAATGTCGAGAACCCCGTCATAGTGGTCCAGCACGTGAGCACCACGGTCGCGAAGTCGATTGACCAGATCAGCGACCAGCGGATCTGGGTTCACCAGTGCTGCTGTCTCCCCTGCAGGAACCGGGATCTCCCCGGTAGGCTCACCCAGTTCTCGTTCGAGCAGGCCGTAGAAGTCCAGTGCTCCATTGTCGAGCCGCGTGGGGTCAAGGTCCGTCGGCAGGAAGCAGGTGACGATGTGGAGCTGATGACGCGCCCTGGTCATGGCTGTGACAAACCGACCGCGCCCATCGGGGCCGGACAACTGACCGAAGTTGTGCAGTGCCCTGCCGTGCGGGGTCCGGCCGAAGCCGAGAGAGAAGATCACGCAATCACGGGTGAGGCCCGCTGCCCGCTCGACCGGGACCACCCTGAACGACTCCTTGCCCGGGGCAAAAAAGTCAGCCGCCCAGGGCAGCTCCGCCATCCGGTGCCTAATGGCCTGGCCCACCCGCCCAGCATGCCGGGCGCTGGCGGTTACCACCGCCAGTGAACTGCTGGGACGCCGTCGGATGTGTTCGAAGACCAGTTCCACGACACGGTTGACCTCGGCCGCAACGCTCTCCACACCGGCCTGATCAGCGCTCGGCATCCCGGTGCCGTCTGGTAGATACTCGACCGTGAGAGCCCGGCCGGCACCCGAGACCTCCGAACCATGAGGCAACCGGGAGAGCCTGCCGTCATAGAAGGTGTCGCTAAGATAGCCGGTCAAAGCCTTGTCAACGCCCCGATACACCACGCTCAGCGAGCTGGTAGGAAAGACGCCAGAAAGCGCCGAATAGGCGCTGGTGAGCTGGTCGGCTTCCTGCAGCGACTCGGCTCCAGCTCCGACACTGAAGCTTTGGGGTCCGCCGAGGCGGTCATCGCCGAAAGCGATGACCTGGGTCGCCCTCGCCAGTGCGGGGACAGCCGACTGCAGGGAGATTGACTCGGCATCCAGGACGATGACCGCGTCAAAGGTCTTGTCTGCCGGTAGCACCATGGGAAGCATGAGCGGGCTCGCTGCCCAGACCGGCATGAGAGCGGTCACCAGGTCGTCATCCTGGGCGCTGAGCCCGGCAAGATCCAGGGTTCCGGTGCGGAGCAGTTCCCGCAGCTTCTCCGCTTCCGCGGGATGCGCCGCAAGCGCCGTCCGCCAGCGTTCAGCGAGGGCAAACCGGAGTCGTCCTGGACCGGAAGCGATGTGGGCATTGTCGGCCAGACGGTAGTCCGCTTCGAGCCGGCGCAGGCTCTCGCCGTCGGACATGGCCAAGTAATCGTCACCGCTGATCATGGCGTCCAGGGCAGATTGCCACCACGCCAGTTCCAGTTCGGATCCCACCTGACGCGCGCCTACCTCGCGCCGCGCCAGGTCGTCGAGCAGTTCACCCAACCCATGTTCACGCATTTCGTCCAGCAGCAGGGTACGCTCCGGCAGGGTTGCGAGAGTCTGTTTGTCCTTGGCAAGCTCGGCGAGGCGGTAAGCCAGCTCTTCCAACGGCATAGCGGCCAGGTCAACGTGGCCGGGGGTCGTGGCAAGTACCTTGGTGAGTTCGTCCAGTTCCCGGCGGATCTTGTGATGGAAGCTGTTGATCTCGGCGAGACCCGTTGGAACTGAGGGGTGCCGTTCAGTCGTCGCGTACCGGGTCCAGAGGGTCCGCTGCTGCTGCACTTCCACCAGGGACGTGTGCAAGTCAGCGATATGAACGCCGGGGCGTACATATTCCTTCGCCACCCGGCGAAGCCGCGAACGGGTCATCGAGCTCATCTCGATGGCGCGCTCCCGACGCCAGGACGATGAGGCCGTAGCAGTGATGAGGTCGGTGACCGGCCGATCAAAGATGTCAGGCGTGAATTTGTCCAGACTTGCCCGGACCGCCGCGAGGAGTTCCAGTTGCTCTCCCCACTCGGTGAACGAACCGCCGAGGCTGATCTGGGAATGGTCGGCTACCCGCAAAACCTTTTCCCGCAACAGCGGGATGTCGCGGGCCAGGTCGACGGCCAGCTCGTGTGCACGCTCAGTTTCCTTGCGGTTCAGCAGCTTCGCGCCATACCAGGGACTTTCGACGGCTGAGGCGCTGAAGCTGCCCAATTCTGCAGCCCTGCGGAGCCGGCCAGCGAGCTCGGCACGGTCAGGGATGCTGTCCATCACGCTCCGCAACAGGCGAACCGTTGTCGCCGGCGACGGATTCAGTGAGGTCAATTCCGCCAGCGACTGCATTGCCTGATAAGGCGAGCAGCCCCAACGGCTTCGCACGTTGTGCAGCGACTTCACATGGTCCAGCAACTGATGGCGGTGGTCCACCAGAGTCTTGTGAAGTCCGTCCAGCTCGGGGCGGGTCGCCTTCTCGTTCCGCACGATCGCGCGGATCAGCTGGTCTTTGAGTTGCTGCTCGTTGATGTTGGCGTTGAGCTGGAGGACCAGCGAGCCGAGGTTGAGCGTGTCCAATTCCTGGACCACTTCGTTGAGGGTGCCGCGACGCTCAGCGACCACCAGTACGCTCTTGCCCTGCTCGGCCAGAGCCGCCACGGCGTTGAGAGCGGTCTGGGTCTGACCTGACCCCGGGGGTGCCGACACCACCAGGGACCGTCCCTGGATGATCTGGTCCAACACCTGCTGCTGAGCAGAGTCGGCGTCCCGAATCAGCAGTTCGTCGGCTGGCAGACGTTCATCAATGGGTGGGGCCAGCTCCGAGGCCTCCGAGGCCGCCGGGGCCACCTGTCCATCCTTTGCCGCGGCCACCAGGGCTGCCAGCACGGGATGGTCGGTGCGGATGGCGGGATCATCGGCGACATCAGCGAGATCGGCGAAAGTGGACACGAGAAGATGGTGCTCGATGGCCATCCCGCGCACCCCCTCGGTCAGTGCGCGAAGCTTGTCCAGAACGGGCAGCGGGTCAAAGCGCGCTGTGCCGTAAGCAAGTTTGGCGACGGATTCGGGGTCGAATGTCACACCCTGTGCTGACCGTAGGTGGCGCACCAGCGCGGGATTGAGCCGTGCATGCTCGGTGAGCTGAAGTTCGTAGTCATCCTGGGACGCATGAACCGTCAGTGAAACTGAGGTCAACAGAACGGGCGCGGTCAGCGACTCTGACCTGCCCTCGTCGTCGACGCTGCGCCAGGCGGCGGTCCCGGCCGCAAGATAGCCGACGTCGATACCACGCTCGGAACCCACCTCGTAGATCTTCGCCCGCAGGACCCGCGCCGCCTTCATCGCCGCCGCGTACTGTCCCGGGTCCCGAAGAAGAGTGGACAGCCGGGTGCGACGGCCAGCCAGGAGTTGGGCGAGACCCGAGGGGTGGGCGTGCGTGAGATCGATGCTGTTGGCCGACGCAGGTGAGAAGTGCAGCAGGGTGTCCGCGCCCGCGTGGATGCCGAGCTGCTTGAGCCACGGCAGGAGGAAGTTCCCAGCGGAGTCCCCGGGATCCTGCACTGACACGGTGGTCTCCATTTCTGCGGCTATTTTCGACGATCTCGACCAGATGGGCATGTCTTCCAAGCTATCCGACAAGGGTGGTCACGGTGGGGCCGCAACACCGGCGACGGTCAAATACCCTGCCCAACCGGGGGCGGGCTACTCCCATTCGATGGTGCCCGGCGGCTTGCTGGTAATGTCCAGCACCACCCGGTTCACTCCCTCTACTTCGTTGGTGATGCGGTTGGAGATCCGGGCGAGCAGGTCATACGGCAGGCGCGACCAGTCGGCGGTCATTGCATCTTCGCTCGACACGGGCCGGAGTACGATCGGATGCCCGTAGGTTCGGCCGTCGCCCTGCACCCCGACGCTTCGGACGTCAGCGAGCAGCACGACGGGCATCTGCCAGACCTCATTGTCCAGCCCGGCCGCGGTCAGTTCAGCACGGGCAATGGCATCTGCCCGGCGCAGCAGGTCGAGCCGTTCCTGGGTGACGTCGCCGACAATCCTGATGCCCAGGCCGGGGCCGGGGAACGGCTGGCGGCCCACAATTTCCGCGGGCAGGCCAAGCTGCGCACCGACCGCCCGCACCTCATCTTTGAACAGGGCGCGGAGGGGCTCGACCAGTTCGAATTGGAGGTCCTCGGGAAGACCCCCCACGTTGTGGTGACTCTTGATATTCGCAGCACCTTCACCGCCACCGGATTCAACGACGTCGGGGTACAGGGTGCCCTGCACCAGGAAGCGGATCTTCTCACCATGCGCCTGAGCCTGAGCAATGATCGCCCGTTCCGCCTCCTCGAAAGCACGAATGAACTCGCGGCCGATGATCTTGCGCTTGGTTTCAGGATCGCTGACCCCGGCCAGTGCGTCGAGGAACCGCTTCTGTTCGTTGGCTACGTACAGGTTGACGCCGGTCGCTGCGACGAAGTCACGCTCAACCTGCTCCGCTTCACCCTCGCGGAGCAAGCCGTGATCCACGAAGACGCAGGTCAGCTGGTCGCCCACGGCCCGCTGCACCAGGGCTGCTGCGACGGCGGAGTCCACCCCGCCGGAGAGGCCGCAGATGACACGCGCATCCCCCACCTGCTCACGGATACGGTCCACCTGCTCTTCGAGGATGCTGCCGGTGGTCCAGTTGGCGTCAAGCCGTGCACCCTTGAAGAGGAAGTTCTCCAGCACCTGCTGGCCATGGTCCGAATGTTTCACTTCAGGGTGCCACTGCACGCCGTACAGGCGCCGCGTTTCGTCGGCGAAGGCGGCAACCGGGGCACCAGCGGTGCTGGCGAGAACTTCGAATCCATCGGGTGCGGCCTGCACGCTATCGCCGTGGCTCATCCAGGCATTCTGGTGCTCAGGAACTCCGTCGAGCAACGATCCCCCGACGCCGGACGCCGCGACCTGGGTGGAGCCATACTCCCGAAGCCCGGTCTTCGCGACCGTGCCGCCCAGGGCCGAGGCCATGGCCTGGAAGCCGTAGCAGATTCCCAGGACGGGCACGCCCGCTGAGAACAGTTCAGGGTCAACCCGCGGTGCCCCCTCGGCATAAACGCTCGAGGGACCGCCGGACAGGATGATCGCCACCGGGTTCTTTGCCAGCAGATCGGCTGTGTTCAGGGTGTGTGGCACCACCTCGGAATACACATCCGCGTCACGGACCCGGCGGGCAATGAGCTGGGCATACTGGGCGCCATAGTCCACCACCAGCACCGGCCGGTGGCTGGTTTCGGAAGTCCCCTCGAGGGGGGTGGCGGTGGATTCGGCTTGGCCTGAAACCCCGGGTCCGGGTGCGGGAATAGTCACGCATCAACAATAGTCGCCACGGGCACCCGACCGCACATTGCGACTGCCCGATATCGCTAGTACCGAGACGCTGCCTCGGGGTGGGCAGCGAGCTCCTGCTCCACCTGGCGGTGGATCCGGCGTTCAACTATGAAGGACAGCAGCGGCACAACCCCACCCAGGGCCATCACCAGGAACTGTTTGAACGGCCAGCGCATCATCTGCCACAACCGGAAATCAGCGATCAGGTACACCACGTACATCCAGCCGTGCACGATCAGAACCGTGGTCGAGAAGTTGAACCCTTCGGCGGAGTCGGAGAACTCCTTGTCGGTCAGGGACAGCAGGCCTTCGGGACCGCCGATCATGATGTGGGATTGCATGCCATAAGCGGCAATCATCTCCACGACCACGAGCAGCAGCATGATTCCCGTGGAGTAGGCCAGAACCTTGTAAAACTTCACGGCGGAGAGGATCTGGGCGTGAGTGCCGCCGAACCGTCGTTTGGTTTTCTTGGCGGTACCAGGCTTGCCATCGGTGGATTTATTGACGTCTGGCGTACTCACTGTCGAACCTCATTCGTAGTTGTTTCGTGCTGCGGCGAGGCGATGTCTTCCGCCTCTTCATCTTCAGCTTCTTCGAGGGTTCGCCGGTAATCGTCAGCTACCAGGCGCCACCAGAGGAAGAAAGCGAACCCGGCAAAGACAAACCACTCGATGGCGTAGAAGATGTTCAGCCAGTTCAGCGGGGTTTCCTGCGGCTGAGGGCCTACCGTGACCACTTCCAGTGGCGCCTGTGGTTCCAGGGGTGCCCCAGCTGCCGTGGTGCTGGTGGATACGACGAAGCCGGAGTAGATGGCCCGATCCCAGCGGTTGGTCAGGTCGGCGGTCGCCAGGGTAGGAATCTGGCCCACGACTGGACGCTCGGCGACGGGCCCCTCGGCGGGAAGCAGCCGCCCGGTTACTGCACCCGGGCCCACCGGTTCCGGTATCTGGGTCGCCGCTGCGGCGTCGGCGATCCACCCGTGTACCACTGGGATGACTGTCTGTTCATCGAAACCAGCCGTCGCCTCGGCGGAGTCCTGCTCGGCGGAGTTCGTCTCGACCGCGAAGGCCGACAACAGCCAGAACCCCTGCCTGTCCCCCTGAAGCCGGTCCTGCACCAGCACCGTGGTGTCGGCGAGGAACTCGCCGTCCATGGTGATCATCTGGTCCGCGACCGGCGCGGTCATCGGGACACCCGGGCTGAAGACGTCGGCCAGGGGTTGCACTTGTTCGGTGGTGCTCTCGGGGGGTGGCGCGTCACCGGAGGAACTGGAGAACTGCCACTGGCTCAGAAGCACAAAAACTGCCGCAATCACCATGGCGAGGATCAGTGAAAGGATCCAACGGGGTTTCAGCGCGGTTTTGAGCACCCCTTAACGGTACTTCGTCACCGTGTAGAAAACCGAATGCTCCCGAGACCTCCAGCCAGGGCATCGAGTAACCTAGTGATTGGGAAGTGTCTACCACTTGCTCGCAAAAGCGCTAGGATGGTTGATCGTGCGCTCGTATCCCTATCCTGACCCCGGCTCCCCGGACCTCCGCTCCCCCTCCCGCTACCTGCTCTGGCTCGCGTCGAAGCAAAAAGCAACACTGCTGGCCGGAGTGGCGTTCGGCACTGCCTGGATGGTCGCTCAAGCGGTGATGCCCTATGTGCTGGGCCGGGCCATCGACGAGGGCGTAGTGGCCGGTGACTTTGACCGACTCCTGCTGTGGGTGGGCGTCCTGATCCTCCTGACCATCGTGCAGGCGGTCGCAGGCACGCTGGAACACCGCACGGCAATCAGCGGCTGGCTGCAGGCGGCCTTCCATTCGATCCGTCTGATCGGCTACAAAATCACCCGCACCGGGGACGCCTTGCCGCGGCAACTCTCCACCGGTGAGGTGGTTTCAACTGCCGCCTCCGATGCCACCCGGTTGGGCGAGATCTACGCGGTATCGGCGCGGCTGGCGGGCTCCATTGTGGCCTGGCTGGTGGTCTGTGTGCTCATTTCACAAACCTCTCTTTTACTGGGACTGATCGTCCTGATCGGTGTTCCAGCGTGCTGCGGCCTCCTGCTCTTCGTGGTCCGCCCTCTCCAGGCCCGTCAGCGGGAGCAGCGCGAAGCGTCCGGCAAGATGACCGCCGTCGGCGCCGATACGGTGGCCGGACTCCGGGTGCTCAGGGGAATCGGCGGCGAGCACATTTTCGTGAATCGCTACCGCCAGCACTCGGCGAAAACCCGGGACTCGGGTATCCGTGTTGCTTACTCCCTGGCCGATCTCGAAGCGTCGCAGGTGTTCATTGCCGGTGCCTTCAGCGTGCTGTTCACCTGGGTCGGCGCCAATCTGGCCCTCACGGGCGAAATCGAGCCGGGACAGCTGGTGGCGCTCTACGGCTATTCGATCTTCCTCATGACGCCAATTCGCGCGGCCGCCGACAGCGTGGCCCGCTTCATCCGGGCACATGTTGGAGCCCGCAAAATCATCGCGGTTCTGGTCGTCGAACCCGATGTAGCCGACGGGGACACCACTGCCCCAGCGCCGCCTTCTGGCGCCATATTGCACGACGCCAACACCGGCGTGCTCATCCACCCAGGTCGCTTGACCGCGGTGGTGTCAGTGGACACCGCAGCGTCAGCCGACCTGGCAACCCGGTTAGGCCGGTTCCAGGACGAGGTGCTCGATCTCGCCGAAGTCCGTTGGGGTGCTGAACCGTTGCGCAGTATCGCACTGCGGGACATCCGTCAGCGGATCGTGGTGAGCGAGGCGAACCCTCAGCTCTTCACTGGCTCCTTGCGCTCCGAATTGGATCCGCAGGCAAGGCATGATGACTCGCGCATCCTTGCTGCCCTGGAGGCCTCCAGCGCACTGGATATTCTCGATGGCATCGACGACGGTCTGGACCACGAAGTGACCGAGCGCGGCAGGGGTTTTTCGGGTGGGCAACGTCAGCGTCTGGTCCTCGCCCGCGCCCTCCTGACCGAGGCGGAGACGCTGGTGCTGATCGAACCGACCAGCGCCGTCGATGCTCATACTGAGTCCAGGATCGCCGCCAGGCTCAAGGGCCTGCGGGGCGGCACCGACCAGACCACGGTTGTGGTGACGGCCAGTCCCCTGATGCTCGGCGTGATGGACCACGTCATTTACCTTGAGGAGGGCCGCGTGGCCGCTGAAGGAACGCACCTGGAGCTGCTGAGAAGCCAGCCCGCCTACCGAAACGTGGTCATCCGAAGTGAGTGAAACAACTGCCGCTCCCGACACGAGCGGGAAGCTTCCCGTCGCCGACCCGCCCCGGGTTCGGGCCGAAGCCGCGCGGCTGATCAGGCACCACCGCCGCGGACTTACCCGCGTCATTGCCCTGTATGTTGGGTCTGCCATTGCCGGATTGGTGGGGCCAGTCCTCCTCGGTCGCGTGGTCGACGCCGTGGTCGAGGGAACCACCTCGGACTATATTGCCGTCATTTCGCTGATCATGCTCGGGTTCCTGATGATTCAGGCCCTCCTGCGACGACTGGCTGTCCGGGCCGGAATGGTGTTCGGCGAAACGGTGTTCGCCGAGCTGCGCGAGGACTTCATGCAACAGGTCACCTCGCTGCCGTTGTCCACGGTGGAAAAGGCCGGAACCGGCGACCTGGTGTCCCGCACCACCAACGACGTCGACGCCGTCTCCCACACCGTGCGGTTCGGCGTGCCCCAGGTGGTGGTGTCGATAGTGACCATCCTGCTGACCATCGGCGCAGCAGTGATCACTTCGCCGATCCTCGCACTGGGCCTGCTGGTCGGCCTCCCGGTGCTGTACCCAGTGACCCGGTGGTATCTCAAACGAAGCTCGGCTGGATACCAGAAAGAGCGCGAGACCTACGCCGTCGTGAACGGTTCGATCACCGAAACCATCGAAGGCGCCCGCACGGTGGACGCCCTTGGGCTGGGTGCGCTGCGCCGTGCCCGCATCGATGGAGCGTTGACGGACAGCTACCGGGCCGAGCGGTACACCCTCTGGCTGCGCACTGTGCTTTTCCCGGCAGCCGACTTTGCCTTCTGGCTACCGGTGGCGGGGGTGCTGCTCTGGGGCGGCTGGCTTGCCTCGCTCGACGTCGTTACCCCCGGCGTCGTCGCAACGGTTGCCTTGTTCGCCGTGCGGCTCATTGACCCGGTGGATCTCCTGATCATGTGGACTGACGAAATCCAGGTAGGTGCCGCATCGCTGGCGCGCATCGTAGGGATCAAGGAGGTCCTGCCGGATCGGCACGCCACCGATCATGAACCGTTGAACGACGACATTCTCGTATCCAAGGCGCGGTACGCCTACCGTCCCGGCCACGATGTCCTGCATGGTGTGGACCTGCAGTTGCGCCGGGGGGAGCGACTGGCGATGGTCGGCCCCTCGGGCGCGGGCAAGTCCACCCTGGGACGGCTGATTGCCGGGATACATCCGCCCACCGCTGGTTCGGTGACCGTCGGAGACGTGCCCCTGGTTGACCGCCCCCTCGACGCGCTGCGCCGTGAAGTGGCACTGGTCACCCAGGAACACCATGTATTTGTCGGATCCTTGGCTGACAACATCCGCCTCGGTAAGGACGATGCGACGCAGGCTCAACTCGAACAGGCCCTGGACGACGTCGGGGCGCTGGGTTGGGCGCGGGCACTACCTCTCGGACTCGAAACCGAAGTGGGTTCTGGCGCGCACGAGCTAACCCCAGCCCAGGCCCAGGAACTCGCACTGGCCCGGCTGGTCCTCGCCGACCCACATACCCTGGTCCTGGATGAGGCAACCTCCTTGATCGATCCGCAGGCCGCCCGCGATCTGGAACGCTCGCTGAACGCGGTGCTGGAGGGCCGGACCGTGGTGGCCATTGCCCACCGCCTGCATACGGCTCACGACGCCGATCGGGTGGCTGTGGTGGAGAACGGCAACATCACCGAGCTTGGCTCGCACGACGAGCTGCTCGCCCTGGATGGTTCCTATGCGGCGTTGTGGAAATCCTGGCGGTCCGAATGACGGCCACTGTGACAACGGGCTCCTCGTTCCGGTAATGCGCCGTCTTGGCCAGGCAGGGGAGCTCAGTGGTCGAAGAACACCAGCGTAGAGTTAATCAGCTCGGCGATTACTTCAGTGTCGTGGGCACGCCTGAGTGATTCCCTGAAATTTTCCTTGAACAGGGAACGCGCCAGCGTGGCCAGCACCTCGAGGTGTTCGGAGAAGGACTGCGACGGGGTGGCAATCAGGAGAATGAGCGTCGCAGGCCCGTCCACCGCGCCGAAGTCGAGGCTATGCCCGTACTTGGTGACGCCCACCGCGATGCTCGTCTGGGTGACATAGTCGCTGCGCGCATGCGGCAGTCCCACCCCGCCAGGCAGTCCGGTAGCCATCTGGTGTTCGCGGGAATTGACCTGCGCCAGAAATCCATCGAGGTCGGAAATCCTGCCTGCCTCGAACAGTTTGGTGGCCAGCTGCGACGCCGCGTCTTCCTTGTCGGCGGCGACCATCTCGAGGACCACCAGCTCAGGGGTGGTCAGTATGGTGTCATGATATTCCAGGGATCGCTCGGTCACGGTAGACCTCTCGCGGGTTGCGTTGGACAGGCGGCGCGGCGTCCAGACCGCAGTCCTAGCTTAGCGGCACAATATCCTCGACTCCCATCCGGGCGTTGTCCGCCAGGATGTCGTCGGGCTGCTCCTGGCTGAGCCGTTCCGCTTCGACCCGAGCCAGGTAGTGCTTGACCTCGCGGTCCACCTGCGCGTCGCTCCACTCAAGGAAGGGCGCCATCAGCGCAGCGACGGCGGGGGCCGCTGAGACCCCGCGGTCCCAGGATTCGATGGAGATTCTGGTGCGGCGGGTGAGGACGTCGTCGACGTGGCGCGCGTTCTCATGGGTCACCGCGTACACCACCTCAGCGGCGAGATAGTCGTCAGCCCCCGGCAATGGCTCTCCGAGGCTCCTGTCCTCGCGGATCAGGGCGAGTACGTCCTCTGCATGGCTCCCATAGCGCTGCAGGAGGTGTTCTGCCCGTGCCACATGAACACCCGATTGTTCAGCCATCCGGGCACGTTTGTTCCAGGCCGCTTTATACCCCTCTGCGCCCAGCAGCGGAACGGTTTCGGTGCAGCTGGCGGGGACTCGCTCATCCAGTGCCCGGGTCGCCTCATCCACCGCGTCTTTGGCCATCACCCGGTAGGTGGTCCACTTCCCGCCAGCAACGACCACGAGGCCCGGAACAGGGTGAGCGACAACGTGCTCCCGTGAAAGCTTCGCTGTGGAGTCACTCTCGCCAGCCAGGAGCGGCCTCAGCCCGGCGTACACACCCTCGACGTCTTCCCTGGTGAGCGGGCGGCGCAACACCTTGTTGACATTCTCCAGGATATAGTCAATGTCCTTCGAAGACGCCGCCGGGTGCGCCTTATCCAGGTCCCAGTCGGTGTCAGTGGTTCCAATGATCCAGTGACGTCCCCAAGGAATAACAAACAGGACAGATTTCTCGGTACGCAGGATCAGTCCCACAGTGGACTGGAAGCGGTCGCGCGGGACCACGAGGTGGATGCCCTTTGACGCCCTGACCTTCATCTGTCCACGGTCCGTGACCATGGCCTGGGTTTCATCGGTCCAGACACCCGTTGCGTTGATGACCTGCTTCGCACGGATGTCGAACTGCTCACCGGTTTCCTGGTCCTTGACGCGTGCTCCGACTACACGCTCACCCTCACGGAGAAAATCGACTACCGTCACCCGGTTGGCGACCTTGGCCCCATAGTGATCTGCGGTCCGCACCATGTTGACTACATACCGCGCGTCGTCCACCTGGGCGTCGTAATAGCGGATGGAGCCCACCATGGCGTCGTCCTTCAGACTGGGCGCTGCCCGGAGGGTCCCGCGGCGGGAAAGATGCTTGTGCATGGGGACGCCCCGAGAGTTGCCCGAGGTCATGCCCATGGTGTCGTACAGCAGGATTCCAGCACCTACGTAGGGGCGCTCGAAGAACCGCTTGGTGAGAGGGTAGAGGAACGGCACCGGTCGGACCAGGTGCGGGGCGATCCGCTGGATCAACAGGCCGCGTTCCTTCAGGGCCTCCTGGACCAGAGCGAAATCAAGCATTTCGAGGTAACGTAGGCCCCCGTGGATCAGCTTTGATGACCGTGAGGACGTGCCTGATGCCCAGTCGCGGGCTTCAACCATTCCGACGTCCAGGCCGCGGGTCACGGCGTCGAGCGCCGATCCAGCGCCGACGACGCCACCGCCAACAATCAGGATGTCCAACTCCCTACCGGACTCCGAGGTGGCTTTCAACGCTGTTAGGGCGTCTTCACGGTTCTTCGGGCTCAGTGCACCTGATGACATGGCGGCGATCCTTCGTCGGGTTCGATACTACGTCCCCCAACCTTAGCAATCAGCCGTTGGAAATATAGGGGGAAAGTACGACTTCAACCCGCTGAAACTCCTTGAGGTCCGAGTAGCCGGTCGTGGCCATGGCCCGGCGCAGGGCGCCAATCACGTTAGAGGTTCCATCCGTGTGATGCGACGGCCCCCACAGCACCTCCTTGAGCGGACCCACGGTGCCGATCCTGACCCTGTCCCCGCGGGGCAGCTCATCGTGGTGGGCTTCCTGTCCCCAGTGCCAGCCCTGTCCTGGCGCTTCCTCGGCGCGGGCGAGCGCCGAGCCGAGCATGACGGCGTCGGCTCCCATCGCGATGGCTTTGACGATGTCTCCGCTGACACCCATTCCGCCATCCGCGATGACGTGCACGTAGCGACCGCCTGACTCATCCATGTAATCGCGCCGGGCTGCTGCTACGTCCGAGATGGCCGAAGCCAAGGGTGAGTGAATGCCCAGGGCACGGCGCGTCGTCGTCGTCGCTCCCCCACCAAACCCGACCAGCACGCCGGCAGCGCCGGTGCGCATCAGGTGCAGGGCCGGGGTGTACCCGGCGGCTCCTCCGACGATGACCGGGACGTCGAGCTCATAGATGAACTGTTTGAGGTTCAGGGGTTGCTCGTTCTTGGAGACGTGCTCGGCGGAGACCGTGGTGCCCCGGATCACGAAGATATCGACGCCTGCGGCGAGAACGGTCTTGTAAAACTGCTGGGTGCGCTGCGGTGTCAGCGACCCGGCCACCGTCACACCGGCCTCGCGAATTTCGGCGAGCCTGCTGGTGATCAGGCCCTCCTGGATGGGCGCGTTGTAGATTTCCTGCATCCGGCGGGTGGCTGCCGGACTGAAATTCTCGGTGCTCAGACCCGCGATCTCATCCAGCACGGGCTGGGGATCCTCGTAGCGGGTCCACAGACCCTCCAGGTTGAGCACACCCAGACCGCCGAGCCGCCCCATGGCAATGGCGGTCTCCGGTGACATCGCGGAGTCCATCGGTGCGGCGATGACTGGCATTTCGAATTGGTAGGCGTCGATTTGCCATTGCACCGACACATCGTGGGGGTCGCGGGTGCGGCGGGACGGAACCACCGCTACATCATCGAGGGAATACGCCCTGCGTCCGCGCTTGCCTCGGCCAATTTCAATCTCGTTAGTCACCTGACAAGGTTATCCCAGGCCGACACGCAAGGACTCCGCGGCCGAATCCCCCACTCAACCTGACCCTTTTCGCCGGGGATTTGAGGGGCTCCTCCCCCCACTAGGTGCTAAGCCTGCTTTCTTTTCGCCCGGCAAGAGGGCTAGGGTGGATGGCATCCCGGACATGGGAGCCTACATGGAACCGGTCCTCCGATCTCACTAGTGAAGGAGTTGTCGACATGCAGGAGCTGGAGCAATGGCCCACCGGGAGGCTATTAACCACCGCAGCAAGGCTGGTCGATCATGCGTGGAACGCGGGGCTGTCTGACCTCGGACTTACCCATGCCGGCTACACTGCGCTGCGGGTATTGAAGGATCACGGTCCGATCAATCAGACCAAATTGGCTCAGCTGATTCGTGTACAGAATCAGACCATGGGCAAAACCATCGAGAAGCTTCAGGTCAATGGGTACGTCAATCGCGTCCGTGGCGAAGTGGACCAGCGAATCCAACTGGTTTCAGTGACTGACCCTGGGAGGAGCGCGTTGGCCAGTGCATTGAAGATCGAACAGACCCTCATCGCCGGGGGCGGACTGCTCTCTGACACTCTCAGGGCTGAGCTGCGCAACCTGATCGAAGAGTTGGGTGCCGGGCGCAATGGCGGCGCTCAGACCGCAGGCTAGAGTCGGGGCCTTTTCCACGTAGAATGCCGTGTGCGGGAATTACCGAGCACATTCTTCGAAAGGCAGAGGCTGATGGGCGACAAAAGCAGGCTTTCACCGGATCAGCCGTTCCCGGCGGACCTGGCTCCCCTGGAGGATGGCCAGGTTGAAATTCTGAACAGCAAGATCCACCGCCAGCTGGACACCGAGTACACCAGGGATCACGAGCCTGATCCGGAGACCGAGTCCCGCTACGAGGAACTCAAGGCCGAGCTTGACTACCGAGCCGAGGACCATCAGCTGCCCACCGACGGACGAGACGCCTTCACCACCACGACTCGGGAGCCGACGGACAAAACCTCCGCCTAGGGCGAGCGGATCAGGTTCCAGTCCCGTTCTCTGGGTCAAGCCCCAGCTGGCTCTCGAACATCCTGAAGTACCGACCTCGGAGAGTCACCAGTTCAGCGTGGGTGCCCGACTCCGCGACCTGACCGTCCTCGAGCATGTAAATGACGTCGGCCTTTTCAATAGTGGCCAGTCGGTGGCTGACGGCAATGATCGTGTGTTCCCGGTCAGCGAAAAGCCGACCGAAGATGCGGTGTTCGGCGAGCGCGTCGATCGCCGAGGTGGGCTCGTCCAGCACGATGAACGGGGCGCCGCGATAGAAGTTGCGGGCCATTGCCAGGCGCTGCCATTGCCCGCCGGACAGCCCACTCCCCTTTCGCCCACGGGGGTCTTCCATCCAGTTGCTGACATGGTTTTCAAACCCGTTGGGGAGGTTTCCGATGAAGTCGCTGGCCTCGGCGTCGCGGGCGGCACGCTCGATCCGCGTATCGTCCCGAGGCACTGACACATTCCCGAAGTAAATGTTGTTGGCCGCCGTCGCGAATTCGTACTTGAGGAAATCCTGCGACATCACCGCCAGATGCCGATGCCATGAGCTGATATCAAGGCCCCTGAGGCGTTGCCCATCCAGTAGCACCTCGCCCGATTCCGGCTGGTATAACCCGGCCAGAATGCGGATCAGGGTCGACTTGCCCGCGCCGTTCTCCCCGACAATGGCAATGTGCTGCCCCTTCCGGATGCTCAGGGAAATGCCCTTGAGCACCTGGGCTGTCCCACCGGTGTAGGTGTAGGTAATGTTCTGCAACGTCACCTCCGCCGGCGCCTTGGCCAGCACCTCCCCGCCGCCGACGGCCGTGGGGTACTTCATGAATTCCTCATAGTCTTTGAGGTTCGCAAGATCTTCATCGATTGAGCTGAGCGAGGTCACCAGCGAATTGGCGGTCGTGAGCGCACGGCTGACAATCTGCTGGATGTAGAGGAACTGTCCCACGGGCTGTGCCCGGGCAATAATTTGGCCCACCACCCAGATCAGGGCCACCACCTCGGCGCCGTACTGGAGCGCATCTGCGGCCAGCTGTTTGGGAATGTACCGTTTTTGGAACTCCAATCGGCGAAGTTCGTCGGCATCGCGGAGTCGGGACCGCAGGTCCATTAGGTAGCCCACGATGCCGTAGAGCCTCATCTCGGCAATATGTTGCGGTCGAATCAGGTTCGTTTCAATCAGCCGGCGCTGCCGGCGTGAATCCACCTGGGTATTCCAGTGGGCCATCTGTTCGCGGGACAGCTTGAACTGCAGGTAGACGCTTGGGATGATCGCGATCAGGACGACGAGTGCAACCCACCAACTGACCAGTAGGAGCGCGCCGATCGCCAGGATCACCGAGGCCAGCTGGGTGAAAATTGCGGCGATCCGGTCAAGAACACGTGAATAAGAATCCGAGAACCGTTTGGCCCGGTCATACAGGTCGACGGTGTCCTTGTCGTCGTACCGCCAAAACTCAAGCGCGAGAAACCGCTCGTACATCAGGTCGCCCACCACCGCACCCACCCTGAAGCTCATGACCTGCTGGATGTACCGGTCCACGCTGGTGAAGGCGCCCCAGAACAATCCCAGCCCGGCGGTGATGAGCACATAGAGCACCGCCTGTTGGCCAGCGTCGGGATTCCCGGCGTAGGCCTCGGCGAGCGCAGTCGTGGTCAGCGCGGCGAAATAGGTGGTCACCAAGGGGAGGATCGCTGCGATCAGTGACCCAACGACCTTCATGATGACGGCGCCCGGTGACGCTTTGAAGCTCACCCGCAGGACCTGCCCCACGGCGCGTGCGTAGGGCCTGAGAGAAAGCCTCGGTCGAGGGGGCCGGGGTGGGCGGAGCTCATGATCTGTCATGGCTCTCCCGGTTGTGCCGGGACTCCCGCACTCGGCTGACCCGCGCCCGGTGCGTTACTTGCTGCCGTAGTTCGGAGCCTCCACGGTCATCTGGATGTCGTGGGGGTGCGACTCCTTCAAACCGGCAGAGGTGATCCGGACAAACTTGCCCTTCGCCTTCAGCTCTCCGATGGTGCGGGCACCCGTGTAGAACATGGTCTGACGCAGCCCTCCGACCAGCTGGTAGGCGACCGACTCGAGCGGTCCGCGATAGGCAACACGGCCCTCAACGCCTTCCGGGATCAGCTTGTCGTCTCCGGTTACATCAGCCTGGAAGTAACGGTCCTTCGAGTAGGACGTATTCTTCCCGCGGGTCTGCATTGCGCCCAGGGACCCCATGCCCCGGTAGGTCTTGTACTGTTTGCCGTTCACGAAGATCAGTTCGCCAGGGGCTTCGGCCGAGCCGGCCAGCAGCGAACCGAGCATGACTGTGTCGGCGCCGGCAACCAGCGCCTTGCCGATGTCTCCTGAGTATTGCAGACCGCCGTCGGCGATCACTGGCACACCTGCCGGGATGGCGGCCTTGGCCGATTCGTAGATGGCGGTGACCTGGGGTACTCCCACGCCCGCCACTACCCTGGTCGTGCAAATGGATCCGGGGCCCACCCCGACCTTGATACCGTCGGCACCGGCGTCGATCAGCGCCTGGGCGCCATCCCGGGTTGCCGCCTGGCCACCGATAATATCGACATGAGCCAGGGACCGTTCAGCCTTGAGCCGGGCGATCATCTCCAGGACTCCGGCACTGTGCCCGTTGGCAGTATCAACGAACAGGGCGTCCACCCCGGCATCAACGAGGGCCATGGCGCGATCCCACCCATCGCCGAAGAAACCGATCGCAGCACCCACCCGCAGCCGGCCTTCGTCATCCTTCGTGGAGAGTGGATACTGCTCGGCTTTTGTAAAGTCCTTAACAGTTATGAGGCCGCGGAGGACGCCTTCTCCGTCAACGAGGGGGAGTTTTTCAATCTTGTTCTTGGCAAGCAGCCCGATCGCATCCTCGCCACTGATCCCTACCCGCCCGGTCACCAGCGGCATGGGAGTCATGACCGCGCGCACCAAACGGTGCGGCCATTCATGTTCGGAGACGAACCGGGTATCCCGGTTGGTGACGATGCCCAACAGGTGCCCGGCGTCATCGACCACGGGGAGACCTGACACCCGATAGTGACCGCACAGTTCATCCAGCTCGGCAAGGGTGGCATCGGGTCCGATGGTCACCGGGTGGGTAATCATGCCGGACTCGCTGCGTTTCACCCGGTCCACCTGCTCGGCCTGGTCCTGAATGGAAAGATTGCGGTGGATTACTCCGAGGCCGCCCTGGCGGGCCATGGCCACGGCCATGCGTGCCTCGGTGACGGTGTCCATAGCCGAGGACAACAGCGGAGTCTGAACGGTGATGCGCTTGGAGACCCGCGAGCTGGTGTCGGCCTCGGACGGGATCACATCGGTGAGACCGGGCATGAGCAGGACGTCGTCGTACGTCAGGCCAACGAATCCGAAGGGGTCATGGGTTTCGTCGCGCTGGGACGGCTGGGTCACTGCGTCGCCTCTTTCTCAGATGGTCTGTGGGTAGAAGCTGGCCGAGGGATATTCGGATTGCCAGACTCTCATCCTAAAGCGATTGCCGGGTGCACCCTATTCCGGGAGCGTGCGATTCGACACAACCCGGACCGCTCAGGAATGCAGCAGAGCATCAATCTGGTGGGCCAGCACCCGATAGACCGCGCTGGAGGGGACCGGCGTGAGGTGAGTACCGGCGTCGTCGCTACCGAGGTGATAGTGGCCAGCGCTACCCGCGTTCAGGTAGGTGGCGGGAACGGCATGCGTATGGTCAGGCTCCACCACCAGCCGCCACAGAACCCAGGGCTGCTGCCACATGTTGACCAGCGGCGCATCGGCACCGACAGGCGGTGCCACTGTCCGGTCGCGGACCCGCGCGCCCACCAGTTCGCCGTCGACGACTGACGTCTCCGATGCTACGTTCCAGGCTGGCGCAATCCCGACCCACGCTGCGAGTGCCGGATACAGGTGATCGGCTGCCAGGAAATCCACCTGGTGCCATTCATCCGCTGGACCGCTGATCATCGTTGCGGCCGACGGCCCAGCCAACACGAGACACCCTTCAGCGCTGATCCAGACCTGGAAATCTGAGGCCCGACCCTGGTGTTGAGCCGACAGCCGCAACGACGCAAACGACTCACGCCAGGGTCCCGTCACCAGGCGACCCTGCGACGTGAGGGCACCCTTGTCGGTCAGCAGCCCGGCCCTGACCAGCGGAGCGAGGTCGGCCGACCTGCTTCCGGCGACCAGCCGGCCCAGTTTCCCCGCCTGGGCTGCCGTTTCCAGCAGCTCGAGCGTTTCCGGGGAAATTTTCGGACCCGCTGAGGCATAGGGCTGCCGACCCGCGATCCCGGATAGCTCCTCAAGTCGCTCTCCCGTATGGTGCGCGAGGAATCCGTCCATGCGCGGCTCTTTATGCGGGTATTCGTTCATGATTCGCCTCGGAGCTGGAGTGTGCGTGCCACGTGGTCAAACATTGGGTCGACCGAGGTGAGCTGGGTGGTGGCGCAGGTGGCTGTGAAGTCAATGGCATACCCGTGGTGGGCGAAAGTCCAGCGCTGGACGTGCAGCACCTGATCGTCCAGCCGGTGGGTGTATTCGATCCTCCGGCCCGTGCCTGCCGGGTGCTGCCAGATCTCACAGGCAATCAGGTAGGTGTGCTGCAGATCTCCCATGGCGGCCGCCATCGCGAAGGTGGAGAGTTTGGCGATGGTGCCGTCGTAGGGCTGGCTGGTGACTACCAGCGAAGGCCTGAAGCCTCCCCAACTCGGCGGCGCAAGCACCACCCGGTCGACTCCATCAACCTGGCTCGGGAGCCAGTCCGTCGGGCGCTGAAAATCCAGGCGCGGTGTGGTTTCGAGGACGAACTCGCTCATCGGGCTCCTGGGTTTGCGGGGAAGAGGTCGCTGCTGCCCTGTTTGACCTTCACCCAGCGGGGGCGCATGAATCTCGGCAGCCAGGCCGTGCTCAGGAGCCACACCAGAATGCCTCCGATTGCCAGGGAGACCACCACTGCTGTGAGGGCGCGAGGTGAGTTATTGTCGGCGAGCAGCGCTGACAGCGGTGCAAGGCAAAACCCGATCCCGCCATACAGCAGGCCGGGGCCGACGTAGCTGTCCACTCTGGGGATCAGGCCCGGCTGCAACCACTTCCGCCAGCGCCCGCGGTAAGCATTGATGCCGCAGAGCATCATGATCAGCCCCGCAAGGAGACTTGCTAGTCCCACAGGGAATTCCATACGTCCTTGATCCCTTCGCCGACCTGTTCGCCTACCTTACTGCCGATGATTCCGCCACCGACCGCTCCCACGATACCGCCAACGAGGGCACCGGCTGCGGTGCCTGCCCCTGGAATGACCGAACCGATCGCTGCGCCGAGCACTGCACCACCCTTGGCGCCGGCCAATGCCCCCGCGGCTCCGCCGGCGAGTGAGGTGCCGCCCACAATGACCACGTCTTCAGTCACACTCGCTGCGCGCTGACCGTCGGTCCACTCCGGATGGTTCACCAGATCCTCGTTGTACTGGGAGGTGCCGTGCGACCAGACGGTCATTCCGACGTCGACGACGAACAGTCCCCGCCCGGCGTTTCGTGCCCAATCGGGAGGCGATGTCACCCTGTCGGGGGTAGTCAGCTGTGGCCCAGGCCGCTGATAGTTCTCCACGTCGATAGGTGGCCGCGTGACGTCGGCCGTTGTGCCGGTGCGGACCAGCAGGCCCGACGGCGTCTGGGTCCATTTCTTGCCGTCAGCGTCGATGTAGTCATAGGGCATGTCGTCCATGTGGAGCGGCCCGGTGGGCCGGATCGGTGGGCCCAGTTCCAGGTCGAAGACTCGTGGGGAGCGGACGGTCTCCAGAGGGACCCGGACGTGGAACTGGGAGTGCTGGACCCGATCCACAATCTCGTTGACGGTTGAGGTGCCAATTCCGAGCGTGTCGACCCACCCGGGCGAGTACACCTGCCCGCTGGCGGCCCCCAGCGCCGCTATGCACACCGCCTCAGCTTCCTGGTAGTCGCGGGCCAGCTGGTCCACCAGGATCTGGGTGTCCTGGTTGGCCGCAGCAACGTCAGCCGCGTCGTCGTCGGACCCTGAATTTTGCCCCGCCTGCAGGACGAGTGAGTTGTAAGTGGTCTTGAGGGTCCTCGCGGTGGCCGCGAAGGTGGTCAGCGCCGTAGCGATCAGTGCCGAAACGGTCTGGGTCTCTTCCCCGAAAGAGTCAACCGGGGTGAACGCTGCCAGCACCTCAGCCGATTCCGGTGCGCTGTACACGGCGCCAAGTTCGACCCAGACGGCGCTGCAGTTCGCTGCGATCTCCTTGACCCGCGCCCCTGCCGCTTTGATTGCTTCCGCCTCCGTATCGAGGAGGTCCGGGTCCGCGAAGGTCGGCACCCCGGCGAAGCTCACCGTTGTCATTCGGGCACCTGCGAGGCACTGTGCTGGGAGGTTGTGGCCATGTCCAGGTCGCCCTGGACGTACCAGTTGACTGCCTGGCTGGTCCCGTTGCAGGCGTTGGTGGCCCTGACGGTCGCGTTACTGATGAGCAGTTTCACGTAGTCGTCGTACACGGACGCGAGCGCGGCCGCGATGCCCGGACTGTTGCTGGCGCTGGCAGCAACCTGGATCGCGGTGTCCATCTCATCGCCCGCGGTGTGAAATTCGAGCATTTCCTCCACCGTGCGCGCGATAATCCCTCGCGCTGATGCCGCATCGATATCCCAAGCTGTCACAGCCGAATGTCCCCAGTTTCGTTTGCCCTGCGTTTAAAGTGCACCGTTTCGCTGCACTCCTGCAGCATTTCACGGACCGCTGCATCCCGCGATGGGGAGAACTGCCCACCACATGACAGCACCCCCAATCCGAGGATCAGGGGTGCTGTCATGCCTGTCTAGCCCTTGAGGGGACTAGTGGCTGTGACCTTCTTCGTCGTCGGTCTCAGGCTTCTCCACCACGAGGGTTTCGGTGGTGAGAATCAGAGCAGCGATCGAGGCCGCGTTCCGCAGTGCTGAACGGGTGACCTTGACGGGGTCGATGATGCCGGCGTCGACGAGGTTCTCATAGTCACCGGTGACAGCGTTGAAGCCGTGTCCGGGCTCAAGTTCCTCGACGCGGTGCACCACGACGTAGCCTTCGTGGCCAGCGTTTTCAGCGATCCAGCGCAGTGGCTGGGCCAGGGCACGGCGCACCAGGTTGATGGCCGTTGCCGCATCGCCCTCAAGGGCGAGGACGGCTGGGTCGGTGTCCAGTGCCTTCGACGCGTGGATCAGCGCAGCGCCGCCACCGGCGACGATGCCCTCGTCGAGAGCCGCGCGTGTCGCTGACACGGCGTCCTCGATGCGGTGCTTCTTTTCCTTGAGCTCAACCTCGGTGGCTGCGCCAACCTTGATGACTCCGATGCCGCCGGCCAGCTTGGCCAGGCGTTCCTGCAGCTTCTCGCGGTCCCAATCGGAATCGGTGCGCTCAACCTCGGCACGGATCTGGGCGACGCGGTCCGCAACGTCGGACTCGGTGCCAATGCCATCAACGATGGTGGTGGTGTCCTTGGTGACGGTGATCCGGCGAGCCGAACCCAGCACCTCGAGGCCCACCTGATCCAGCTTGAGGCCGAGGTCAGGCGAAACGACCTGCGCACCGGTCAGCGTGGCGATGTCCTGCAGCATGGCCTTGCGGCGGTCGCCGAAGCCTGGTGCCTTGACAGCGACCACGTTCAGGGTGCCGCGGATCTTGTTCACCACGAGGGTGGACAGCGCTTCGCCGTCGATGTCCTCGGCGATGATGAACAGGGGCTTACCGGCCTGCAGCGCCTTCTCCAGCAGCGGCAGGAATTCCTGCAGCGAGGAGATCTTGCCGGAGTTGATCAGGATGAGTGCGTCTTCGAGCACCGCTTCCTGACGCTCGGCATCGGTGATGAAGTACGGGCTGAGGAAACCCTTGTCGAACTGCATGCCCTCGGTGAGGACCAGTTCGGTCTGGGTGCTCGAGGACTCCTCGATGGTGATCACGCCATCCTTGCCGACCTTCTCGAAGGCTTCAGCGATGAGCTCGCCAACCTCTGAGCTCTGGGCCGAGATGGACGCAACGCTGGCGGTCTGCTGACCGACAACCTCGCGGGCATTCTCAAGCAGGCGGGCAGCAACGGCCTCGATGGAGACCTCAATGCCACGCTTCAGCTGTGATGGGGCAGCGCCGGCTGCGACATTCCGCAGGCCTTCGGTGACCAGTGCCTGGGCCAGCACCGTCGCGGTGGTGGTGCCGTCACCGGCGATGTCGTTGGTCTTGGTGGCCACTTCCTTGGCGAACTGAGCACCGAGGTTCTCGAACGGGTCGTCCAGTTCGATTTCGCGGGCGATAGTCACCCCGTCGTTGGTGATGGTGGGGGCGCCCCACTTCTTGTCCAGCACGACGTTGCGGCCGCGGGGGCCGAGCGTCACCTTGACGGTGTCAGCTAACTTGTTGACTCCCGCTTCCAGCGCGCGGCGTGCAGCGTCGTCAAACTTCAACTGCTTTGCCATGATGTGTTCCTCTTCCATTGTGCAAATACTGCTTGTGAAAAACCTGGTGGTTCTCGCTACGTCTTCACGCACCGACGAGAGAACCCCGGCCTGTGGGGCCGGGGTTCTCTCGAGTGAAACTACTTAACGACGATCGCCAGAACGTCGCGGGCTGAGAGCACGAGGTACTCTGCACCGGCGTGCTTGACTTCAGTTCCGCCGTACTTCGAGTAGATGACAATGTCGCCTTCGGCTACATCTACAGGCACGCGGTTGCCGTTATCGTCAACGCGGCCTGGGCCTACTGCAACAACTTCGCCCTCCTGGGGCTTTTCCTTGGCAGTATCCGGGATAACCAGACCCGAGGCAGTAGTCTGCTCGGCTTCCAGTGGGCGGACAACAATACGATCCTCAAGAGGCTTAATAGAGACCGGCACGCGGACCTCTCCTTCGCTTGGGTGACAAATGGAATTTAGGCCTTCGGATGGCGCTCACCGTCGTCGCGGTGCCGGTTCACGCTTCCCTGAAGGAGTTAGCACCCTCATGGTGAGAGTGCCAAGTCCGACTTTATGCATTGGTTAGCACTCGGTCAAGGTGAGTGCCAGATTGCGCTGCGAGCGCAGCCATATTTCGGTCCGGATGGTTCAGGGATTCACGTTGCGGATGATCGATGCCCTGCCTACCCCGGCGGAGATCCCGACGACGGCGGCGAGGATCAGAGGAAGGGTTGACCCCGTCCCCGGCAGCACCAGGACGGTCGTGGCAGCGGCCAGGCCAGCAAACACGACGGCGAAGGCCACCGCGTGGAGCCACTGGTTCAGTACCCGACGCAATAGCAGGCCGAGCACCAGGGCCAGTGGTGCAGCGACAAGCAGGGCGACCACCAGGCTCACCATCATCGTGAACCCCCACACCGTCACCGCACCGGAGTTCGGGCCGATAATCTCGCTGGCGATGCAGAACAGCAGGGTGGAGAGAGCCCAGATGCCGAAGGTCACCAGCCAGCCCTTCAGGAAAGCATGAGGGTTCAGTACCACCCGGCCCGCGGCAAGTCCGGGCGTCCTTCCGACCGTTACTCCATATCGCCGCTGCAGGATGGCAGCGTTGTCGGGGCGCTCGTACTGGCCCTCCCCGTTATCCATGGCTGAAGCCTAGTGCCTTCCTCCTGCTCACCAGAAGGGCACCTTCAGTGGGCATATCCGTCTATGCCCAGCGAAACAGACCTGCCACTGGGCAACTGTGCTGCATCCGCGCCTCAACCGTGCTTCGGTCGCGCTTCGGTCGCGCTTCGACGCCGTTAGACTCCGCCCAGTAGACTGGGGAACTGGCCATCAATGGCATTCCCACCATCTTTCGAAAGCAGTTTCGTGACCCAGCAGGTACAGGCCTCCACCCAGCGCCACACTGGCATCGCCCAGGAGGCGTCCCGCCGTCGGACCTTCGCCGTCATTTCCCACCCCGACGCCGGCAAATCGACCCTGACCGAAGCCCTGGCCCTTCACGCACGCGTGATTGGCACGGCCGGTGCCACCAACGGCAAGGAGAACCGCCGGGAGACCGTGTCCGACTGGATGCAGATGGAAAAGGACCGCGGCATTTCCATCAGCTCCACGGCGCTGCAGTTCTCCTACCGGGACACTGTCATCAACCTGCTGGACACCCCCGGCCACTCCGACTTCTCCGAGGACACCTACCGGGTACTGGCCGCAGTGGACTGCGCGGTCATGCTGATCGACGCGGCCAAGGGCCTCGAGACCCAGACCATGAAGCTGTTCGAGGTCTGTCGGCAACGCAACATCCCCATCATTACGGTGATCAACAAGTGGGACCGCCCAGGGCTGGACGCTTTGGCACTCATGGACGAAGTCACGGAGCGCACCGGGCTGATTCCGATGCCGCTGACCTGGGCGGTGGGTTTCGCCGGCGACTTCCGCGGCGTGTGGGACCTCAAACGCGACGAGTTTGTTCGTTTCACCCGCAAGAACGCCGGCGCCTCCCTTGCCACGGAAGAGCACCTGAGCCCGGCCGAAGCCCTGGCGCAGGAGGGCGACGCCTGGACGGACGCCCTCGACGAAGCATCGCTGGTCATCGAATCGAACCAGCCGTTCAGCATCGAAAGCTTCCACGCCGGGACGGGCACTCCGGTGTTGTTCTCGTCAGCAGTTCTGAACTTTGGTGTCCAGCACATCCTGGACACCCTGGTTGACCTGGCACCAGCCGCCGGCCCCCGCAGGGACGTTGACGGCACCCCCCGTCCGGTCGATGCCCCGTTCTCGGGATTCGTCTTCAAGGTCCAGGCCGGCATGAACCGCGCACACCGCGACCACGTAGCATTCATCAGGGTCTGCTCCGGCGTGTTCGAGCGCGGCATGGTGGTCACCCACGCCAACTCGGGGAAAACCTTCGCCACCAAGTATGCCCAGCAGCTCTTCGGCCGTGAACGAGAAGTGATCGACGAGGCCTGGCCGGGGGACGTCGTCGGGCTCGTCAACGCATCGGCGCTGCGGATGGGCGACAGTCTCTATGTGGAGGAACCGGTGGAGTTCCCGCCGATCCCCCTGTTCAGCCCCGAGCATTTTCGGGTGGCCAGGTCCAAGGATGCCGGCCGCTTCAAGCAGTTCCGGCGCGGGATTGAACAGCTGGGCCATGAGGGAATCATTCAGGTGCTGCGCTCGGATCTTCGTGGCGATCAGGCGCCGGTGCTGGCGGCCGTCGGGCCGATGCAGTTCGAGGTGGTGGCGGACAGGATGGAGCACGACTTCGGCGCACCGATGCGAATGGAGCCCCTCCCCTATTCGCTGGCCCGCCTCACCACCCATGACGCGCAGGCAGCTCTCAGTGCTATCCGTGGCACCGAGGTGCTGGTCCGGTCCGACGGCGAGTATCTGGCCCTGTTCAATGACATCTGGGCGCTGCGCCGGGTCGAGAAGAACTCCCCCGAGATATCGCTGAGCACCATCGGCACCGATGCCGGGGACGCCCGAGGCTACTGAGATGACCGCCGCCGCCGCGACTGACCTGATCGCGCCGCTCCTGACCCCTGCGGGCTGGGACCTGGTGAACTCGCTGGCTCCGTACAACGAAGCCGACACGATGCGCCTGAGCACCTCGCTGCGCCGGGCAGGGCACGACCCGGAGGTCATCGCGGCCGCTCTCACCCAGTCCCGGTTGCGCTCCAGGGCGGAAACGAAGTTTGGGCCGTTCGCTGCCCGCATGTTGTTCACTGCCGCTGGCCTGGAGCAAGCCACCCGCCTCGGTGTGGCTGCCCGCCACGCCGAACGCTTCGTCACGGCTGGCCTTGAACGGGTCGCCGACCTGGGCTGCGGGATTGGTGCCGACGCGATCGCCCTGGCCAGCCTGGACCGCCAGGTCACCGCCGTGGAGCTCGACGAGACCACCGCCGCCGCCGCGACCATGAACCTGATGCCCTGGCCCAATGCCACTGTGGTCGGTGGTGACGCGGAGTCGTTCGACCTCACCGGGTACGACGGCGTCTGGCTGGACCCCGCCCGCCGCATCACCAGCACCTCGGGTACCACCCGGGTCTTCGACCCGGAGGCGTTTTCCCCTCCCCTGTCCTTCGTGGAGCGGCTCGCCGACGCAGGGACCCCGGTCGGGGTCAAACTGGGGCCCGGTATCCCCCACGATGCGGTGCCTGCAGGATGCGAGGCGCAGTGGGTGTCGGTCGATGGGGACGTCACCGAGGTGACACTCTGGTTCAACTCCCTGAAGCGCCCTGACGTGCGCCGTTCCGCGCTGGTGATAAGCTCCCACGGCGCTGCAGAGCTCAATAGTGCAGCCGATTTCGACGACGAAACCCGGCCTCCGGTGGGCACCCCCGCAGGTTACCTCTATGAACCGGACGGCGCAGTGATCCGCGCCGGGCTGGTGGCCGACGTCGCACGGCAACTGGATGGCCACCTCCTGGATCCGCGGATCGCGTACATCTGCGCCGCGACGCTGCAGGAAACCCCGTTCGCCCGGGCCTACAAGGTGTTGAGCGTGATGCCGTATAACGTCAAGGCCCTCCGGACGTGGGTCCGTGAGAACAGCATCGGCGTGCTGGACATCAAGAAACGCGGTACCTCGGTGACCCCCGAAGAGCTTCGCAAGCAGCTCCTTGCCGGGTCGGGGAAGGCACGGAAATCCGCCGGGAAAAAGAAGGCCACGCTGGTCCTCACCCGAATCGGTGAGGACCGGGTGGCGATCGTCGTCGAGCCCGTCACCGTCTAACTCGCTAGGAGCCCGCGCCCGTCGTCGTCGCCTTCGTCATCTCGGTGGGCAACCTGGACATCCGTGTCCAACATCTTGTTCACCAACGCCCACGTTGACCCTTCCTGTCCAGCTTGCTCACCGAGACGGTTGGATCGGCAAACCGGACACCTGCAATCCGTCCGCCACTGAGGCCTCAAACTGTCAGAGCCCGATGGGACAGTTGGGCATGGAAACGGATATTCCTCATATCGATGTCATTGTGCGAACGTTCCTTCAGGACGTCAGTGCGGGCCGGAGCCACTCGGTCGGCGCACGGTACTACCGGGTGATGGCGCACCTGTACTGCTATCTGGAGTCAGTCGACGCCGACGCGGTGCTGGGAACCGACGCTGGGACACTACTCGCCGCGGAGCGTGAGTTCCATCCGCAAGGTGCGTTCCTCCGGCTGTTCACTGCCCATGATCTGGTGTTCTGCCTGCCGGGCTTCCTTGACGACAGGTGGCTGATGACGTATCCGGCGGATGCGCGGACCCAGGTCAGCCTGACGGACCGGTTGCTGCGGTGGATCAGGCACCGGTACCCACGGGACCTTTACTACTGCTCCAGCGGAATTCACGAGTGCACCGTGGCGATCAGGCGGGCCCGACGGCGGCTGCGGAGATAGTGCCCTGCCACCACGCTAGGCCGATCCCCGCCACATCACCGACGTCTCAAGCACTTCCGCGGGGCTCGGCAGCCCCCTGATCTGGGCCAGCACCAACTCCGCCGCCCGCTTACCCAGCAGATCTGCCGGCTGCCTGACGGTTGACAGCTGAGGCCGGCACCGCAGCGCCCAACTGCTGTCGTCGAAGCCGACAATCCCCACGTCCGCCGGGATCTGGCGGCCGCTTTCCTGCAGGGCTGTCATTGCCCCGGCGGCCACCGCATCGGATGCAGCAAAAACGCCGTCGAGGTCAGGGCGGCGCCTGAGCAGCTCCTGCATCCCCTCCAGCCCAAACCCATACGTATACAGCGGATATTCCACCACCAGCCCGGGATCAAACAGATCCCCCATCGCGGCCTTGAACCCGGCCAGCCGGTCCTGGCCAGAGTCCCGGTCAAGCGCGCACGCGATCATGCCCACCCGGGTCCGTCCAGTGCCCAGCAGCCGGGCGGTGATGGCCTCGGCGGCCGCTGCGTTATCGATCGCAACATACGGAATATCCGGAATCCCCGGTGGGTGTCCGACAAAGGCCGCAGGCACACCAAGATTCTTGACCGCCAGGGCAATAGGGTCGGAAGCCCGCGCGGACACGATCACCGCACCATCCACCAGACCGCCCTGCAGATAGTCGGCAACCCTGCGGCTATCGCGTTCGGAGTCGATGATGAGGGAGACCAGCTGATAGTCGGCGGCTGACAACACCGCGTTGGCGCCCAACAGAATAGACCCGATGTTGGGGTCTTCGAACAGCAGCGAGTGAGGTTCGTGAATGATCAGGCCGATGGCTCCGGACTTCTGCCGGACCAGATTCCTGGCCACTGAGTTACGCACATATCCGACCCGCAGGATCGCTTCTTCCACGGCCAGTTTCGCGTCCTCGGACACGTAGCGTTCCCCGTTGACAACCCGCGACACCGTCCCACGGGACAGCCCGGCAGCCGACGCAACATCATTGATGGTTGCCCTGCGTGTGCGCGTGCGCGTTGACTCCATACCTGTACTTTAGCCGAGCGACTACCCGCCCCCGTGGCCTGCCTCAGGGCCGGCCCCAGGCTGGCATCGCACCCGCGGCCCAACAATCTCGTTGACAAGTAAATGTGACGTGCCTTACTCTGGGAACGTTCACAGAAGACCTCGAAGGTGAGTTCGATTGCCGACTCTGGGAGCGTTCACAGAACGCTTTCGATGCTCCGGCCGCCCTCGAGCCGAACGTTCACGAACGACGACGAGGAGCCGGGTTGAATTCGAGCAACACCACTGTCACGGAGCTGTCCGGCAGCGGAGATCTGGTGTACGGCTGTGACTACAACCCTGAGCAATGGGATCCAGCCGTTTGGCCCGAGGACATCCGGTTGATGAAGGAGGCGGGCGTCAACCTCGCCGCCATCAACATCTTCGGCTGGGCTGAGCTGGAACCCGCCGACGGCGTCCTGACGTTTGACCGGTTGGACGAGGTCCTGGCGCTGCTGCATGCCAACGGCATTTCAGTGAACCTGGGAACCGGAACCTCCTCCCCTCCCCCCTGGCTGACCGCTCAACACCCGGAGATCCTCCCGCAAATGGCCGACGGCACCCGGCGGTGGCCCGGCGGACGCCAGGCGTGGTGCCCCAGTTCCCCGGTATTCCGCGAGCACGCGCTCCGACTGGTGGAACAGATGGCACAACGGTACGGCAGCCACCCCGCGGTCACCGTATGGCATGTGTCCAATGAACTGGGCTGCCACAACGCCCTGTGCTACTGCGACATCTCAGCCGCAGCATTCCGCACCTGGCTGCAGCGCCGCTACACCACCGTCGAGGAGCTCAACCGGGCCTGGGGCACCTCGTTCTGGAGCCAGCGCTATTCGGACTGGGCGCAGATCCTCCCCCCGCGGGCCACCATTTCGGCCCTGAACCCGACCCAGGAGCTCGACTTTCAACGTTTCAGTTCCGACGCGCTGCTTGACTACTACCAGGCCGAAGCAGCAGTGATCCGGGACCACAGTTCCATCCCCATCACCACCAACTTCATGGTGGCCGCCCACATCCGCAACCAGGATTACTGGTCCTGGGCCCCGGAGATGGACGTCATTGCCAACGACCATTACCTCGACCATCGGCTCGACGCACCCCTGGTTGAGTTGGCGTTTGCAGCCGATACCACCCGCGGACTCGCCCAGGGCAAGCCATGGCTGCTGATGGAGCATTCCACCGGCGCCGTCAATTGGCAGCCCCGCAACATTGCCAAGGGACCCGGCGAGATGGTCCGCAACTCACTCGGCCACCTGGCGCGCGGAGCCGACGGTCTCTGCTTCTTCCAGTGGCGCGCATCGCTGCAGGGTAGCGAGAAGTTCCACTCCGCCATGCTCCCCCACGCCGGCACCGATTCGCAGACCTGGCGCGACGTCGTCGGTCTCGGCGCATCCCTCCGAAAGCTGCGCGAGCTGGCCGGAACCACGGTGCACGCCGAGGTGGCGCTCGTCTTCAGCTGGGAGGCATGGTGGGCCCACGACCAGGAGTCGCACCCCTCGGGTGACGTCAGCTACCTCAGCCAGGTCCACGCTGCCTACACCGCGCTGTGGGAAGCCGGACTCACTGTCGACGTCGTCGCCCCCGGCGCGCCCCTCTCCCGCTACAAGCTGGTGGTGGTTCCCAACCTGTATTTGATCCGCGACGAGCATGCCGCAGTGATCAGGGATTTCGTCGACGACGGCGGATCTGCGTTCGTCACCTTCTTCAGCGGCATCGTTGACGAGAACGAACGGGTACGCCCCGGCGGGTACCCCGGAGCCTTCAGGGATCTGCTGGGCATCCGCACGGAAGAGTTTTTCCCACTCGATCCGGCACATCCGCTCACCCTCGACAACGGGTCCCCCGCCTCCCTCTGGTCCGAAGCACTCCGCCTCACCAGCGCCGAAGCCATCCTGAGCTATGCCACCGGCAACCACGTGGGCACCCCAGCGGTGACCCGCAACCACTTTGGGGCCGGTGAGGCATGGTATGCCGCGACGGTTCTGGACAGTGGCGTCCTGAAGGACCTGTTGCTGCGTGCGGCGGTGACCGCCGGCGTGGTGCTGCCCGAGGTGCAGTCGGGACTGGAGTCAGTCACGCGGCGCGGCAACGGCCACGAGTACGTTTTCCTGATCAACCACACCACCGAGGACCGCAAACACCGGGTCAGCGGTCTGGAACTGTTGACTGACGAAGCCGTGTCCGGTGTCGTCGTCGTTCCCGCCGGCGCAGTGCGCGTCGTTCGCACCACCCCAGAAATCTCCGACACCCACGGCCTGGCTCAGGGCCGAAAGGACGCAGGCCATGACAGTCACTAACCCTCCGGCCGGGGCACCACAGGCTCCTCCGGTCGCGAGGAAAAACCGTTCGTCAGGAGCGCAGCGCCGCGCCGTCGCCTTGTTCATCGCGCCGTTCGGGCTCCTGTTCCTCGCCTTCTACGCCGTTCCGATTGTCTACGCGATTGTGCAGTCGCTGCTCACCGTCGAGCGCGAGGGCACCTTCGGCGCACCCCGCCAGGTGTTCGGCGGCCTCGTGCAGTACGAGCAGGTGTTCCAGGACAGCGCGTTCTGGCAGTCGGTGGGCCGGGTGATGGTGTTCGGAGCTGTCCAGGTGCCCATCATGCTGGGGCTGGCGCTGTTGTTCGCCCTGCTGCTGGACTCACCCCTGTTGAAAGGGAAAAAGTTCTTCCGCCTGGCGTTCTTCGCCCCCTATGCAGTCCCGGGAGTAATCGCCGCCATCATGTGGGGGTTCCTCTACTCGCCGTCGCTCTCACCCTTCGGCGCTGTGACATCGAACGTCGACTTCCTGTCAGCGAACCTCGTGCTCTGGGCCATCGCCAACATCGTGACCTGGGTGTACGTCGGATACAACATGCTCATCATTTATGCGTCGCTGCTGGCGATCCCCACCGAAATCTACGAGGCCGCGAGGCTCGATGGTGCGAGCAACATCCAGATCGCGTGGCGCATCAAGATTCCCCTGGTGATCCCGGCGATCATCCTGACGGCAGTCTTCTCGATCATCGGCACCCTTCAGCTTCTCGCCGAACCGCAGACCCTGCGAAGCTTCAGCTCGGCGATCAACAGCACGTTCACGCCCAACCTCGCGGTCTACACCACCGCTTCGGTACCGAACTACAATCTGGCCGCAGCGTTCTCGGTGGTCCTGGCCCTCGCCACGTTCATCCTCTCCTTCGTCTTCCTGAAGTCGACCCAGCGGAAGGTTACCCAGTGACCGCAGCCCCAGCCACCGCCCCCAAACGACCACGCGGTAAAGGACCAACACCGCCCGCGAACAACACCGCGCGCGGACCCCGCCAGTCCATCATGTCGCGCAGCGCCGCGATGCTCATCATGGGTGTTTTCACGCTCTACTTCCTGACCCCCATCTGGTGGCTGATCACTACCTCAACGAAAACCGGTGGGGAAATCACGTCGACGGCGCCGCTGTGGTTCACGGCGAACTCGTTCGGGACATTCTTCGACAACCTGGGACGGCTCTTCACCTACAACGACGGGCTGTTCGGCCGCTGGCTCCTGAACTCGGCCATCTACGCGGGGGTCGGGGCCTTGCTTGGCACCGTCATCGCCGCGATGTGCGGGTACGCGCTTGCCAAGTACGAGTTCAAGGGACGCGAGGCGATCTTCAACATCGTGCTCAGCGGTGTCCTTGTTCCCGCGACAGCGCTGGCTTTGCCGCTCTTCCTGATCTTCAGCCAGGCCAACCTGACGAACACCATGTGGGCGGTGTTCCTGCCGAGCCTGGTCAGCCCGTTTGGCGTCTACCTGGCGCGGATCTACGCAGCGGCCAGCGTCCCCGGGGAGTTACTCGAGGCAGCGCGGCTGGACGGATCGGGGGAGGTCCGCACCTTCTTCACGGTCTCCACCCGCCTGATGGCTCCCGCCCTCGTCACAATTTTCCTCTTCCAGTTCGTGGCGATTTGGAACAACTTCTTCCTTCCTCTCATCATGCTCCGCGATCAGGTGCTCTTCCCGGTCACTCTGGGCCTCTACGCGTGGAACAGCCAGATCAGCCAGATTCCCGAACTGCGGTCCCTGGTGCTCGTCGGAGCTCTCGTCTCGATCGTCCCGCTGATCATCGCGTTCCTCGCTCTGCAGCGCTTCTGGAGCAGCGGGCTCGGCGCCGGCGGCGTCAAGTGACACACAAATTTTCACAATCAGCACTACCTGGTGCAGGGGCAGCCGCTCCCGCACTGAACTACCACCGATAGGAAAGACAATGCGCGCGCATTACGGAAAAGTCACCGCGGCCTTTGCCATCTCTGCGCTGGCTCTCACCGGTTGTTCAGCCGGCGGGGACAGCTCGGGAGGAGGGGCCGAAGCTGCACCCTGCGAGGCCTCGGACGGGCCAGTCGAGCTGAACTTCACCACCTGGGTGCCAGGGATGGACCAGGTAGTTGAACTGTGGAACGAGGACAACCCGGATATCCAGGTCACGGTGCAGACCGGACCCAATGGCAACTCCGGCACCTACCAGAACTTCTTCAACCAGATCCAGGCTGGCAACGCCCCCGACCTCGGCCAGATCGAGTACGACGCACTGCCAAACTTCCGCGTCCAGGACGGGCTGGAGAACATCGCCGAATGTGCGGGCGTCACGGAGGCTGCCGACCAGTTTGTCGACTGGACGTGGGGCCAAACGACCTTCGGCGAGGAGGGCTCGGTCTACGCCATCCCGCAGGACAGCGGCCCCATGGCCATGTACTACCGCGCCGATCTCTTCGAGGAGGCTGGCATCGAGGTTCCCACCACCTGGGAGGAATACGCTGTTGCCGCCGAGCAGATCAAGGCTGAGGGCTCCTACATCACCAACTTCCCCAAGACTGACGTCAACTGGTTCGCTGGTATGGTCTGGCAGAACGGCGGCCAGTGGTTCGCCAACGACGGCGAGAGCTGGGACGTCAATCTGACCGGGCCCGAGTCCGAGGAAGTGGCGACCTACTGGCAGGATCTGTTGTCGGAGGACCTCGTGTCCACCCTCCCGTCCTTCTCGGACGAGTGGAACGCATCGTTCAACGAGGGCCAGCAGTGGACCTGGGTCTCCGCCGTGTGGGGTGCAACCACCCTCTCCGACGGCGCTCCCGACACGGCCGGCAAGTGGGCTGTTGCCCCCATGCCGCAGTGGGAAGCCGGCGGGGAGACCGCTGGCAACTGGGGTGGCTCCTCCACCGCTGTGCTGAAGGGCTCCGAGCACCCCGCCGAGGCAGCGCAGTTCGCGTTGTGGCTCAACACCGACCCTGAGGCCCTGGCCCTGGCCAACGAACTCGGCGGCCTGTACCCAGCGGCAAAGTCGGCGGCCGAGCTTGAGGCCTTCGCTGGTGGCGTCGAATTCTATGACGGACAGCAGATCTATGATGTCTTCGCCGAAGCCTCAGCCAGTGTTGACCCCAACTTCACCTGGGGCCCGACCATGACCCAGACCTACACTGACGTCTCCGACGGTTTCGGTGCCGCGATTGGCGGCTCCGGCACACTGCTGGATGCGCTCACTGAAGGCCAGCAGCAGACCGTCGATGCACTGAAGGCGCAGTCCATCCCGGTCCAGGAATAGCAGTAGCCTCCACCTCTCGGCCGGTCGCTGTGACGGTGATCTGACGGTGGTCTGACGGTGGTGCGACGGACCCGGATTTGCATGAGTAGTTCATGCCGATCCGGGTCCGCTGTTCATTCACCGCAAGGTACCGGTCCCGGTCGGTCAGCTGCTGCACCCGGTCGCACGCACCGCTACCAGCTTGCCCCCTCGACCGGTTAGCCGCGTGGGCAGCCGGTTCCGGCGTCGTACCCGGCCGCGTCGACCGGAAGTTGTCCCGGCGCTGGAGCGGCCCCCGTCAGGACGGCGAGCACGGCGGCGAACGCCCCCGGCGTGTTTCCGTAGGCAGCGACCTTCACCGGAGCATCAACCGCCTCCAGCCACCAGGGGGCATCCAGCGCGATGGCGACGTCGGCTGGCGCGGCACCGTTACCGCCGGCACCGACCAGTGACACTGTGGTGCCGCCCGGGCCCACGGTGACTCCGGACGCCTCGGCAGCCTCGGTGAAGCGTTGGGCGTCAACCTCGGTACCGCCCACGATCGAGGCAGTGCCGTTCAACAGGTCCCCGTCACACTGGCCGGTGAGCACGGTGATTGCCGCGGCCGACGCCACACCGCTCGCCTCCGCCTGCTCCCCGGGTTCGGCCGGCTCGGCTTCGGCCGCCAACTCTGCCTGCCACAGCATCAGCGCGATCACACGGGTCGCGGCCTCGGCGAGCCGTTCGTCGGGGAGGCTGCCGTCGTCGACGGCGGCGACAAGTGCGGCGTGCGCGGCGTAGGAGTCGGTGGGCATCAGGAGCAGGTCCGCTCCGGCGGCGAGCGCACGGGGAGCCGATTGCCCGCCAGGGTAGAGCTCTTCAACGGCGGCCATGTTCAGGGCGTCGGTGACGATCACGCCGTCGAAGCCCAGACCGCGCAGCGCCGCATAGTTTGGTGCCGAGACCGACGACGGCACACCCGGGTCCAAGGCGTCGACGGCGATGTGGCCCATCATCATCACCGGCGCCCCCGAGTCCGCTGCGGCTTTGAACGGCACCCAGTCGCGGGTCTCCAGCTCCTCAAGGGAGGCGGTCTGCACCGGCAGCTCAAGGTGGGAATCGGCGGGTACCGACCCGTGCCCGGGGAAGTGCTTCACGCTGGGCAGCACACCCGAGTCCAGTAGTCCGGTAACGGCCGCAGAGCCCAGGTCGCCGGCCAGGGCCGGGTCATCCGAGTAGGCCCTGGCACCGATGGTCGGGTCACTGGCCCCGGTGGTGACGTCCACTGACGGGGCGTGATTCATGGTGAACCCGAGTCCCGCGAGTTCGGAGTTCATGGCCGTCATGGAGGTTCCCAGCAGCGCCGGATCCCCGGCGGCCCCGTAGGTCATCGGAGTGGGCCAGCCGGTCAGCGGTGCGCCGAGCCGGGCCACCTGCCCGCCTTCCTGATCCACGGAGATGACCGCGGGCCAGGTCCGGCCGTCAGCAGCAACCGCTTCGGCCAGGCCAGAGGTGACTGCTGCCATTGCGTCCGCGTCGACTGTCCCGTCCCCGGCCAGCGGAACGTTGTCTCCCATAATGATGCTGCCCGCCAGGTGCAGATCGCGGATGGCCTGTTGCTGTCCGGCCGGATCGGTGCCGGCGTAGAAGCCCACCATCACCTGCCCCGCCCGCTCCTCCGTGCTCATCGCAGCGACGGCGGTCTCGGCGTCGTCGTAATTCTCGGCGCTCGGGCCCCACGGCAATCCAGGGTTGGTGGTTGCTGTCGGCTCCGCGGACGACGACGTGGGCCGACTCTCGGGGGACGGTGAGCCGGTGCTGGTGCCCGCGGGGGTGCATGCCGCCACGAGCAGGAGCGTGAGGACCGCTAATCCTGTCTGGCGTAAGCCCCGACGACGTGGCTGAATTTCAGTGTTCGCCCGGCGGGCTGCGCTTTTCACTGTATCGATGCTACTCCTGCTCTAATATTGGGACAGCTCTCTTCCGCGGATGACGCGATACCGAGGCAGAATTTTCCAGCAGTCCGGTACCGGTCAGGAGCCAGCCACATGAAGATCGAATTTGCACAATCAGCCCAGTCGACGCTCGGCGTGGAATGGGAACTCGCCCTGGTCGACCGCTACAACGGGGACCTGGTCTCAGTTGCCAACCAGGTGCTGCGGGGAGTCGCCGCCAACCATCCGGAGTTGCAGGAGGACGAGGAGCACCCCCACATCAAGCAGGAGTTGCTGCTGAACACGGTGGAACTGGTGACCGGCATCTGCCACACGGTCGCCGATGCGAAAGCTGATCTGTCCCGGTCCCTCGCGGCGGTCCGCGAGGTCACCGATCCAATGGGCGTTGAGCTGTTCTCCGCTGGCTCACACCCTTTCAGCGTGCCGCGGTCCCAGCCGGTGACCGACAAGGAGCGCTACTTCAAGCTCATCGATCGCACCCAATGGTGGGGTCAGCAGATGGTCATCTACGGTGTCCACGTGCATGTGGGGCTGGACCGCCGGGACAAGGCCATGCCGATCCTGGACGGCCTGGTGAACTATGTGCCCCATTTTCAGGCGCTGTCGGCGTCGTCGCCGTTCTGGGGTGGCGACGATACCGGTTACGCGTCGCAGCGTGCCCTGATGTTCCAGCAGCTACCCACCGCCGGATTGCCGTTCCAGTTCCCCTCCTGGGCCGAGTACGAGTCCTATGTGCAGGACATGTTCACCACCGGCGTGATCGACTCTGTCAACGAAATCCGGTGGGATATTCGACCGGTCGCGAACCTCGGCACTATCGAAATGCGGGTCTGCGACGGACTCTCAACCCTTCAGGACGTGGGAGCAATCGCTGCGCTGACCCAGTGCCTCGTCGACGAGTTTTCCACCACCCTGGACAACGGCGGAACCATCCCCACCATGCCACCCTGGCATGTGCAAGAGAACAAGTGGCGTGCCGCCCGCTATGGGATGGAAGCCATCATCATCCTCGATGCCCAGGGCAGGGAGCAGCTGGTCACCGAGCACCTCGTCGAGGTGCTGGAGCGACTGCAGCCGGTCGCCAAGAAGCTGGGCTGCGTCGAGGAGCTCGGCGATGTGGAAAAGATCCTGGCCCGCGGTGCTGGTTACCAGCGACAGCGTCGGGTCGCAGCTGAGCACGACGGCGATCTCAGCGCCGTCGTCCTCGATATGGTGGCCCAGCTCCGCGAATAGGACCTACACCTCTGCCCCCGCCCCCAAAGCCCCGGAACAGTTGGTGGTGAGGTTAGGCGAAGACGTGGGTCACCGGGAGCGAGGAATCGGTGGCGAAGCGCAATCCCGTGGGCTCGCCACCGTTCATGACGATCTGTGCCCCGAGGGCCGCGACCATTGCACCGTTGTCGGTGCACAGGGACAGCGGCGGCACCGTCAGGGTGATCCCGGCGGCCGCACAGCGCTGGGCGGTCAGCGCCCGCAGCCGCGAGTTGGCTGCCACGCCGCCGCCGAGCAGCAGACTGGTGATCCCGTGTTCGCGGCAGGCCAGCACCGTCTTGGACGTGATCACGTCCACCACCGCCTCCTGGAAGGACGCCGCGATGTCGGCGACGGGGAGGTCGACGCCGTCCGCCTCGTAGTGCTCCACGCAGCGGGCGACGGCGGTTTTCAGGCCGCTGAACGAAAAGTCGTACCTGTGTGGTCCGGGCTGCTCCGCCGTTCCGAGGTACTTGGGCTGGGTCAGTCCCCGGGGAAAACGGATCGCCTTCGCGTTACCGTCGGTGGCGACCCGGTCAATGGCCGGGCCTCCCGGGTATCCGAGCCCAAGGATGCGGGCTACCTTGTCATAGGCTTCACCGGCGGCGTCGTCGATGGTGGACCCGAGTAGCTCGACGTCGAAGGCCAGGTTATTGACGCGCAGTATCTCCGTGTGACCACCCGAGACCAGCAGGGCCCCGAGATTGGGGGGCAGGCCGTCCGGGAACGCCGAATCCAGCACCCCCACACCCACGTGCGCCACCAGGTGGTTGACGGCAAACAGCGGCTTGCCGGTCGCGAGCGCCAGGGCTTTAGCCGCGGAAACGCCCACCATCAGCGCACCCGACAGCCCGGGCCCGGATGTCACTGCGATGGCGTCGAGGTCCGCCAGCGAGACGTCGGCTTCGGCGAGCGCCTGACGCAGGGTGGGAACGAAGGCGTCCAGGTGTGCCCGGGAGGCGATCTCCGGGATCACTCCCCCAAACCGGACGTGTTCATCCATGGAGGAAGACACCGTGTTGGTAAGCAGTTGCGTCCCACGGACCAGTCCGACGCCGGTCTCGTCGCAGGAGGATTCAATGCCGAGGACCAGCGGGTTGTCACGGTTCACAGGATCAGCCTCATCACCCAGGCGTCAACGCCATCACGGTAGTATTTTCGCCGGGTATGAATGTGCTCAAACCCGGTCAGCGTATAGAGTTTCTGCGCCCGGGGGTTGTCGGCCCGGACTTCCAGGAGCACCTCGGTGGCGCCCCGGTGTCGTGCCTCGGCCAGCAGCTCACCCAGCAGCGCGGTTCCGATTCCCTGCCCCTCAAAACCGGGCAGCACGCCGATCGTCTGGATGTCGGCGGTCGTCGCCACGCACATGACTCCCGCATAGCCGACCATGCGGCCCTCGATCTCGGCGACAAGGTAGCGGCGGGTTTCGGGCTGGGACACCTCATCCAGGAACATTTCCAACGGCCAGGCATCAATAGGGAACAGCTCCAGCTCCAGACGTGCGACGGCCGGAACGTCCTGAAGCAGCAGGTCGCGCAGCGAGAAGCTCATCAGGTTGCCCGCTTCCGGGGGCCGGGGACCCGCGCGTCGGACTCCCGAAGGTACAGCGGGGCAGTATCCAACAATTCCAGCCCGGCGGAGAGCCGCCGGTAGGCGGACCGTCCCAATGCTGCGGCGGAGGGGTGGAGTTCGGTGAACTCCTCTACCCCTGCCAGGACGTCGGGGTAGAGGCCCGCGCCTTTGCCGTAGGACGCCAAGGCAGGGAGCGACGACGGCGCGCCCACGTGCGGCCCGTCCAGCAACCTGGGGACCCCGTCGTCGGCCCGGTACCGGGCCCAGTAAACCTCTTTCCGCCGGGCATCTGTGGCGACCAGGAACTCTCCGGTCCCGGCATGCGCTGCAGCGTCCTCGGCGATGGAGTCGAGACTCATCACTCCGTGCAGCGGCACGTCCCAGACGTAAGCGAGAGTCCTGGCGGTAGCCAACCCGGCCCGCAACCCGGTGAACGGTCCCGGCCCAACGCCCACCACTATCGCCGTCAGGTCCGTTCCGGCGATACCCGCTTCGGTGAGCAAGTCGGCGACGGCGGGAGTGAGCACCTCAGCGTGGCTCCGTGTGTCATCGGTCGCAAAAACTCCGGTCACGACGCCGTCCAGCACCAGGGCTGCACTTGCCGCGGCGGAGGTGTCAAGGGACAAGATCAGCATCCTGCCAGCCTAATCGAGCGAGCCGACGGCCGACGGCGTATTCGCCCAGCGCTGACCGTACCCTTCGATGCGGACCTGTCGAGGTTCGTCGTCGCCATCGGGGTCGACAGGGGCACCGGCAAGTATTGGCCGTTCAAGGTGGATTTCGAGGTGGCTGGTGGCCAGGTGCTCCACCCGCCCGGCTCCCCACTCGACGACTGTCACGCTGGTGTCCATGGTGGATTCCAGGTCGAGATCATCGATGTCAGCCGCGGATTCCAGCCGGTAGGCGTCGGCGTGGACGAGCGCCGGCCCGCTGGCCAGCGGTGGGTGCACGCGGACGACGACGAAGGTGGGGGAAATGATCCCCGGCCGGACACCGAGGCCAACGCCGAGACCCTGGGTGAAGGTGGTCTTCCCGGCTCCGAGTCCGCCGGTCAGGATCAGCAGGTCACCGGCCACCAGGTCACTGCCGAGAGCCGTGGCGAACCGCTGCAGGCCGGCGGCCGAGTGCACGGTGAAGCTCCGGGACCACGTCGGTCCGCTGCGCCCGTTACTGGTCTGCACTGGCGCTCGTGTCGTTGAGGTAGGTGCGGGGGACGCGACCGCTGATCCGCGTCACGATCTCGTAGTTGATCGACCCGCTGGCGTCAGCCCACGCATCAGCCGACGGTTCGCCGGCGCCCCCGCCGAACAGCACCGCCGGGTGCCCGAGCGGGCTTCGCGCGGTGCCGGCGATGCCGGTGGTCTGCAGGTCGATGACCAGCTGGTCCATGGCGATCCGGCCCACCACCGGGTATTGGTGCCCATCCACCAGAACCGGCGCGCCGGTGGCGACCCGGGGGACGCCGTCGGCGTAGCCCACCGGGATCAGCGCCAGCGTTGTGGGGTGGGTGGTGCGGTAGCTCAGGCCATAGGAGACGCCCTGCCCGGCGGGTACTTCCTTGCAGTTGGCCACCGAGGTGACGAATCGCATGGCGGGGCGCAGGCCCAGCGCCTGCGAACTCTGGCCGTGGAACGGTGAGAGACCATAGATGCCGAGCCCCACCCGCACCAGGTCGAAGTGCGTGTCTGGGCGGGACAGCGCGCCGGGGGTGTTGGCCAGGTGACGGAGTTCGACGTCGACCCCAGCGTCCTCGGCCACCGCAATTGCCGCGCGGAAGCGACGGACCTGGTCGTCCGTTTCGTGGCGGTCCGGTTCGTCGGCGACCGCCAGATGGGAGAAGACCCCGACCACCCGGAGGAGCCCTGCGTCCTGCTGCTCCAGTGCCCGGCCGATCAGCGTGTCCCAAAGTTCCGGTGGGCAGCCGTTGCGTCCCAGCCCGGTGTCGATTTTCAGCTGGACCCGCGCGGGCCGTTGCTGGCGTCGGGCTGCCGCCACGACGTAGTCGAGTTCCCATCCGGAGACGCCGATGTCGATACCGTCTCGGATGGCCGCCCCGAAATCGGAGTCGACGGTGTGCAGCCAGGCGAGGATGGGTGCCTCGATGCCTGCTTCACGCAGGTCCAGCGCCTCCGCAATGTGCGCGACCCCCAACCAGGCGGCACCGGATTCCAGGGCGGCGCGGGCCACCTGCCGGGCACCGTGCCCGTAGCCGTCAGCCTTCACCACCGCCATCACGCGTGCCGGGCTGACGACGTCGGCGATGTGCCTGATGTTGTGACGCACTGCGTCCAGATCGACCTCGACCCGCCGTTCGGCTGCCGGGGGTTCAGCTAAGAAACTCACTGGACCATTCTGTCATTCCCACGCCGGGGCTCCCGCCGAGCGGGCCCGCGGGCGATGAGGTTCACGCGTCGGATTGGCGGGCGATGGTCGCCGACGCCCGCCGCACTGCTTCCAGCGGAACACCCGAGACCATATCCTCAAGGAATTCGTAGCGTTTCAGCCACTGTTTGCGGACCTTGTCGCGGGACTCGCTTACCCGGTGCCACCAGTCGGCGATGTCACCCCACCCGGGTGCGGCGAGGGACCCACCCACTTCCTGGACGGACAGGGCCGCGCACAGGTTGGCGAACCTTAGCCGGTCGGCGAGGGAGAATCCGGCCAGGTCGCCCATCACGAAGGCGGCGGCGAAGCAGTCACCCGCCCCGGTGGGGTCATAGGCTTTCACTGGCAGGGCTGGCACCCATTCCTCCTCCCCCGTGATGGAGTCGATGGCGATGGCCCCCTGCTGGCCGACCGTGACCACTGCCACCGGCACCCGGTCGGCGAGCGCATACAGGGCCGCCCATGGGTCGTCGGTGCGGGTATAGGCCATCGCCTCAACGTCGTTGGGCACGAAGGCATGGAAGTACTGCAACGTATCCAGTGCACTGCCCGACCACTGACCGGTGGGGTCCCAGCCCACATCACCAAAGAGTTTGGTCCCATTGGCCTGCGCGGCGAGAGCCCAGGGTTCCAGCTGCGGTTCGACGCTGACGACGGCGGCCCGGGCGCGCGGGGGCGGGTCGCCGAGCAGGTCGGTGGCGGAGACCGGCGAGGGGTGGCCGTGGGTCACCATTGACCTGTCGCGTTGCACCGACAGGGACACGGTGACCGGTGAGTGCCAGTTCTCGAACGTCCTCGACCGGGAAAGGTCAACATGTTCCTGGTCCTGCAGGATGCCCTTGTTGTAGTCGCCGTAACCGTCGTCGCCGAACGCCGCCGACAGGGTGGTGCGGAGCCCCAGCCGGCTCGCGGCGATCGCCTGGTTGGCAACACCACCCGGGCAGGATCCCATCCCGTCGGCCCACACCTCGGTGCCGGGTGACGGTAGGTGTTCAAGGCCGGTGAAAACAATGTCGAGGAAGACTGAACCGCTGAGCAGCAGGTCAAACTCCGGATCGGACGCGGTGCGGCTATCAGCCAGGGGATCAAAACGATGCGCGGAGCTCATGTACGGCACAATACTCTTAGGCCTCCGCCGAGCGGCACGCGTGTGACGCCGGACCCCCGGAGATGAGGACACCTAGTGCTGCGGAGGGTTCATGAAACTGGTCATTGTGGGCGGCGGCGGCTTCAGGGTTCCGCTGGTGTACCGGGCCCTGGCGACCGGTCAGTTTGCGGGCGTCATCACCCAGGTGGTCCTGCAGGATTCTGATCCGTCCCGGCTGAAGGCTATTGCCCGGGTCCTGCACACGATGCCGCTGCCTGCGGGCTCCGACCGACCACGGCTGGACACCGAGGCGGTCCTTGACAATGCCCTGGCCGGCGCCGATGTGGTCTTCGCGGCCATCCGGAGCGGCGGCGCAGCGGGACGGGTCCTTGACGAGCGTGTTGCCCTGGACGAAGGCCTGCTGGGCCAGGAGACCGTGGGAGCTGGCGGCATCTCCTACGCCCTGCGGTCCGTGCCGCAAATGCTGACGGTCGCCGAATCCATGCGACGGGTCTGCCCCGCCGCATGGCTGATCAACTTCACCAACCCGGCGGGGATGGTGACCGGCGCGATGCAGGCCGTGCTGGGTGACAAGGCGATTGGAATCTGCGACTCGGCGTCCGGGTTGGTGGCACGCGCGGCGACGGCGGCCGGTGTCTCGCTCGTCGAGGGTTCCCTGGCGGGGGTTGACTACGTCGGTCTGAACCATCTGGGCTGGTTGCGCGGCCTGACGTACGACGGCGTCGACCGGCTGCCGGGGCTGCTGGCGGACCCGCGGCGGCTCGCCTCCTTCGAGGAGGGCCGGGTGTTCGGGCCGGATCTGCCCCGGCTCCTCGGATCGGTGCCCAACGAGTACCTGTTTTACTACTACTTTCACCGCGAGGCGGTCCGCTCGCTGTCGGGGGCCGCAGAAACGCGCGGCGCGTTCCTGCACCGTCAGCAGGAGCAGCTCTACACCGAGTTGCTGACGACGCCTGAGCCTTTCGCAGTGTGGGAGGGTGCGCGGCTCGCCCGCGAAGAGGGGTACCTGGCCGAGGCCCGCCCGGCTGCTGAGGAGCGCGATGAGGCAGATCTGGCCGGGGGCGGCTATGAGCGCATCGCTTTGGCGGCGATGCGGGCCCTGCTGACCGGCCAGCCCACCGAGTTGATCGTCAACATCCGCAACGGGGGCACCCTCCCGGCCTTGCCAGCGGACGCCGTCGTCGAACTTCCCGCCCGGCTCGACCAGACCGGCGCCACGCCCCTGCCCGCCGGGCCGCTGACCACCCACCAGCTCGGCCTGATGGGGCAGCTAATGGCGGTCGAGGAGGCGGTGATACAGGCAGCCGTCCACGCCGACCGGGACTCTGCACTCAGGGCGTTCCTAGTGCATCCGCTGATCGACTCGGCCCACGCCGCCTCGCGGTTGTTGGCCGGGTACGAGCGCGCGTTCCCCGACCTGGCCGCGTTCTGGAGGTAGCCACCCGCTGCCGGGCGGTGATTTTGCTGCGTCGCCGGTCAGAGCTCCCTGAACATCAGGTGCAGCCCCACAAAACCTTCGGCCGGGTGCCGGAACGCCCCGGGAACGGTGGCGAGGATCCGGAACCCGAGCGATTCCCACAGCCGCACCGCGCGGGTGTTCGTTTCCACTACCGCGTTGAACTGCATCGCACGGTAACCCTGCTCCCGGGCCCGAGCCAGTAGCTGGTCGGCCAGGAAACGCCCCACTCCCCTGCCGGCGGCGTCAGCGGCCACCAGGAAACTGGCGTTCGCCACGTGCGATCCGCCACCGCCCCGGTTCGCGTGCAGCTGGGCGGTCCCGACGACGGCACCACTGGGCACCGTCGCCGCGACATAGACCTGCATCGTGGAGTCGGCGGGGGCCAACCATTCGACCCGCGCCTGCGCTTCGGTGAGCCCGGCGTCCCAGCAGTAGGTTTCACCGGCGCGGAGCACCGGCTCCATGATGGCCCAGAGGGCAGGCCAGTCCGCCTCGGTGGCCTCACGGACGTGCAGCGCCCCAGCGTCGGACATCAGTCGTATGCCTAGGCGTCGAGGGCCTTGGCCCACAGGTTGATGTCCGATTCCACGGCGAACTCGTCGATGGCGGTGAGCTCGTCCTGGCTGAACTTGAGGTTCTTCACGGCTGCCAGGCTGTTCTCCAGCTGCGTCACGCTTGACGCGCCGATCAGGGCCGAGGTGATGGCACTGCCCTTGGACTGCTCACGCAGGATCCAGGCGATTGCCATCTGCGCCAGCGACTGGCCACGGTCCTGGGCGATACCGTTCAGGCCGCGGACCCGCCGTAGGTTGTCCTCGGACAGGTGCTCTTCCGACAGCGATTTGTTGGCTGCCGCGCGGGAGCCCTCGGGAATCCCCTCAAGGTAGCGGTCGGTCAACAGCCCCTGGGCCAGCGGCGAGAAGGCGATTGATCCGACGCCCTCCTGCTCGAGCACCTCGGGAAGGTTAGGGGTGCCGTTCTCCACCCAGCGGTTAAGCATTGAGTAGGAGGGCTGGTGGATCAGCAGAGGCGTGCCGAGATCCCTGAGGATTGCCGCGGCTTCAGCAGTTTTCTCCGGCGAGTAGGAGGAGATCCCCGCGTACAGGGCCCGACCCGACCGCACTGCGGTGTCCAGGGCCCCCATGGTCTCCTCGAGCGGCGTGTTCGGGTCGGGACGGTGGCTGTAGAAGATGTCCACGTAGTCCAGACCCATCCGGTTCAGTGACTGATCGAGGCTCGCGAGCAGGTACTTCCTGGATCCCCATTCGCCGTACGGGCCGGGCCACATGTCGTAGCCGGCCTTGCTGGAGATGACCAGCTCGTCGCGGAACGGTGCGAAGTCGTCCTTGAGGTGGCGGCCGAAGTTGGTTTCGGCGCTGCCTGCAGGGGGGCCATAGTTGTTGGCCAGGTCGAAGTGGGTGACGCCCAGGTCGAAGGCGCGCCGCAGAATGGCCCGCTGATCGGCGAACGGTTTGTCATCCCCGAAGTTGTGCCACAGGCCGAGCGACACCGCCGGGAGCTGCAACCCGCTGCGCCCCACCCGGCGGTAGGGCATTATGTCGTAACGGTCATCGGCTGGGTGATAGGTCATGGGTCTCTCCTAAGTCGGGGCAGGGTGCTGTGGCGGGCTGGCTGAATCAGCTGAGAATGGCCGACCCGCGGGCCGGAAGGGTGCACCGGCCGGTGTCCAGGGCCTCGCCTGGGACGGTGGACAGCAGGACCTGTGAGGCGTCCACGGGAACGGTCCGCTCCTCGTCGGCGAGGTTGACGACGACGACGGTCCCGCCGCGGCGGATTGCCAACCACTTCTCGGGCTCGCTGAAGTCGACGGACACGGCGGTGAAGTCGGAGTTCATCAGGTCGGGGGTGTCACGCCGCAACCGGATCAGCTGGCGGTACACCTCCAGAAGGCGCGCGTGGTCACCGGTCTCCACTTCTTCCCAGTCCAGCTTGGCTGACGCGAAGGTCGCTGGATCCTGGGGGTTGGGCACAGTGTCGGCGTCCCAACCCATCCGTTCGAATTCGCGCAGCCGGCCCTCGGCTGTTGCCTTGCCCAGTTCCGGTTCGGGGTGGGAGGTGAAGAACGGCCAGGGGGTGGACGCACCAAATTCCTCGCCCATGAACAGCATCGGGGTGAAGGGCCCGGCCAGGTTCAGGACAGCGGCCTGCGCCAGCTGGGCGAAGCCAACGGTGGCACCCATCCGGTCACCGGCCGCCCGGTTGCCGATCTGGTCGTGGTTCTGCGTGCAGACCACCAGCTGGTGCGTGGTGATGTGGGCCGGGTCGATGGGCCGTCCGTGGCCGCGTTCGCGGAAGGACGAGTAGGTACCGTTGTGGAAGAACCCGTCTGACATGACTTTGGCCAGCGCGCCGACCGAGTCGAAGTCTTCGTAGTAGCCAGTGGTTTCCCCGGTGACGTTAACGTGCACGGCGTGGTGGAAATCGTCGCTCCACTGGCCGGTCAGCCCGTAGCCGCCCGCGGCACGTGAGGAAATGAGCCGGGGATTGTTCAGGTCTGACTCGGCGACCAGGAACAGGGGTTTGCCCAGTTCCCTGGCAAGGGTGTCGGTCTCCTGGGCGAATTCCTCGAGAATGTGCAGCGCGCGTTCGTCGTGCAGGGCGTGCACCGCGTCGAGGCGGAGGCCGTCGACGTGGAAGTCCCTGAAGAACATCGCAATGTTGTCGAGCAAGTAGCGGCGGACCTCATCGGACAGCGGTCCATCGAGGTTCAGCGAATCCCCCCAGGTGTTCGCTTTGCCTTCGGTGAGGTACGGGGCGAACTGGCCCAGATAGTTGCCGCTGGGTCCCAGGTGGTTGTGCACCACATCCTGGATGACGCCCAGACCCCGCTGGTGCGCCGCGTCAACAAACCGCTGGTATCCGGCGGGCCCCCCGTAGGTCTCCTGGATCGCGAACCAGAGGACGCCGTCGTAACCCCAGTTGTGGGTGCCGTTGAACGCGTTCACCGGGAGGAGCTCGACGTGCTGGACCCCCAACCCGACCAGGTAGTCGAGCTTGCCGATTGCCGCATCAAAGGTGCCCTCGGGTGTGAAGGTTCCGATGTGCAGTTCGTAGATCACTCCGCCGTTCAGGCCCGGCGACGCCCAGGAGCTGTCTTGCCATGCGTAGGCGCTCGGGTCGAAGGTCTGGGAGAGTCCGTGCACGCCGTCGGGCTGGCGGCGGGACCGGGGATCGGGGACCGGCGACTCGGCGCCGTCCACCAGATAGCCGTAGGTGGTCCCCTCCGTTACTGCCGGGAGCGTGTCAACGGTCCACCAGCCGTCGTCGTTTCTGGTCATGGCCGAGGTGGTGCCGTCGGCGTGTAGCGAGAGGGTGGTTGGCTTGGGGGCCCAGACGTCGAATGGTTTCCTCATGATGCGTCCTCCCGGACCAGCAGTGCTACTGGATAGGTTTCAAAGATGGTTCCGGCGGGCACGGGACCGCCGGGGAAGGATGCACCGGTGATGGCGCAGCTGTACTGGCCCTCCGGCAGCACGATTGCGGTGTCCTTCCAGCCGCCCTGGCGTTCGAGGCCGAGGGGTAGCCGGGTCACCAGGGTGAGAGCTCCGCCGCGGTCGAAGGCGAACACATGGTCGGCGGCCGCACCGGTTGTCGCGACGGCGGTGTACCCGCCGAACAGCTCGGGCCGGTCGCGGCGGAGCTTCAGTGCGCGGGAGACCACGAGTAGCTTGGCCACCGCTGACTCGTCGACCGCCGGCAGCGCGCCGAAGGCCAGGTTCACCAGTGCTTGTTTCCGCGCTTCGAAGTCCACGGGCCTGCGGTTGTCGGGGTCCACCAGGGAGTCTTCCCAGAATTCGGAGCCCTGATACACATCGGGGACGCCGGGCATGGTCAGTTGCAGCAGCTTGGCGCTCAAGGAGTTTGACCAGCCGTAGCCCTTGATCTTGTCCACCAGGGCGGTGATGAGGGCTGTGACCGCCGGGGTGTCGTAGGCCGCGTCGACCGCGGCGTGCATGCGGTCCTCGAAGGCGTCGTTCGGGGCGGTCCAGTGGGTGCTGGAGTCGGCTTCGCGGGAGGCCTTTTCCACGTAGGCGTGGGCCCGTTCGCGGCTGAGCGGCCACGCGCCGACCATGGCCTGCCACAGCAGGGATGAGAAGGCCGGGTCACCGAGGGGTGCGGCGTCGTCGAGCTGGCCAAGAATTGAGGCCCAGTCATCGGCCATTTCGGACAGGACGCTGATCCTCGCCCGGGTGTCTTCGCTACGTTTGGTGTCGTGGGTGCTGAGCGCTGTCATGGACAGTGGGTTGTCACGCTGGCGCCGCAGCAGCCGGTTGTGCATCTCAGTCCGGTTCACCGAGAAGATGGACGGGTCGGCGCCCACCTCGTTCAGTGAGGTGAGCCGGTTGTACCGGTAGAACGCCGTGTCCTCGACGCCCTTGGCCATCACCATGCCCGAGGTCTGCTGGAACCGGGTGGCCAGCTCCGTCAGGGGGGTGTCGGTGCGTGCGGCGTCAGGGTCAGCCAGATAGGGGTTGAGCAGGGGGTGCAGCGCCTTGAGTGTGTCGGCGAGGTCCGGCCGGTGCACCTGGGCGGCGACGACGGCGTCGTCGAGGTATTCCGCACCACCGGGCAGGTAACTGCGGTAGACCGGGAAACACGCCAGGAGTTCGGCGATAGCGTCGGCGGCTTTTCCGGCGTCAAGGCCAGCCTCGGCCGGAACCAGACGGGTCAGCCGCAGCACCTCCGACCGGAGGATCCCATCGGCGATCCCGCGTTTGGTGCCGTGGATCATCGAGTGGAAATCCTCGGCTGGCGCAACCCGTTCAAGTGCGGCCTGGCCGGCCGGGTCCACGAATAGACGGTCAATATCCGCGAGCGCGTCGTAGCCGGTGGTGCCCTCGGTTGCCCATTCCGGCGGGAGGACTTCTCCCGGCTCCAAAATTTTCTCGACCAGGACATAGGCCCCACCGGTGAGTTCGCGCAACCGGTCCAGGTAGCCTGCAGGATCGGCCAGCCCGTCCGGGTGATCGATCCGGAGCCCGTCCACCAGGGATTCCTCAAACCAGCTGCGGATCTCGCGGTGGGACTCATCGAAGACCCGTGGCACTTCGACGCGCACCCCCGCCAGGGTGTTCACGCCGAAGAACCGGCGGTAGTTCAGCTCGCTGTCCGCGCGCCGCCAGTTCACCAGTTCGTAGTGCTGCCGGGCATGCACGGCCTGGGCTGTGTCGCCGGTTTCGTAGCTGCCGTCAGCGATCGGGAACCGGTGGTCGTAGTAGCGCAGTTCCCCGCCGTCGAACTCCAGGGCCGACAGCTCGTCATCCCCGTCGCCGAGGACCGGCAGACGGATCTTCCCGTCCGCGGCCGCCCAGTCGACGTCGAACGCCTCGGCGTAGGGCGAGTCCTGGCCGCCCTTGAGCAGCGAGGACCACCAGGGGTTCTGCGCAGGGGTCTGCACGCCCAGGTGGTTGGGCACAATGTCCACCAGGACACCGAGCCCCGCCGCATGCGCGGCGTCCGAGAGCGCCACGAAGGCGTCCCGTCCGCCGCGCTCCGGGTCGATCGCCGTGGGATCGGTGACATCGTAACCGTGTCCCGACCCCTTCTCAGCCGTCAGCACCGGAGACAGGTACACCCAGTCCACGCCAAGGTCCCGCAGGTACGGGACCACCGCCGCGGCAGCCCTCAGGTCGAACTCGGACTGAATCTGCAACCGGTAGGTCGACTTCGGGATCCTCATGGATGTACTCCTGAACTTCGGTTCTGTGTGTCGTTCAAACTGCGGCAGGGTGAAACTGCTGCGGTGCCTGGGCCGGCCCAGGCGGTTAGGCGCCGCCGGGCTGGTGCGAGTTGGCCAACGCGGCCAGTGACGCTGCCACCGAGTGATCGAGATCCTCGGTTTCGGCGTGGGCGCGCAACACCACCATGGACTTGGCTTCCAGCGTGATCGTGGTTTCCGCGGGAATGGCGTCCGAGTCAGCGTATTTGCCGGCCGTATCGATGACCTCATCCCAGGCCGGAGCGTACTCCTGCTGTGGGAGGGTGAAGTCCACCGGCTCGTCGCTGGCGTTGAAGAGCAGCAGGAAGTTCTGGTCGGTGATCCGCTGCCCGCGGGCGTCGCGGCCGGAGATACCCTGCCCGTTCAGGAACACGCCGATGGAACGGCCGAATCCGGAGTCCCAATCCTCGGGCGCCATGACGGTGCCGTCCGTGCCCAGCCAGACGATATCCGGCAGGGCCTCGCCCTCGCCGCGTCGTACCGGTCGGCCGTCGAAGAACCGGCGTCGGCGGAACGTTGGGTGCTCCGACCGCAGCCGGTTCACGGCGGCAGTGAATTCGAGCAGCGGCTGGTCCATCTGGTCCCAGTGGATCCAGCTGATCTCGGAGTCCTGTGCGTAGGTGTTGTTGTTCCCGTGCTGGGTGCGGCCCAGCTCATCGCCGTGCAGCAGCATCGGCACACCCTGCGACAGCAGGAGGGTGGCAATGAAGTTGCGTTGTTGGCGGACCCTGAGCGTGTTGACCTCGGGGTTGTCGGTGGGGCCTTCCTCGCCGCAGTTCCAGGACCGGTTGTGGGTTTCGCCGTCGTTGTTGTCTTCACCGTTGGCTTCGTTGTGCTTCTCGTTGTAGGACACGAGGTCCCGGATGGTGAAGCCATCATGGGCGGTGACGAAGTTGATCGACGCGACCGGGCGGCGTGCTGACTGCTCATAGAGGTCGGCTGAGCCGGTCAGGCGTGAGGCGAATTCGCCGAGCGTGGACGGTTCTCCACGCCAGAAGTCGCGCACCGTGTCGCGGTACTTGCCGTTCCACTCGGTCCACTGCGGTGGGAAGTTGCCCACCTGGTAGCCACCGGGTCCAACGTCCCACGGCTCGGCGATGAGCTTGACCTGGGAGACCACCGGGTCCTGCTGGACCAGTTCGAAGAACGCTGACAGCCGGTCGACGTCGTAGAACTCGCGGGCCAGTGTGGACGCGAGGTCGAAGCGGAAGCCGTCGACGTGCATCTCGGTCACCCAGTAGCGCAGGGAGTCCATCAGGAGCTGCAGGGAGTGCGGGTTGCCCACGTTCAGGGAGTTACCGGTGCCGGTGTAGTCCATGTAGTACTTCTTGTCGTCTTCGACGAGCCGGTAGTACGCGGAGTTGTCAATGCCGCGCATCGACAGGGTGGGGCCCATGTGGTTGCCCTCGGCGGTGTGGTTGTACACAACGTCGAGAATCACTTCGATGCCTGCGAGGTGGAGTTCACGCACCATGGCCTTGAATTCCTGGACCTGTTCGCCGGTGTCGCCGGCGGAGCCGTAGGTATTGTGTGGCGCAAAGAACCCGATGGTGTTGTAGCCCCAGTAGTTGGTGAGGCCCTTTTCCTGGAGGGTGCTGTCGTTGACGAACTGGTGCACTGGCATCAGTTCGATGGCGGTGATTCCCAGCTTCTGCAGGTGCGAGATGACTGAAGGGTGTGCGACGCCAGCGTAGGTGCCGCGCTGTTCCTCGGGGACCTCCGGGTGGAGCTGCGTGAGTCCCTTGACATGGGCTTCGTAGATGACCGACTGGTGGTACGGGATCCGGGGCTTACGGTCACCGTCCCAGTCGAAGAACGGGTTCACGACGACGCCCAGCATCATGTGGGGTGCCGAATCGTCGTTGTTGATCGAGTTTTCGTCGCCGAAGTTGTATCCGAACAGTGCCGGATCCCAGTCCATTTGGCCGTGGACAGCCTTGGCGTACGGGTCCAGGAGGAGCTTGTTCGGGTTGCAACGGTGGCCCTCTTCGGGGGCGTTGGGACCGTGGACCCGGTAGCCGTACTTCTGGCCCGGGACGATGTGCGGCAGGTACCCGTGCCAGACGTAGCCGTCCACCTCGTTGAGATGCACGCGGGTCTCGGTGCCGTCGTCGTCGAACAGACAGAGCTCCACCCTGTCGGCAATCTCGCTGTACAGCGCAAAGTTGGTGCCGGTGCCGTCATAGGTTGCACCCAGGGGGTACGCTTCGCCGGGCCAAAGTTCCATGTGTTCTCCTGAAGTGGTGTAAATCGTGGGTCGAAAAGTGAACGGTCCAGCTACCTTCATAGCGCAACCAGGTGACTAGTTAGTGAATTGTGTCCTTGAGGGTGGGGCGGTGAGCAGGTCCGCCAGGACGGCACCGAGGTGCTGCGGCAGCTCCGAGACCACGATCGGTCCGAACCCCGCAGCTCTGGTTCCCGCCAGGCCGTGGAGCAGCGCCGCCGCTGCTGCTATCGCCGCCCATTTGTCCGGCATCGGTACGCCGATTCGTTCGATGGCAGCGTCGCCGTCGTCGTCGGCCAGGGTGGCGATCAGGGCGCCCAGTATGCCGGCGAGCGTATCCCCCGACCCTGCGGTCGCGAGCCACGGGGTCGCGTCCGCCTGGCTGAACAGTGAGCCCGACGGCGACGCCACGACGGTGACCGCACCCTTGAGTAACACTGTGGCGCCGGTGAGCTCAGCCGCGATGCGGGCGTACTCGGTGGGGGCCGCCTCGATATCGCGACGGGTCGCCTTGACCTTGCGCTTCGCCAGCACCGCCTGCAGCTCGCCCGCGTGAGGGGTCAGGATCACCTGTGGCGCCAGCCTGCGCGGCAGGAGCGCCAGCGCGCCGGCGTCCACCACTGTGGGCAGGCCGGACGCCATCGCGTCGCGGGCCCGACGCCGCTGGTCCGGGTCCTCGTCGGCCCCGGGGCCGACCAACCAGGCCTGAACGTGGGTCGGCTTGACCTGCTCCTGGGAGCAGACCGCTTCGGGGTGGGTCCGGTTGACCAGGTCCGCGACCGACGGTGGTCCCAGATACCTGACCATTCCCAGCCCGGTGGCCAGGGCTGCTCCGGTCGCCAGGACCGCTGCGCCCGGGTACATTGCCGAACCGGCGGCGATGCCGAGCACGCCGCGGGTGTACTTGTGGTCGGCCGGGCGGGGCCTGCGGTACAGGGCCGCGGCGTCGGCGGCCTCGAGACGGAACAGATCGGGTTCCGGCAGTGACCCGGCGAGCCCGATGTCGACGACGACGACGCGCCCCGCGGCGTGCGCCCCCGGGCCGGCGAGGAGCCCGGTCTTGAGCGCGCCGAAGGTGACGGTGAGGTCGGCGTGAAGGACCGGTTCGTTGACCACACCGGTGTGCGCGTCCACCCCGCTGGGCAGGTCGCAGGCCACGACGACGCCGGTGGCCGCCGCGGCAAGCTCCCGGACGAAGGTAGCCGCCGGTTCGCGGAGCCCCCCGGACCCGCCGATCCCCAGAATCCCGTCAATGACGAGATCTGCGGCGGCGGTTGACCCCACCAGGCGGCCGGTGGTCGCCTCGCTGAGCAGTTCAACCCGGCCGCCAGCGCGCTGAAAGGCTGCAAGTGCCAGCGGATGAGTGGTGGCGGAGGTGAAGACCGCCGTCGTGCGCACTCCCCTGCCGGCCAGTCGTGCCGCCGCGAAAAGGGCATCGCCGGCGTTGTTGCCGCTGCCGGCGAGAACCACCGCGGTGCGCCCGTAACAGCCGCCGGTCCGGCTGATCAGTTCGGCGGCTGCAGCGGCGTACAGGCCGTATGCTGCGCGCTGCATCAGGGCAGCGCCCTGCCCGGCGTCGAGGAGGGGGGCTTCAGCCGAACGGATCGCACTGCCCGAATAGGCGCTAAGCATACTTAGGAGTCTATCCCGTCGGACGGTGCTGCTGCTGCCACAGGTCCGGTATCGGCTTCGGCGACGACCATCGCTGTCGCTACCCCTCCGTCATGGCTGAGTGAGAGGTGCCAGCGGCGCACACCCTTCGCGGCGGCGACCGCCGCAACGGTGCCTTTGACTTTCACTGACGGGCTACCGGCAGCGTCGAGCCCAATCCAGCAGTCCTGCCAGTTCATGCCCGCGGGCGCGCCGAGGGCCTTGGCCACCGCTTCCTTGGCCGCGAACCGGGCGGCGAGCGAGCGCAGGTTCAGCACTCGCTCGGCCGGAACGAACAATCGTTCACGCAGGCCAGGCGTCCGTTCCAGCTGCCGCCCGAACCGGTCTATGTCAACTACGTCAACGCCTATGCCAACGATCATCGGTGATTACTCAACCGTGACTGATTTGGCCAGGTTACGCGGCTGGTCGACGTCGTACCCCTTGGCGGACGCCAACTCGCAGGCGAAAATCTGCAGCGGCACCGTGGTGAGCAGCGGCGCCAGCAGGGTGGGAGTCTTGGGTACGTAGAACACGTGTTCGGCGTAGGCTTCCACCGAGGTGTCGCCTTCCTCAGCGATCACGATGGTGACCGCGCCGCGGGCGCGGATCTCCTGGATGTTGGAGACCACCTTGGCGTGCAGGGAGTCCCTGCCGTTCGGAGACGGCACCACCACGACCACCGGCTGCCCATCTTCAATCAACGCGATGGGGCCGTGCTTCAGCTCGCCGGCGGCGAACCCCTCGGCGTGGATGTAGGCGAGTTCCTTGAGCTTCAAGGCACCCTCCATCGCCACCGGGAATCCGACGTGCCGGCCCAGGAAGAGCACCGACTTGGCGTTGGACATGTCGCGGGCAAGCTTCTTGACCTTGTCGGCGTTGTCCAGGATGCTCTGGATCTTCGCTGGCATGTCGGCGAGATCGGCCATGACGTCCGCGATCTCGTCGCCGAACTTGTTGCCGCGCAGTTGCGCCAGGTACAGACCCAGCAGGTAGGCGGCGGTGATCTGGGCGAGGAACGCCTTCGTCGAGGCGACGGCAATTTCCGGACCGGCGTGGGTGTACAGCACGGCGTCTGACTCACGCGGAATGGTGGATCCGTTGGTGTTGCAGATCGCGACCACCTTGGCGCCCTGTTCGCGGGCGTAGCGCACCGCCATCAGGGTGTCCATGGTCTCACCGGACTGGGAGATGGCGACGACGAGCGTCTTCTCGTTGACGATCGGATCGCGGTACCTGAACTCGTGGGAGAGCTCCACCTCGGTGGGGATACGGCACCAGTGCTCGATGGCGTACTTGGCTACCTGTCCCGCGTAGGCCGACGTACCGCAAGCGAGGACCACGATCTTGTCCACGGAACGCAGGATGGTCTCGTCGATCCGCAACTCATCGAGGATCAGCTTGCCCTGCGCGTCGGAGCGGCCCAGGAGGGTCTGCGCGACGGCGTCGGGCTGGTCATTGATTTCCTTCTCCATGAAGGAGGGGTAGCCGCCCTTCTCCGCGGCTGCCGCGTCCCAGTCCACGTGGAATTCCTTGCCCTCGGCCGGGGCGCCGAAGAAGTCGGTGATGACGACGTCGTCGGGGGTGATGGTGACTACCTGGTCCTGGCCCAGCTCGACGGCGCGGCGGGTGAAGTCAATGAAGCCTGACACGTCGGAGCCGAGGAAATTCTCGCCGTCGCCAAGGCCGACGACGAGGGGGGAGTTGCGGCGGGCCGCGACGACGATGCCCGGCGAGTCCTGGTGCACGGCGAGGAGCGTGAAAGCGCCCTCCAGCTGCTGGCTGGCTTTGCGCATGGCATGGGTGAGCGGGTCAGGGTCACCGGCGGCCGAGAGTTCCTGGTAGATGCGGCCGAGCAGAGCTGCCGCTACCTCGGTGTCCGTTTCGGAGAGGAACGTTTCGCCCTGTTCGAGCAGCACTGCCTTGAGTTCGGCGAAGTTTTCGATGATGCCGTTGTGAATGACGGCCAGCCGGCCGTTGTCGGCGAGGTGGGGGTGTGCGTTCGTGTCATTGGGTGCACCGTGGGTGGCCCAGCGGGTGTGACCGATACCGGTCAGGGACGCGGTCAGCGGGCGGGCCTCAAGTTCGGCCACCAGGTTGCTGAGCTTGCCTGACTTCTTCCGCGACTCGATGCCGTTGGGGGTCAGGACTGCCACTCCGGCCGAGTCGTAGCCGCGATACTCAAGGCGACGCAAACCCTCCATGACGACGTCGAGCGCGCCATGGGTTGCGGTTGTACCGTCGGAGGACACTGTTGATCGGCCTACGTAGCCTACGATTCCACACATGGGCTTAAGAGTACCGTCAGCCCGGGCGTTCAGATGCAGGCTGCCGCCCCGCGAGAGCGACCCGCCCGGGTGAGGTTCGCATCTGGGGCCGCCAACAGGCACAATTCAGATGGTGAATGAGACAAATCCCGGGGTGACCCCGGGCAATGGTGCGGAGAGCAACTTCACACCCTTCGTTGAGTTGGACCGTCAGACCTGGGCCCGGCTCTCCAACGAGATCACCTCCCCCCTCGGTCTTGAGGACATTCTTCGGCTGCGGGGGCTCGGCGATGAGCTCAACCTCGATGAGGTGCGTGAGGTCTACCTTCCCCTATCGCGGCTCCTGTCCCTCTACGTCGCGGCCGCAGGCGAGCTGCACGCCGCCACCACCACGTTCCTGGGCGAGCAGCGCACCCGCACCCCGTTCGTCATCGGGGTCGCCGGTTCGGTGGCCGTCGGAAAGTCGACGACGGCCCGCGTGCTGCGCGAGCTGTTGAGCCGCTGGCCGGACACCCCCAACGTGGAGCTGGTCACCACCGACGGGTTCCTGTACCCCAATGATGAGCTGGAACGCCGCGGCCTGATGCAGCGCAAGGGCTTCCCCGAGTCCTATGATCGACGACGCCTGCTCAGGTTCGTCAGCGAGGTCAAGAGCGGAGCCGATGAGGTGCGCGCCCCGTGGTACTCCCACCTGACCTACAACATCGTGCCCGACCGTGAAGTGGTGGTGAGGCGTCCCGACGTCCTCATTGTGGAGGGCCTCAATGTGCTGGCACCCGCCAGGACCCGAGCCGATGGGCGGTCCGGGCTGGCCCTGAGTGATTTCTTTGATTTCTCCATCTATGTCGATGCCAAGACCTCCTACATTGAGCAGTGGTACGTCCAACGGTTCCAGTCACTGCGCTCCGGCGCGTTCGCCAACCCCCAGTCCTATTTCCACCGGTATGCGTCCTTGACCGACGACGAATCCCGCGAGACAGCGCTCGGCATCTGGAAGCGGATCAACGAGCCCAATCTGATGGCCAATGTGCTGCCAACCCGGGGCCGTGCGCAGCTGGTGCTGACCAAGGAAGCCGATCATTCGGTGCGGCGGATGTTGCTGCGGAAGACCTGACCGGTATGCGTCGACGGCCCACTCGTCGGTTACTGGTGACGGCTGCGATCCTGGCTGTCGCCGTCTCCGGCTGCGGATCATCCGACCCGGCCCCGACGGCTTCGGACCTCCCGAGCCTTGCCGTCGGCGAGATCCCCGCGCCCGCTCAACGGTCGCCGTCGTCAACTGCGCCTGCCGGCTCAGCGGCGGCCGCCTCTGCCTCGGGGGATGCTGCATCGGACGACTCTGTATCGGACGACTACGCCGATCCCTCGGCCGCCACCGTCGTCGTCAACAAACGGCGGCCGCTCACTCCGATTGAATTCACCCCGGCGGACCTCATCCTTCCCGACGTACCCCTCGCGACGGATGGCGTCAATGCAACCCTGCGCCCGGATGCGGCCAAGGCTGTGGAGGAGATGTTCGCCGCAGCCGCCGACGACGACGTCTGGCTCACCCTGGTCAGCGGCTACCGTTCCTATCCCGTCCAGGCCGCAACCTACGACTACTGGGTGAGTCGCAACGGCAGCCCTGAGGAGGCGGATAACTATTCGGCCCGCCCGGGCTACTCGGAACACCAGACCGGGCTCGCCTTCGATATCGGTCAGGACGACGGCGCCTGCACCCTCAGGTCCTGCTTCAGGGACACGACGGCAGCAGGCTGGGCATCGGCCAACGCCCACGAGTTCGGGTTCATCCTCAGATACCCGGAGGGCCGGCAGGACACCACGGGGTTCCTCGCTGAATCCTGGCACTACCGATTCGTCGGGACCGACACCTCATCGGCCATGAGGTCCAACGGTGTGGAAACCCTTGAGGAGTTCTTCGGGCTGCCCGATGCGCCCGACTACGGCTAGGCCGATATCCTAGGCGAATGCTCAACGGATTCAAGACCTTCATCATGAAAGGCAACGTCGTCGACCTTGCGGTCGCAGTGGTTCTGGGAACGGCGTTCGGCGCCGTTGTGAGGGCGCTGGTCGATTCGGTATTCATGCCGCTGATCTCGGCACTGGTGGGATCCCCGAACTTCGACGACTTCGCGAAAGTGACGATCAACGGGAACGACATCCTGTTCGGGGTACTGCTGACCGCGGTCGTCAATTTCCTGCTGGTAGCAGCGGCGATCTACTTCGTCGTCGTGCTGCCCATGAACAAGATGATCGAACGACGCAACCGGCGCCTCGGCAACGTCGAACAGGAACCCGCTGTGGATCCCCAGATCGAGTTGCTCACCGAAATCAGGGACAGCCTCGCCGCTCGCCCCTGACCTCTACCTGTGAACCGGGCGGGCCGGGCGACTCGTGACTACGCCGGAGTGAGGGCCAACCGAAGCTGTACCGTCTCGGCGAGCCGGTCGGCGGTGCGCTGCGCTGTCTCCATGTCGGCGGCTTCCACCATGACCCGGACCACCGGTTCGGTGCCGGAGGGGCGAAGCAGTACGCGGCCGGTCTCCCCCAGCGTCTCCTGCGCCTCGAGCACCGCCTGCTGGACATGCTCGTTGGTGGTCACCGCTGCCTTGTCCACGCCCTTGACGTTGATCAGCACCTGAGGGAGCTTGTTCATGATCTGGGATAGTTCCTTGAGCGACCGTCCGGTACGCGCCACCTGAGCGGCGAGCTGGAGACCGGTCAGGACGCCGTCACCCGTGGTGGCGTGCTCGGCAAAGATGACGTGACCCGACTGTTCGCCGCCGAGGCTGTACCCGCCGTCGCGCATGCCCTCGAGTACGTACCGGTCACCCACACCGGTTTCCCTGAGACTGATCCCCGCCTCGCGGAGGGCGAGTTTCAGGCCAAGGTTGCTCATCACCGTGGCTACCAGGGTGTTGTCCTTGAGAGTGCCGGCCGCGTTCATCGCCACAGCCATGATCGCCATGATCTGGTCACCATCGACAATGGAGCCTTCGTGGTCGACGGCGAGGCAGCGGTCGGCGTCGCCGTCGTGGGCGATCCCCAGATCGGCTCCATGCTCCAACACCGCAGCCTGCAAGGGACCCAGGTGGGTGGAGCCGTAGCCGTCGTTGATGTTGATCCCGTCAGGATCGGCGCCGATCACCACAATTTCGGCGCCGGCGTCGGCGAAGACCTGAGGGGAGCAGCCGCTGGCGGCGCCATGGGCGCAGTCGAGCACCACTTTCACGCCGTCGAGGCGGTTGGGGAGGGTCTGCAGGAGGTGGACAACATAACGATCCTCCGCGTCGGCAAACCGTTGGATCCGGCCGACGTCCCCTCCGGTGGGCCGCAGCGCGGGCCGGGTCAGCTCCAGCTCGATGGCGTCCTCAATCTGGTCGTCGAGCTTCTTCCCACCGCGGGCCAGGAACTTGATGCCGTTATCCGGTGCCGCGTTGTGTGAAGCCGAAATCATGACCCCGAAATCAGCGTCAAGATCGGCTACCAGGAAGGCCGCAGCGGGAGTGGGGAGAATACCGGCGTCGTAGACGTCAACCCCAGCACCGGCCAGGCCGGCTTCCACCGCCGCAGCAATGAAGTCACCGCTGATCCGGGGGTCCCGCGCGATCACGGCCGTCGGCCGTCTGCCTTCGGTCTTGCCATGGCCCAACACCACTGCAGCCGCCTGAGCCAGCTGCATTGCCAGCTCCGGGGTGATCAGGTCGTTTGCCAGTCCGCGGACGCCGTCGGTCCCAAATAATCTACTCATCGGTGTACATCCTAGTTCAGGGGAATCGATCCCTAGCTTAAACACCTAACGCCCGTCCGGTAACCGGACGGGCGTTAGGACCACTGAAGGCCGGGCATCCGAAGTGGAAGCGCGCCGGTCCACGTGGTTGGTTAGCGCTTGGAGTACTGAGGCGCCTTGCGAGCCTTCTTCAGACCAGCCTTCTTACGCTCGATCACTCGTGCGTCGCGGGTCAGGAAGCCGGCCTTCTTGAGGATGGCACGGTTGTTCTCGCGGTCGATCTCGTTCAGGGAACGGGCGACGCCGAGGCGCAGCGCACCGGCCTGGCCGGATGGGCCGCCACCGTGGATGCGGGCGACGACGTCGTAGGAGCCCAGGAGGTCGAGGATCTTGAACGGATCGTTGACTTCCTGCTGGTGCAGCTTGTTGGGGAAGTAATCGGCCAGTTCGCGGCCGTTGACAATCCACTTGCCGGTACCCGGTACGAGCCGGACCCGTGCAACTGCTTCCTTGCGACGGCCAACGGCTCCGCCGCCAACAGTCAGGGCGGGACGTTCCTTGGCTACAGCCTCGGTGGTCTCGCCGGTTTCTGAGGTGTAGCTCGTGAGCTCCTCAGTTGGTTCATTCAGCTCTTCAGTGTTCTGAGCCACGGTTCTCCTTGAATTAATTTCTTAGTGTGTGGTGGCCAGGACTACTGGGCGACCTGGGTAATTTCGAAGGTCTTGGGCTGCTGGGCAGCGTGAGGGTGCTCGGCACCGCGGTAGACCTTCAGTTTCCCGATCTGCTGGGCAGCCAGGGAAGTCTTGGGAAGCATGCCTCGGATAGCCTTCTCCACAGCGCGGACTGGATTCTGTTCCAGCAGCTCTGCGTAGTTGACCGACGAGAGGCCACCCGGGAACCCGGAGTGGCGGTATGCACGCTTCTGCTCGAGCTTGGCGCCGGTGAGGGCTACCTTCTCGGCGTTGATGATGATGACGAAATCGCCCATATCCATATGGGGTGCAAAGGTCGGCTTGTGCTTTCCGCGCAGCAGTGTTGCGGTCTGGCTGGCAAGTCGGCCTAGGACAACGTCGGTGGCGTCAATGACGTGCCACTGGCGGTTGATGTCGCCTGGCTTCGGGGTGTACGTACGCACGGTTTTTGCCTTCGTTTCTTGTTCGGTGACGCCTTCGCAACCGGGAGTTGAATCCCCGCGCGAAAGCTCAGCTTATGCATGCGCTACCGGAACTTCAGGTGAGGGCTGAAAGCCAGTGATCCCGGGTATCTCGGCCATATCCGCGGGCCAGGTGACTCTGCAACCGAGTCGCCACGCGGGCATGGACGTATCGAGGTGGGATACGCACAACGACTACCCAGATTAGCGCGAAGCTATGTCCCAGGTCAAAGCGAGCCCCGCAGCCACTGTCCCCGTCGGCGGAAGTTGCCCTGTCGACCCAGAAACGGCCCCCCGGTCAACGATGGCCGGTTGCTTTCGGCAGGTCTTGGCCCAAGGGCCGTTTCTGCGATTGATGCCCCTCGGAGTGGGCCGGATTCCACGGTAATCAGCCGAGAATCCAGGGGTTTTGCCGAAAGCCGAAACTTAAGGTTAGGTTAGCCTTTCCTAATTGTTTCGGCAGGAAGTGCCGCGAACAGACATGTCGATTGGAGTTTCCAGGTGAAGAACATCATGGGCCGGAGCGTTGCCCTTCCCGCGGCCGTCATAACGGCGGCGCTCGTCCTCGCGGGGTGCGGGACAGCAGCCAGCAGCACCGATGCGACCGGCGAAACGTCGGAGCCGGCTGCCGCTGAGCTCACGATTGAACATGCCCAGGGTGAGACGATCCTTGAGGGTGTTCCTGAAACCGTTATCACCTTCGACATGGCGTCGCTCGACACACTGGATACCCTCGGGGTGCCTGTCGCTGGACTCCCGCAGGATAATCTGCCGGACTACCTTGAGAAGTACTCCGGTGCTGACTACCAGAATATGGGAACCCTGTTCGAGCCGGACTACGAGGCTGTCAATGCTGCCGAACCGGACCTCATCATCGTCGCCAACCGGTCCTCCGAGGCATACGCCGAGCTGAGCAAGATTGCCCCGACCATCGACCTGACCCTGGACTGGGAAGACTATCTCGGAAGCTTCACCCAGAACGTGGAGACGCTCGGCGAGGTCTTCGACAAGACGGCCGAGACGGATGCCGCACTGGAAGAGGTCTCGGCAAAGATCGGTGAAGCCCAGTCCGTGGCAGGGGAGGCTGGAACCGGCCTGATCGTCATGACGAGCGCCGGGGAAATTACCGCCTATGGGCCGGGTTCCCGGTTCGGCTGGCTGCATGATGAGCTTGGCCTGGAACCAGCCGTGGCCGACGTCGAGGCGGAAACCCATGGGGATCCGGTATCGAACGAGTTCCTGCTCGAAACCAACCCTGACTGGCTCTTCGTCATCGACCGTGACGCGGCGGTTGGTGAGTCCGGTAGTGCCAACGCCCAGGAAGTCCTCGACAACGAGGTAGTCGCCAAAAGCACCGCCTGGAGTGAAGACCAGGTGGTGTGCCTGGATCCGGTGCCCTGGTACATCGTCATGAGCGGTCTCACCGCGGTGAACGACATGGTTGATTCAGTCATCGACGGGCTGTCGTAATCGACCCTCAGGCCCTGCGCACCACGAGCATCGCCCCGGCCGCTCCCCCGGTCCGCCGCCGCGGTCCAGCGCCACTGCTGTTGCCTCTTGCCGGGGTGGCCGTGGTGGCGCTGGCGATCGGCAGCACCTTCATCGGCGTCAGCGACGTCACCCCGGCTAGCCTGCTACGGGGTGGCGCCGATAGCGAGGCAGCCTTCCTGCTTCTCGCCAGCCGGGTGCCGCGGACCATCGCACTGGTGCTGACCGGCATTTCCCTGTCGGTGGTCGGTCTCATCATGCAGATGCTGGTGCGCAACAAGTTCGTCGAACCCAGTACCACCGGCACTGCTGAATCAGCTGCCCTGGGATTGCTGGTCGCAACGGTCTTCCTGCCGGAGGTTTCCCTGATGGGGAAGATGCTGGTGGCCGCCCTGTTCGCCCTTGCCGGGACATCCCTGTTCCTGTTGATCCTGCGGCGCATCCCGGTCCGGTCGATCGTGCTGGTCCCCCTGGTTGGCATCATGCTGGGCGGGATCATCGGTGCGGTGACCACCTTCTACGCCTACCGCCTTGACCTGTTGCAGACCCTCGGCGTGTGGATGACCGGTGATTTTTCGGGGATCCTCAGGGGCCGGTACGAGCTCCTCTGGGTTGCCTTCGCCATGACGGTCATTGCCTATCTGGCGGCCAACCGGTTCACCGTCGCGGGGTTGGGCCAGCAGTTCACCAACAACGCTGGACTCAATTACGGGCGCCTGCTGATCTTTGGTCTGGTGATCGTGTCGGTTGTCAGCGCCGTCGTCGTCGTGACGGCCGGCGTCATTCCGTTTCTGGGGTTGGTGGTACCCAACGTCGTGAGCCTGATGATGGGAGACAACGTCAGGAACTCGATGCCCTGGGTCGCAATCCTGGGCGCCGGGTTTGTCCTTGTCTGCGACATGATCGGCCGCCTGGTGCGTTTCCCTTACGAGATTCCGCTGGGAGTCGTCGTCGGTGTGGTGGGGTCGGCGATTTTCCTTTACCTGCTTTTGAGGAGCCCCGGCCGTGTCCACTGAATCGGTAGCTTCGCCTCCGCGAGCGCGTGGGAAGTGGCAGCCCGACCGGCCAACAGCGGTGCTCATGGTCCTGAGTCTGCTGGCCCTCGGGTGCATCGTCTGCTTCCTCACCGTGGGAATTGTTGGCAGCTGGGATTTCGCAGTGCCGTTCCGCGCACGGAAAGTCGCAGCCATGACGCTTGTGGCCATCGCCGTCGGCGTCTCAACAGTCCTCTTCCAGACCGTCACCAACAACCGGATCCTGACCCCCTCCATCATGGGCTTCGATGCACTCTATGTGCTGATCCAGACGCTGATTGTCTTCAGCTTCGGCGCCCTGACCCTCGCAACAGTCGATGACCGGCTGAAGTGGATTGTCGAGGTGGGCGCGATGGTCCTGTTCTCGACCCTCCTCTTTCGCTGGCTGTTCTTCGGGGCACGGCGCAGCCTGCATCTGATGATCCTGGTGGGGATCATCCTCGGGGTGCTCTTCCGAAGCATCTCCGGATTCATCCAGCGGATGCTCGACCCGGCTGCCTTCGCCGTGCTGCAGGACTCATTCTTTGCAAGCTTCAACGCCGTGAACGAGGAGCTGATTGTCATTTCCGCGGTAGCGGTTCTGATCTGTCTGGTGGTCGGAGCTCGGCTGCTCCCCGTGTTCGACGTCCTGGCGCTGGGCGAAAACCACTCAATAGGTTTGGGTATCAACCACCGACGGACCGTCATGACCGTGCTGGTCCTTATTGCGGTTCTGGTTTCGGTGTCAACAGCGCTGGTCGGGCCGATTACCTTCTTCGGGTTGATCGTCGCCAACCTCGCGTATGCGCTCACCGGAACCAGCCGGCACCGCATGGTACTGCCCGGAACGGTCCTGCTGGGCATCATCGCTCTTGTTGGTGGTCAGCTCATGCTTGAGCAGGTCTTCGGCTTCAATACGGCGCTGGGCATCATCATCGAGTTTGCTGGCGGTATTTTGTTCGTCATTCTCCTGATCAGAAAGGGACCCCGATGATCACGTTACGAGGGGTAACAAAGAGCTACGGCTCGCAGGCAGTGGTCGACGGCGTCGATCTGGACCTCGGCCGGAGTGGGATCACGTCAATCATTGGCCCCAACGGCGCCGGCAAGTCGACGCTGCTCTCGATCGTTGGACGTCTGTTGTCGATGGATCACGGCACTGTCGACATTGATGGGCTGGACATCGGGACGACGTCGGGCAGGGTCCTCGCGAAAAGAGTTGCCATGCTGCATCAGGACAACCACCTCACTGCACGCCTGACGGTGGGTGAACTCGTGGCCTTCGGACGCTACCCACATTCCCGGGGACGGCTCACCGCCGATGACAGGAACCGGATTGACGAGGCCCTGCGCTACCTTGACCTGACGGAGCTTCAGTCTCGTTTCCTGGACGAGCTGTCAGGTGGACAGCGCCAACGGGCGTTCATCGCGATGGTGCTGGCGCAGGACACCGACTATGTCCTTCTCGATGAACCGCTGAACAACCTGGATCTGCGGCATGCTGTTGAGATCATGCGGCTGTTGCGCCGGGCTGCCGATGACCTGGGTAAACGGGTGGTGCTGGTCATGCACGACATCAATTTCGCGTCGGTCTATTCGGACGAGATCGTCGCGATGGCCGACGGAAGGATCATTCACCAGGGCCCGGTTGACGCCATCATGCGGCCCGAGGTGCTTTCTGCCATCTACAAAACTCCGATCGATGTTCAGAGCATTGATGGGAAGCTGATCAGTTTGCATTACACCTGATCGCTGCGAACCACGCGGGCACCTGGCCGGCCGGCAGAGCCGGCGACCATAGGTACCCTTGAGCAAACTGCACCTGCATCCGGGACAGCTCGGCCAACTGCTCAGCGGTCTCCACTCCTTCAGCCACCACCCGTAGACCCAAGGCCCGCCCCATCGCCGCAATGGCCTCCACGATCGGGCCGGCATGCACGTCACTGCCCCCGAGACCGTCGGTGAAAGACCGGTCGATCTTCAACGAGGTGACGGGAAAACGCCTGAGATAGCTCAATGATGAATAGCCCGTCCCGAAGTCATCGACGGCGATGCCAACGCCGAGGCTACGAAGTTTGGTCAGCGTTTTCAGTGACTGGTCCGCGTCGCCCATCAGGACAGATTCGGTAATCTCCAGCACCACGGCGGACGGTTCAATTCCTGCTGCCCGAATGGCATCTCCCACCCCGGAATGAAGCCCTGCATCCTGCAGTTGCCGAGCCGAAAGGTTCACCGACATCTTCCACTTCTCTGCACCGGACAGCTCCTCCTTCCAGCGCTTCACCTGCTGCAGCGCCTGATTGAGGACCCATAGCCCGATCGGCACAATCTGGCCGGTTTCCTCTGCGACCGGGATAAACGAGTCGGGACCAATCAATCCGTGTTCAGGGTGCTGCCACCTCACCAACGCTTCAAAGCCGATGGGCTCACCGCTCGCGACCTCGAACACTGGTTGGTAGTGAACCTGCAACTGATCGCGCTCGATGGCACGCGGCAGTTCGGTCTCGACGGCCAGCCGCAACGCCGCTCGTCGGTGCATTGCCTCGTCAAAGACGATTGCATTGTTCCTCCCGCTCACCTTGGCCCGATACATCGCGGCGTCGGAATTGTGCAACAAGGATTCCGGGGTGTCATCGGCTGAGGAGATTGCGATGCCGATACTGACATCCACGAATACTTCCCGGTCCAGAAGCTCGAACGGTATTTGCACTGCCGTGCGGATCCGGCGGGCCAGTTTCTTCGCGCTGTCCTCAGTCATATCCGCGCAGACAATGACAAACTCATCACCAGCAAAACGGGCCAGGGTGTCCTCTGGGCGAACAGCGTCTAGCAACCGGGACGACAGCTGGACCAGGAGGCTATCCCCTGCAGCGTGGCCCAGGCCGTCGTTGATGACCTTGAAACGGTCCACGTCCAGGAAGAGCACTCCAACGTGTGAGGCTTTCAACGCGCACTCGGCCAGAGCCTCCTGGATGCTCTCCGTGAGCAGCGCCCGGTTCGCCAGGCCGGTCAGCGGGTCCCGGAACGCCAACCGTTCAAGCGCCTGTTCCCCCAGCTTCCGTTCGGTGATATCAAGCGCCGTCCCCAACATCTTGACTGGCTCGCCGTCGTCGTCCCGCTCCAAGACTGCCCGGGCGTACACCCATCGGACGTCCCCGTCGGGGTCCCCCACACGGTAGGTGAAATCGACTGACGTGCCGTGGTCCATTAAGTCTTTCCACAGCTGGGCAATACGTTCGCGGTCCTCCGGGTGCACCGCACCCAACAGTGGACCGCGTGAGCCCTCGGCCGTCACCGGCAGTCCATGGATCCTGCAATACTCGTCAGACCTCCAGACCCGGTCGGCGATGGCATCCCACTCCACGGACCCCACGTGGGCCATTTCCTGGGCAGCTGCCAGCCGGTCACGCTCCAGTTCAGAAGCGGCGCGGAGCCTGTTGATTTCGGACACATCACGGGCGACGGCCGATGAACCGACCAGTTGTCCTTGCTCGTCGTACATCGGGGAGAGCGTGAGCGAAATGTCCAACAGCGATCCGTCTTTTCGCATCCCCCGAACCAGCTGGCCGATCACCGGCTCCCCTTGCCGAAGCTTGTCGCGCAGCTCCTCATCCGGACCGGAACGTTCCTCCGGTGAGAGCATCAGGACGCTACGGCCGATTGCCTCCTCCGGCGAATAGCCGTAAATGCGCTCAGCTCCGGCATTCCAACTGGTGATAATCCCATCGAGGGTTGCACCGTTGATGGCATCGTTCGAGAATTCGACCAGACTCGACAGCCGACTCATCTCCGCCTGGGCACGGTTCGATTCGGTCGTATCCGTGGAGACATCAATGACCGCGATTACCTGCCCCGCTTTGTCATAGAGCGGGGTGATTGTCGAGTAGACCGACAGGCGGAGACCGTTTCTGTGTTTGGTCCAGTGCTCACCCGACCACGGCTTCCCCGAGGACACCTGGGCAATGATCGCTGTGGCTCTGGAGCCGTTGTCGAACAGGGCGAGATCCGCGAAGTGTCGGCCAACCGCATCCCCCGCGCTCCACCCCAGCATCTGGACCGAGGCGTCGTTCCAGTAGGTGATCCGCCCCTGCAAATCAATCGCGACTACTGATTGCCCGACGGCGTCGAGCAGCGACGCCTGGAAGGAGCTTTCCTGCTGGGCCACTCGCTGCGGCGTGATGTCGATGTGGGTGACTACCAGACCGCCGCTGTCACTCCTGCAGATGCGCGTGCGGATCCAACGTTCACCGCCCGAAGACGGATATTCAAGCGCAAGGTTCTGATGGTCCCCGCTCAGGACAGCGTGGAGGCCAGCTGAGACTTCGACGGCGGCGCCGTCACCCTGCGCTGCCGCCGCTACACATTCCGTCAGGTAGGACCCCCCGGCAACCGGTGCTGCGATCCCGGCAAAGGGCTGGGGGAAACGCTCCCATTCCCGATTAACGGCCGAGATCACACCATTCACATCGAGTAGCGCCACCGCAACCGGGAGCGCGTCAAGGGTGTCACGCAACCCTGCCTGTGGTCGCTGCGCAGGATTGCCGTCGGCCGGGGCCGAGGGTCGGTGCGTGGTCATCATCACAGCCTATGCCAACGGCCGGCCGGGCTCGCCCTGGCCGGACCAGGCAAAGGAATGACGCAGCTTTTGCGCAGGGTAAACCAAACTATCGACCGGAATAAAGCCGGTCGACGTACCCTCAGTAAATGATCCCTGCGAAATGCGCCGTGCCTAAAGCGGTGAGGACGGTTTTCACGGTGGCGGACGGTACCGCACCAATCGCTCAGTGCTGCCCCTAATACTTTCTCCACAGGGCCGTGTTCCCCTCATCGATCACAACACGCTACTGACCCTGGCAGATCAGCTCGACAATCCGTCGGCGGTCAAGGCTTTCATCCTCGACTTCATCCATGTTTGGGACGAGAGGTTCACCCGGCTGGCGGACACCGTTTCCCGTCGTGACCACGCCGCCGCCATGGAAGCGGTGCTGAGCGTCAGGACCAGCTCAATGATGGTCGGCGCGGCGAGGCTTGCCAGCCTGGCGTCCACCCTTGAGGAGTCAGTCCGGCTCAACGACCTGAGCGGAGCCGCCGACATTCTTCCGTCCGTGGAAGCGTGCGGGATCCAAACGATCCGCGAACTGGCTCTTTGCTCCGAAGCTGTTCTCGGGTAAGACGAATGCTGGCCGTTGGATCAGGTCCGTTTGGGCGCCAACCTGTAGCCAACCCCGCGGACGGTCAACAGCCACTTGGGTTCGCGCGTGTCCTCGCCCAGCTTGCGGCGGAGGTTGCCCATATGGACCTCCACCGCCCGCTCATCGGCATCACTGATGTAGGCGTCGTCCCGGTAGTGGTGTCCCCTGACAACTCGGACCAGATTCGCTTTGGTTCGGACCGATCCGCCGCTTCGAAGGAGATCGTGCAGTAAATCGAACTCACTGCGTGTGAGGCTGAGTTTGTTTCCCGCCAACGTCGCGGTCCGCGTTTCGTGGTTGAGCGCCAGCCCATTGTGCAGTAGCACCCCCGGCTCGCCCTCCTCGGGAGGAGGCGCACTTCCCTCCCCGGTTTTCTCGGGATTCCGTGGCCTGCGGAGCATTGCGGCTATCCTGGCCCGGAGTTCCCGCGGGCGGAAAGGTTTGGTAATGAAATCATCCGCACCTGATTGCAGCGCGGTCAGGGTATCCAGTTCATCGGTTCTGGCGGTCAGCATCAGCACGTAGCAATTGCTTGACTGTCGGATCCTCCGGAGTACCTCGTACCCGTCGATATCCGGAAGTCCCACATCAAGGGTCACAATGGTCGCGTTATGTCTCCCGACCAGCTCGACCCCTGCCCGGCCCGAGCCGGCCGAGTGAACTTCAAATCCAGATTGGGTGAGAACAGCATCGACCAGGTTCCGCACATCGGCATCGTCCTCGATGACCACTGCGACTCCGGGATCGCTCATATCATTCCCTATTCCTGGCTCGTCTGACCGCTAGGCCATTGGGCTGTAAAGGATACGTCCCCCGCATTTCACAATACTTCCGTTCGATCCCTCAGCATACTCTGCGACAACGCGTCTGCTCGGTTTCAATCCGGTGCCCGTATCGACTGCGTATCAATTGGCGAGATTCCCGGTGCAAGGGTGAATTACGCCTATTGGTGGGAGACAATGGGGCTCTTCGCAAACGAGAGTGTAGGCGGGGTGTAGCCGGGGTGGGCGCGTCGGTGACGAGATGGAGGTCGAGGCCTTCCGA
>NZ_BAAAIJ010000003.1:0-75291 GCF_039526005.1 Arthrobacter flavus | reverse complement strand
AATAACCAGGCCGTCTGGGAACAAGCCCTCAACGTCTAACCCAATTCACCGGGATAAATGCAGCATCCCAAACCATCGTTTGCGGCCGTCAACAGGCTCGTCCCTTCTGCCGTTTCATTCATCCCAGTCACCATCCGAAACGCAATACGGTATCTTGATCAAAGGACGGCCTCGGTTACCGTTTTTCGCTGTTTACGACACTTTCCGTCTGACCGCACGGCGAGCTACCACCAAAGGGCACTCGTTATGAACAGACACGACGGCGCACACTTCAACACCGCCGACTACGCAGATCCGATCCCCATACACCACACAAGGCTATGGATCAGCTGATTTTGAACGCGTCCGAACGTAGATCCGCCGGAGTGAACTTTCAGGCAGATCACAAACCACTAGCCGAGCTTCTTCACCGTGCGGGCGAAGGAGACCGGGATGCTTTCACCACGTTCTACCAACTCACATCTCACCGGGTCTATGGTCTTGCGCGCCGGGTCACCGTCGACGCTGAGATAGCCCACGACGCCACCCAGGAAATCTTCCTCATCGTCTGGCAGGACGCCCACAAATACAACCCCACAATCGGTAATCCCATGGCCTGGCTGATGACCATCACCCACCGCCGAGCCGTTGATAAAGTCCGCTCAGAACAAGCCAGAACCGACCGGGACGCGCTCTGGGGCGTCGCGAACCACAGCCCGGACTACGACGTCGTAGCCGAAACCGTTACCACCAGAATAGAAGCCCAATCCGTCACCGCCTGCCTGGGAAGCCTCTCTGCCGCCCAACGAGAAGCAATCAGCCTCGCCTACTACAACGGCCTGACCTACCGTGAAGTCGCCGAACGTCTGTCCATCCCGCTACCGACCATCAAAACCAGAATCCGAGACGGACTCAAACACCTGAGAACCTGCCTAGACGAGGGCCCAACCAAGTGACCCCTCTCCTTCAAAACCAGACAGCAAACATCGAGCGGGCCCCCTCGATGGAAGAACCGGCACGACGGCTCGCCGATCTTCAGTCAGCCCGCGCCCACCTGGCACGCACCGTGCTTAGCTTCTTGGCAGGATGTGTAAACACCGATTCGATCTGCGACCCCAGCGCGCACATCACACCAAACACACAACGACTACTCAGCGCAGCAATACGTGACTTAGTGGCCATAGACGATCAACTAGATGAAGCCCGCAATCCGCTCACCACGCCCTTTCCCGAACGCGTGCAGTAGAAAGTAGAACCGATGGACCACAACAGTAGGATCACGCCAGAAGAGCTATTTCCGGCGGACCTAACCATCCTGGATGACACCGAGGTGGAAGTGCTCAACAGCAAGGTTCGCCGTGAACTGGACGCTGAATACCTCGATTCAAATCCTGAACCTGAAACTGAAGGACGCCTAGAAGAACTCACTACCGAGCTCAACCGACGAGACCTGGTCACAGCACAACCACCCCACGAAACGGGCGACCCGCTGTAACCCACTACTCCCGATCGATAACCATCGTTCGCAAGACCGTTTGAGACCCCTCACAGCCCAAGGAATACAAGGGCTCGCCGTGTAACGGTTGCCGCGGCGTACGCACCATCGCAAGGGGTACCTCCCTTCGCGACACACCAAATTGGCGAAGGACTTCTTGGCTACAAACCGGCCCGGTCGCCCCGGCCGACGGCTGATTTCTGGTGAATATTCGCGCTAACGTCGCATATTTCACTTTTTCACAAGCCACCCCTTATTGACCATGTCCTGGATCTGGAAGGCCGCGTCCTCCTGGCCCAGATTCTCATGGAGACTGGCTTCGCCGTCTTCGACTGAATGGTAAAAGGCGGCAGCCGTAATGATCTTCGCCGTACTGGCAGCAAAGAACGCTGACTCTTCCCCGAACACTCGTGCGTCATCACCCGAGGCGCCGGCTATGGCAACCCCGACCTGGTAGTCGCCCGCAGCGTCAAGGATCGCTGTGATGTCGTCATCCAGTGACTCGGGTGCTTCTGCAACCGGGGCCGACGGCGGTTCCTCCGAACGGTCGGAATCGGTCGGCAAAGTATTGGCGGAAGAGGGTGTAGGTGCCGAAGGTTGTTCGGGAGCCCCGCCCGGCGGCTTCTCTGTCGCAGGAGCGCAGCCAGCACCGGCCACCAGCACGGCAGTGGCAATGGCAGGTAGAAACGCAGACTTCTTCGTAGTGACCTCCAAGGTGGTTCGATCCTGTTGCGGCGGATACGGCGCAACAGCATGTCAACGAGCCGACGAGTGGGGGTTCTGTGACCTCCGGCCAGACTGCGCCAACACTCTCGCCCGTTAAGAGCGTCCCACAGACCACCGCCGGGGCAAGAACCGCGGCGCCGGCGACGGTGCCGGGGCACAGGCTGAACCAGATCGAAGAAGTCCGCAGCAGGGATGGGGCGACGGACTGCGCGTGCTCCTTGTGGGAGCGGCACTTCGCAACCTTGGAGTGGGTGTGCTCTCTAGTTGCTTCTCAAGCCTGGGAAGGGATCTCCATTCCTGGCCGTTCTGTCTTCCATTGAGCAACATCGTCTGGCCTGTGTGCAACAGTCGGCGTATTTAGTAGTCAATCTGACTAGACTTCTAGCTGTACAAGCGCGAAGTGTGGTCATCCTGACTGCACCTACTGAGGAGAACCCATGGCCACCAACAAAGATCACCGTCCGATCAGGGATGCTATTGACCGTGCAGTCCTTGAAGCACTTGACGCTGACTCTCGAATGACCGTGCTGGCCATCGCGCACCGCACAGGGTTAGCCCGCGGGACGGTCCAAGCGCGCCTGGAGCGCTACGAGTCCCAAGGCGCGCTGAGGGACAACAGTGTGCGCATCGCGCCGGAGGCCCTGGGCTTGTTCATCTCAGCGCATGTAGCCGCAGAGCTTGACCAGCACAGGATCGATGTTGCCGTTGAAGGGCTCCGCGCCATTCCCGAAATTGTCGAGTGTCTGGCACCCGCGGGAGAAACAGACCTTCTCTGCCGGGTCGTCGCTCGCGACCCGGATGACCTCTACCGGGTGTCGGAAGAGATTCGCCTCTGCCCTGGAATTTTGCGAACCAGGACCAGCATGTTCCTCCGGCAACCCATCCCCTACCGGATGGGTCCGCTCCTTGCGACGCTGGGTAACTAGACCAACGGGGAGCCACACCCGTTCCGCTGAGCTTCAGACCCGATGGCTGTCTACGTTCTCTATTGCTGTCCTTGCTGCTGCAGGAGGTCGGCGTGGTGAAGTGCGGCAACGTTCGGGTGGGCCCGCAACCGATAGCGCAGGGCGTTATCCCCGTAGGTTTCGAGGATTGGACTGTCGGTCGGATCCGCCGACAGCCCTTGAGCCTTGGCGTGGAACTGCGGGCTCATGCGCAGGGCGGGCATGGTGGCGTCGAGTGCCGGATTGTAGAAGAAGGGCAGCGAAATCCTGTCGGCGCCGGTACCGGGTGAGATGACACGGTGCAAGGTCGCTTTAAGATAGCCGTTTGTCGCCAACTCAAGCATTTCACCGATGTTGACGACAAAGGTTCCAGGAACCTGGGGTACGTCAATCCACTTTCCCTGGTATTCGACCTGGAGCCCGCCCTTTCCCTGCTCTACCAGGAGCAGGGTCAGTACTCCGCCGTCGCGGTGTGAACCGACGCCCTGTTTCGGCTCGTTGCCGGACTCACCGGGGTAGCGCACGATTTTCAGCATCGGGAAGGCGTTGGAACCGAAGGCTTCATCGAAGCTGTCCTCTGGTGCGCCGAGAGACACCGCAAGCGCCCGCAAGAGATCGAGAGAGATGGCGCTCAGTCGCTGTGTCCATTCAGAGACGATCTCCCGCATCTCGGGCAATTCAGCCGGCCACAAATTGGGGCCTTCCAGCCGCCAGTAGTCAGCTACATCTCCCCCCGTTTCCACAGCGTCGCGCTCGACCCCAATGTCGATCTGCTCTCGCCAGTCCACCGCCCGGTCGGTCAGCTCAGCGCCCATCCGGGTGTAGCCACGAAACTGGGGGCTATTAACGTTCTCCAGCGCCAGTTTTTGTTCCTCCGACAGGTCGAAGAAACGCCGGGAGGTGTCGAGCATGGCGTCAATGAGCTCCTGCGGAATGCCATGGCCTGCCAAGTACAGGAACCCGACCTCGTGCATCGCCTTGCGCAAACCGTCCCGGAAGTCTGATGCTTCCTCCGGGCCTGCGTTCAGCTGAGAGTAATCCAGGACAGGCAGTGATTCGAGTGACAAGTTCTTATAGTCCTTTACGACGCGTTTCGGAAACCGGAGTCCGTATCCGCTTCAATGTTACGACCGAAGCCGGGGAGTCGAACGATCCCGTTGCGAAGTATGTCGACCGCCCATGCGGCCGTTTGCACTTCTCGGGTCAGGCCGGGACGTAGCGTCGAACCTGCGGTGTAATCAGGATGCGGTCTTCACGACGAGCACATCACAGGGTGCGTTGTGTACAACACTCCAGGCAACGCTGCCCAGCACCCGCCGGAGCCCTTTCATTCCTACGTTACCTACCACCAGCAGCTGGGCGTCGGTACGCTCTGCCTCCTCGATGAGGACATCCTGCGGCTTGCCCCGTCCCGCAGCGGGGCGGACCTTCACAGAGGGATGTTGTTCCCGCAGCTTCACTGCAACCTGCTCGGCCAGCTTGAGAGCCTGCTCAGCATCGTCCAGTATCCATGTGTCATTGCCGATATGGACGACTTCAGTGTTGCCCGTAATGTGCGCGCTGACCACCACGAGTTCGGCATCGAGGCCCTCAGCAAGAGTCGCGGCGCGTGAGGCTGCCTTAAATGCGGTCTCACTTCCATCCACACCAACAATCACACTTCCGGTCATGACGTGTCCTCCTCGAACTTCGAACCGCAATTGCGGTATGTGGTGCCTACTTGGTTCGCTTACCCTACTCGGTCAAAGAATCGAGTGCCTCTTCGCCGACCCGTGGACCACACCGCCCAGCGCAATGTTGACCGGCAGCTCTCTCCAGCGCCGCAGTGGATCACCGTGAAGTGCGTCGCGGTCACCCGATTCGTCACGCAGGCATGAGAGTGGATCCTTACTGGTGCACTGGCTCGTGGAGGCCTAGATTACGGGCATGACTAGTTCTCCCGTACCAGGCACGCATAGTGATGAACCGCATGACAACACCATCCATGGCAGACTCAATTGGCTGCGAGCCGGTGTACTCGGAGCCAATGACGGAATTGTCTCGGTCGCGGCCCTGGTCGTCGGAGTCGCGGGTGCGACAACGGCAACTCCCGTGATTCTTGCCGCTGGCATCGCCGGTCTTGTCGGCGGTGCGATATCCATGGCTCTTGGAGAGTACGTGTCCGTGAGTAGTCAGAAAGACAGCCAGGAGGCCCTCATCGCCAAGGAACGCCTTGAGCTGGAGACCGAGCCCGAGGCTGAGCTTGTGGAGCTTGCCGGAATCTACCAATCAAAAGGGCTGAGCCCGGACACGGCCCATCAGGTGGCAGTCGAACTCACCAAACACGATGCCCTGGGGGCCCATCTCGAAGCGGAACTCGGATTGCGCGAGGACGCCGTGGCGAGCCCGCTCGCTGCTGCGGGGGCGTCTGCGCTGGCCTTCACCCTTGGAGCGATTCTCCCCCTGCTGACAATCCTTTTGTTTCCAGAGGAGACTCGTGTCCTTTGGACCTTCGGCGCAGTCCTGATTGCCCTCGCCATCACCGGCTACGGAAGCGCACGGATTGGCGACAATCCAGCGACGCGCCCGACTGTGAGGATCGTTCTCGGCGGCGCGCTCGCATTGGCCGCCACCTTCCTCATCGGGTCGCTCCTGGGGACCACCGGAGTGGTCTAATGCTCGACAACGCCCCGGATTTGTCCTTTTTCCTTGAGGCTGCCGACCGGAAAACCGCACTCGAGGTAAATGTTTGTACATTTGGCTTTTCCGAGTAGGTTGATTACAACGCTCCACTAAAAGTGGGGCTCATCGATGCCTCTTACCGAACCCAGCCAGAGGCTTAGGTCCTTGGATAGGAAGGCTGGGACGGGGAAACCACAGGTGGGTTCTTTAGAACCCTTGGGGTGAAGCCGAATGGGGATTTTGTCCTCATGCGGCCGGGTGCCTCCCATCCGAATCCGACAGCTCACCTCGTAGGTATAGGGAGAGATTACCCATGTCATCACATACTCTGCGTGCTCGACATCGCGCCGATACGAAAAGCCGTTCGATTCTTCTCCTCAGCGGGCAGTCCACCCTCTCCCAGTAGGGGCCCAAAGTCGCAGCGCTTGTGGTTGCTTCCGGAATGCTGGCGGCGGGAGCGAGCCCCGCCCACGCTTCGGCGATCGCCCACCCGGCGCAGGATCACACCGTTTCATCGCTCTCATCGGCTGCTTCACCAGTCGAAGTGGAGGCGACCCCCACCGATCAAGGCACTGCGTACACCGTGCAGTCAGGTGATTCGCTGGGAGCTATCAGCGTCCAGACAGGTGTGGCGTTGCACAAGCTCCTGAGCCTGAACCAGCTCACTGTCACGTCAATCATCTACCCGGGAAACACCATCGTCCTGTCAGATGAGTCGAATGCCGAGAATGCTGCAGCGATCGACGCCGGCTCCGCAGGCCCGTCATCAGCGGTTTCCGACTCTAGCCTGACTACACAAAGTGCATCGATCAATGCCCTGAGCACCAGGGTGAGCAACGAGTCAGGAAACATCTGGGATTCCTCGGACGCTCCCCAGAGCGGTACTGCCAACAGCCGTATTCTTGCCTTCGCTAACACGCAGTTGGGCGCTATTCAGGACTGCACCGTCCTGGGCGAAGGAGCATTGCGAGCCGCCGGGGTGATAGGGGTAGGAGATGAGTCCCCCGAGTCCTTGATGGCCTTCGCTACTCCAGTATCGGATCCCCAGCCCGGCGACTTCGTCTACTACGCGGACGGCGGGATGGGCTTTTCACACAACGCCGTCTACCTCGGCGACGGACGAGCCATCCACAGCGGCTGGAACGGTAACCAGACGGTTGAGGAATCCGTCAACGTAGGTTCCGGTCCTGTCTATTACCGGGTCAACCTCTAGTCGACAAACCCGCTGGCTGGGCTCTGACCTGGCCGACCTCGGTGTATTTCGGACATGCCCGGACACCAGATCAGACAGACAGGATCTGGTGTCCGGGTGAATCCTTTCCCCCCTTTTTTCTTTTTCCCTCCCCCTGCGCCTCCCCCAGTGGACGCATGACGCCAGGAGTAATGAAGTGCCACAAGAATCTGATCAACGAACTACAGGTGTTCGATCGGCCACCCTCATCGCTGCCCTGCTTGTCGCCGCGCTCATCCTGATGATTGGGTTGATCGCATCCCAGCGAGCCTCCTCCCCCGCTTCAGATGGATCAGGAACAGACGTCGCAGAGGAATCCGGTGGCCGGGAGGAAGAAAAGTTCGATTTATCCCGGCGCATCGCCGACGACCCGTTAGCAATAGGTGAGGTTGACGCCCCAGTTGTTTTGGTCGAATACGCCGACTACAGATGCCCGTTCTGCGGGGTTTTCTCGCGCGAGACATTGCCGGCGTTGGTCGAGCAGTATGTAGCTAGCGGGGAACTAAGGATTGAGTGGCGAGATTTGCCGGTCTTCGGGGCCGAGTCTCTTAGCGCTGCAGTTGCCGGCCGGGCAGCAGGGGAACAGGATAGGTTCTGGGAGTTCAATAAGGCCGTCTTCGCTGCGGCCCCCGACCGCGGACATATCAGCCTCCCGCGCGAGGAGCTGATCCGCATCGCAGAAGAAGTTGGGGTAGCCGACATCACGGCGTTCACAGCGGATCTGGACTCGGAGGAGCTCAATCAGGCTGTTCAAACCGACGCTGAGGAAGCCGCAGCCCTGGGAGCTACCGGAACACCCTTGTTTCTGGTGAACGACATCCCCATCTCGGGCGCCCAACCAGTAGAAGTATTTGAACAAGCCATTGAGACTGTGCTGGCAGAAACCAGTCCCCAGTAATGCTCATCGGATACAGCGGGGCGTTCCTCGGTGGTCTCCTCACCCTCCTCAGTCCGTGCTCAGCATTGTTGCTGCCAGCATTCTTCGCGTATGCCTTCAGCACAAAACAGCAACTGGTCGGCCGGACCATGCTCTTCTACGCAGGATTGTTGTGCACCCTCGTACCCCTGGGGGTCTTCGCTGGCACCCTGGGGTCCCTCGTCACCACTGACCGACACATTCTCATCGGGCTCGCAGCCGCCCTCATGATCGTTTTGGGTCTCATTCAGATCCTCGGTGTCCGCCTACCGGCATTCATCCGCACCCGGTCCGCGACTGTCGGTTCCGGCGGTTCCGTCTTCGTCCTCGGATTGGCATACGGGGTCGCAGGAGCCTGCACCGGACCCATCCTTGGGTCAATTCTTACCGTCGCCGCAGCTGGCAGCAACGCCGTCTACGGCGGAATTCTGCTCGCCATCTATGCACTGGGAATGGCAGTCCCGCTGTTCTTTCTCGCTGCACTGTGGGACCGCCTCGGTGTTTCCGGACGTCGGTGGCTTCGTCCCCGCCCTGTAACCATCGGACGGTGGTCCAACACCTGGATTATGGTGATCTCTGGCTCCCTTTCAATCGGCATCGGAATCTTCCTCATCGCCACAGACGGAACAGCGAGTCTGGGTGGGATCCTTTCCGTTACTGACCAGTTCGCCCTCGAGAACGCGGTACGTACCTTCGCGGACTCAATCCCCGACGTAGCTGTCATGCTGTTAATTCTCATGCTCCTCACCGCAACCGGCGCCACCTACTTACGCCGGCGCAGCCACAGGTCATCAGCACCCCCGGATGACTCCGCATCACCAGAAGCGTCTTCGGATCAAGTGTCAAAGGAAGCTCCATGACTCCCCGCACCGGGAACCCCACAACTCAGCGACCCTCTCTGCTCAACGCTCTTCTTCGGTGGCCCTTACGCCGGTGGATCGCCGTGTTATTCGGTGCGGTGGCGACCTTCCTGCTCGTAGCCATTCCAACCGATCTCATCGACACGCCATTATTCAGCCGTGAAGTTCCCCCCACCGGGTGGTCGGTGCCAGCGCTGATCATCTCGTCGGCGCTAAGCGGCCTGGTCCTCGGTACCTATATCGCCCAGGATCGGATTGACGAATCTCCGCGGACCCGTTCGGGCATCGCGGGGGCGATCGTGACCTTTTTTGCCGTCGGCTGCCCCGTGTGCAACAAGATCGTCTTGCTCGCTCTGGGAACCTCGGGAGCGATGCAGTACTTCGAGCCCATTCAACCCGTCCTCGCGGTTCTCGCTATCGGCCTCCTCTCCTGGGCCTTCTACCGGCGCGCCACGTACGAGGATCGTTGCCCAGTCCCAGCGAAGTCGGTGTAACAGCCGTTTGTTCAGGACGTCGGCGGATCCGCTTTACACCCGAAGTTGGTCGCAATCTCCACCCGGTCACCCACAACATAGGTCCGTCGGAACTCGACGTATTGCGCCCGATGACACCCAGTTCGCTCGATCAGTAAAAGCGGCGAACCGGCGGCACATTGCAGAAGCCTCGAGTGCTCCGGAGCGGCCAGGACAGCCGAGAGTTGCTCAGTTCCGCCGTTGAGGACCATTCCGCAATGCTTTTCGAGCTCCCCATACAAGGAGTTTCTGGTGAAATCTGAATCCACCAAACCTCCCGCAATGTCTGCAGGCATCCACACTTCGTCCAGCGCAATTGGCTCCTCGTCGGCAAAGCGCACCCGAGTGAGATGGAAGAATTCGGCGTCCTGCTTCAAGGAAAGCAGGGTCGCCGTGGCAGGACTCTGGGTAATTTCCTGTTGAAGCACAACGCTTCGGTGTTCCATCCCAGAGTCTCGCACGGACGCCAGCAGGCTGTATAACGGGCCGAAGGCTGTATTTCCTCCCGCCTGGACCCGCGACATTCGCCCGGGATGCGCGTTAACGTGCCCCGCATCCCGCAAAGGCCTCAACGCTGCCCTGATCGTTCCACGGCTGACCCCGTATCGTTGCGCCAACTCGAGCTCGCCCGGGAACCGAGCATTGAACGTGCCACGTTGGAGCTCGGTCAACAAATCGGCGCTCACGCGTTTCCACAACGGACCTGCCGCTCTAGTTCCATCAGTTGTCGTCATGCCGATAGCCCCTCCCGAAACCCTTCTTTCAAACCCCACAAGGTTACGCCCCAGCAACCGGACGAATAACGCAACTTGAACGGCCTAGTCATGGAGCCGTGACGGATTGTCTCGCTGGGTCCTAGACCACACTCCTAGCGCTGTGCGGGAGGTAACGCCGACCTTCAGCATTGCCCGACTCATGTGGTTCTCAACGGTGCGCTCGGAGATGAACAAACGCTCGGCGATCTCGGCGTTGGTCATGCCAGTGGCCACAATCTCGACGATCTCGGACTCCCGGGGTGTTAGTGGGCCCGTCGGGGAGACCGACTCAAGGTCCACGAGTTCGGCCAGCAGGGGTTGCAATCCGATCTGGTCAGCGATCGCCCGGGCGCCTGCCGCACACTCGGCCCGGGACCGGGTGCCTGGACTTTCCAGTTTCGCCAACTCCAGAAGAGCGCTTGCCTCATGTGCGGGCGCGTAAATGGCTCGGCATTCGGCAACAGCGCTTCTTAGCTGGTCACGCGCTAAAGCGCTGCGGCCGAGTACTCGGGCAAGCCGCCCAAGCGCTAGGTCTACCGGGCCTTCATAGGGGCTCGTTGCAAAGGCGATGGCGTGCTGGCCAGAGTAGGGCAGCAACCGGTCATAAAGCCGTTCTGCTGTGGGGCGATCGCCAAGCCCGGCACAGACCTCGGCGTTGCTCACCGTAGCAATGAGGAACTCCGATGCTTCTGCCGGAACGGAGTCAGCATGCGGAGCGATAAACTCCCACAAGCGTGATGCCTCAGCGCGCTGACCGGCAGCGATCAGGGCCAATGCGAGCCAACCCTGGGCCGCGAAGGGGAGACCCTCGAGCGCGTCCCGAACGATCAGGACCATTTTCTCCAGGCCCTCGCCCCTGGCACGGGCGAGAGCAAACCGGAAGACGGGATCCAGATAGCAGGCGTCACTTCCCGGGCCGCCCAGAGAACTTGCGGCTTCAACGTGAACCAGCGCCGAGGTGAATCTGCCGTCCATGAGCGCCTGCGACCCCAGCAGTAGGTGGAGCCGTGAGCGGTCGAGCCTTGAGGCCGCTTCGCCCGAGAATCCGGCGATGGCGTCAAGCAGCGCCGGGCGGTCCCCCGCGCGCGCAAGATGGTCCATCGTGGCCGCTGCCACTAGTCCGGCCGGGCGGAAGTGGTCGACTGTTTCTTTCAGTCGGGCCTCAAGCCGCTCCCTCAGCTCGGGTGTCCGGACGCGGGTCACGGCTTCCGCTGTCAGCAGGTGAACGCGGGCTCGACAGAGCGGGTCCACTGGCGGCGGGACGAGCGTCGCTGCCGCAACGATGTCGAACTCATCATTGCTCTCGCTGATGATCTTGCCGACGAGAGCGATGGCCTCGTCGACCAAGCCAGCGGCGCACGCGGTGCGTGCCAGTACCACCCGGGTGTCCACACACCGATTATAGGGCGACTTGAGTGTTTCCACTCACGACTCCACGACAGCATAGGGTCCAGTATCAGGGCATGAAGATTTCGCCGCACACGGTCCATGCAGTCGGATGGTTGACTGTCGCATCCGCGCTAGCTGGCACGGCGCTCGCGCTTGCCATCCTCCTCTGGCCCGAGCAGGTACCGGACACACGCTGGAGCTTCCCGTTTGACGAGCCGACGTACGTCGCGTTCCAGATCTCCTTCTTCCTCCACAACCTCACCCTCCTTCCCGGTCTCACACTCGTGGCCGCGTGGGCATGGCCTTCGGCCTCGCGCGCAACCCGATTCGGGTTAGGACTTACCGTCGCGTCGATGACCGTCGGTGCGGTCATCGAACTGGCCGCGGTGAGCGCATCGAGTTCGTCGGTAACGTCAACCACAGCCAATGCATTTGGAGCAGCCTATGGGGTGATGAGTGTCGGCTTTGGTGTTGGCTTCATCATGGCAGGGCTGGCCTTCCGCCGGCAGCCATTGATCCCCGGCCCCATCGGCCGATGGACCTATCTATCCATTGGTGCCTGGACGTTCTTTCCTATGCTTCCGAGCCTTTTCATGCCGATGGTGTGGGGAAGGATCACGATTGGTATCTGGTTCCTGCTGTTCGCTGGCATCGGGCTTATCATCCTTCGGGTTCGCCGGTCTGGACTTGGCATCTGGGGAAGGCCGTCAACCGAATGGCACCGCGGGCGGAAAACCCGCCGGCTGAACGACGCGACGGCGGAATCGGTCCGGGACGCATGAGCCGCTACCTCATCATCGGCGCTATCTGTGGCCTCGCCTGGTCAGCTGCACTGCGGGGCTGGATGGCGGAGCTCACCATCAGTATGCCCAACACCCAGTCACAGGTGACGTGGCTGACCCTTGTCCTCGTCCTCCTTCCAGGCGTAGCCGTCGGAACAACGCTTGGGTATTCAGCCTATCTACGCACGGTCGGCCGAGGTGGGTCCAGGTGGCTGATTTTCTCCCCCATCCTGTTCGCCTCGGCTCTGTTAGATCCGAGAATCTTCATCTCTTTGATCACTGATGGGCTCGGCGCTGGCTCACTCCTGACCATTGCAACAGCTTTGTCGTTGGGCTACGTGCTGACACGGCCACATTGGTCGATATCACGTGCGTTGACCGCAATGCTCTGCGCGGTCGGCCTTCTGATCGTGTTCGGGATCGGTGAGATGGCGGCGCCGCTTGGCACGCCGCGCGGGATGTGGGTCGGCCTGTTCGGGGTAGCGCTCGTGATGCTACTCGGAATTGCTTCAGTGTTGCCGTACCGACCTCTTCGCAGGTCGCTCGGAGCTCGCTGGTGGATCGCCCTCGGATCGCTCGCCGGGTTCGCCTGGGCTGCCGGACTGCGTAGCTTCATGGCCCAGGTCGCGATCAAGGACGGGTCAAGCATCACCTGGTCAGGAACCTTTCTCTGGATTCTCGCGCCTGGCCTGGTCACAGGTGGCCTGCTCGGCTGGGCGGCCTATCTCAGACGACACGGCGGCCCGCGCCTCTCGCATTGGCTCGCCTCATCACCCTTCCTGTTTGCTGCTCTGCTCGTCCCTCCCCTCCTTACACTCGACTTCGAAGAGTTCTTCGCAGCAGCGATTGGCGGCGGAACGATCGGGGTGCCCGCAGCGGCCCTCGCGGGCGCCTACGCCCTAGCGGGGCGCCGCACCTGGCTGCGCATTCTCTCGAGCCTGTTTCCGCTGTCCTCGATTCCCATCTGGGTCCTGACCGCTAGCCAAATCGGCGGCGACCAACTCGGACTCGATACGGCGCGCGGTCTCTGGGTCGCCCTCTACTACTGGAGCTTACTCGGCGTAATCGCCCTGGCCTGCGCCATCCCGATGCGGATCACGCCCAAGGGCGTGCACCATGGAGCCAGCGACCAACCACCTGTTCCTGGCCTCGCGAGCCCTAGGAACACACGGCACGCTCACTGACTTCGGCTACGCGACCCGGGCAGTCAGTTATGGTCTTCCTTCTGCCTTGGGGTGGACGTTGTCTCGGAGGCCCGGCAGACTGAAAGGTCAAAGCGGACGCAAGACTGTCGCCGGAAGAGACCCGATGGAGCACTTCAGCCGATTTAAAGGTGAGTTCCTCAAAGCGCTGAGGAATCTTCTGCCGATCGTCGTCGTCGTTGTGGTGTTTCAGGTTTTCGTTTTCCGTTCCGTGCCCGATGATCCTTGGGGTTTGTTGGCCGGGTTATTGATCATCGGTGTTGGGATTGCCTTGTTTCTGTATGGGCTGGATTTGAGCATCTTTCCGGTGGGCAAGAATTTGGCTAATCAGTTTGTCCGGCGCGGTGCGCTGAGCCTGTTGTTGCCGTTTGGTTTCGCCATAGGGTTTTCTGCATCCGTTGCAGAGCCGGCGGTTATTGCGGTCGCGGAGCAGGCTCAACTGGTTAGTGGGGGGCTCATTGATGGGCTGACGCTTCGCCTAATCATCGCCATCTCGGTGGGACTCGTGATGATCCTGGGTATTCTGCGAGTGCTACGGGGTTGGGCTGTCCAGAAGCTCCTGATTGTCGGCTATGCTGTGGTACTTCTCTTGACGTATCTGGCACCACCGGAAATTATCGGGCTCGCCTATGATTCGGGTGGTGTAACAACCAACATCGTCAGTGTCCCTCTGATCGCGGCCATTGGTCTCGGGTTGGCCAATTCCATTCGGGGACGCAGCCTTCTGGCGGATGGTTTCGGGCTGGTGGCGCTGTGCGTCATGGTGCCCATGATTGGGGTGCAGCTCTACGGGGTCTGGGTATACGCCCTCAGCGGGTCAGAGGCAGGGCTACCTGCAGTCAACCCTGAGGCGAGCACGGGTGGCTGGGTTGTAGGGATGATACTGGGTTTGGCTTCGATGATCCGGGAGGTCCTGCCGATCGTGGGTGTGGTCCTCTTTTTTCAATACGTCGCCCTCAGGCGACGACTGGCCCACCCAATACGGGTAGCTGTCGGGTTCGCCATGGTGCTGGTGGGGCTCTACGCCTTTGTTGTCGGGCTGAGGCTTGGGTTGTTTCCGATCGGGACCCTCATGGCGGAGCAACTCATCGAGCTGGGCATTCCGGCCCTCATTGTCCTGTTCGGGCTGCTGATTGGATTCGCCACTACGATGGCTGAACCCGCCCTGCTCGCAATTGGTGAGCAGGCTGAGAGTGTGGCACCGGGGCGGATCAACGGGTCCGCGGTGCGGGTTGTCGTTGCGACCGGAGTCGCTCTGGGCATTTCTTTCGGGGTGTACCGCATTCTGGTGGGGGCCCCGTTCCAGTACTTCATCATGGCCGCCTATGCCGTAGCTCTGGTGCTGTCCTTCTTTGCTCCGAAGTACATCCTCGCACTAGCTTTTGACCTGGGCGGAGTGACGACGTCGGAGGTCACCGTACCGCTGGTAACGGCCCTCGGCATAGGATTGGCGGCTGCAGTAGAGGGAAGAAACGTGCTGGTCGACGGTTTTGGACTCATCGCTTTCGCCTCGGTCTTCCCGGTCATATCCGTCATGGTGTATGCCATGGTAGTGGAGCGATTTCCCAGGCTTAGAAAGGAACCGGCATGAAATTCACGGCCGTAGTAGTCATTGCCCCGGATGACCTTGAGGATGAAGTCATCAGACACGCCCAGCAGGCTGGTGCGGCGGGAGTGACGATCATGCAGGGAAAGGGCATCGGGGGCGAGGCACGAAAGACGTTTTTCGGTCTAACGTTCGAGGGGACGCAGTCCGTGCTCCTGATAATCGTAGGAACACATCTGAGTACTCCGATCCTGAAAGAGTTGCACCAGGTCCTGGTCCGGGATAGGGAAAGCCGCGGACTGGCCTTTGCGATCCCCATCGAACACCTGACTGGGATCGATTTACGGCAGGTAGCCAGGTTCGAGGAACGTCTTCGCCACGATGATGCCTAGCCTGCCCGCTACTGATTGAGGAGAAAAAAGATGCTCACTGTCAAAGATGTCATGGCGGTCCAGGTGGTCACCATCTCGCCCTACAGCACACTGCGCGAGGCGCTGTCCCTAATGAGGGAACGCCAAGTGAAAAGCCTCGTGGTGGACCATCAGCACGACCACGATGCCTATGGCCTCCTAGGCTACAGAGAACTGCTGGACGCTGTAGTGGCGCAGGAGGGCGATGTGGATCTACTGAACGTCTACGATGCAGCGACCATCCCGGTGATCACCATCAATGAACACCTGTCCGTACGGCAAGCGGCCGCCCTCATGAGCCGGTATCAGCTCAGCAGATTGGTGGTAGTGGAGGGAAATCGACTCGTCGGACTGCTCGCGATGAACGACATCTTGGCCCGGCGCATGGACGAACTGGCCTAGTCCTATCCAGTTCCGGGTTCGAGCACGGGCAGGCATTTCATTATCTGACTATCAGCACGTCCGCACGTGACAGCGCCAGTACCTGTTTGGCGACACTTCCAAGGAACACCTGTTCCAGCAGTGGCACCGTGCCACGCCGGCCGATAATGATGAGGTCACACCTACGTGTCTTCTCCAGTTCGAGGATCTGGGGCAGCGCCTCACCATGAACGACGACTAGTTCAGAGACTTGTCCGGCCACTCGGGCAGTGTCGAGAAGTTTTCGCATCTTCTGGTAAGCCTCCCTCTGGGCAGTAGCCAGGAACGGTTCGAGAATCGCATCGAGGTCTCGGGATGCCCGAAGCTTCCCTTCAAATGGCACCCCGTATGCATGCATCAGAATAAGATTCCCCTCCGGAGCTACAGCCGAGGCTGCACTCAGCGCAAGTCCCGACTGCGCGGAAAAGTCCACCGGAAGGAGCAGGTTCCGGTAAGGACCGGACGGCTTCTCTTTGACTACCAACACGGAGTGCCGGCTGGCTGCAGCCATCCTGGCTACAGTCGAACCCACGATGGGAAAGGGCCAGGCGCTGATTCCGTGGGATCCCAGGATCACTAGGTCTGCGGACACCTCGTCGGCGCGTATTTCGATCTGGGTGAAGGCGTCGCCGGTGGCGACACTGACTCCGGCTACGATTTTGTGACGTTCGTCCAGTTCCCTACTCAGAATGGCCAATTGTTCTCTTTGCGTGTTCACAGCCCGCTGTTCCAACCCCTCAAGGATCCTAGGAACGAGCTGCCTGAAGCTGTGCAGGCTTGAAAGGTTTACTGCATGAAACAGGTCCAGGCCGGCCCCAGTTTCTTTCGAAATAAGGGCGGCCCTGTGGGCCACGCGATCCGCTCGGGCCGAGAAGTCGATACCGGCTAGTACCCGGCGTAATGCGTTCATAGCCCGACCCCCTTGGAGTGTGCTGTCCCGTCGTCGGGTAGCCGCCGTTGCTGCGGTCTTCCAAGGGTGAAGGTTCGCGTTTGCCCGGGTGCCAGGGTTGCCGATAGTCCCTCAATGATGAGGTTGACAGGTCCGGTATCGCTGTCGCGCAGGGCTAGGCGCACACTGGTGTTTGTGATGTCGATACGGATGGGCTGTTCGCGGTAGTTAATGGAGAAAGAGATGCCGGTCAGTTGGGCTGGAAGCACCGGGTGTATGCGCAGGATGTTGTCACGGATCTCGAGCCCCGTGTAGCAGCGGATCACCATATCGATAGAGCCAGCCATAGCTCCGAGATGGATTCCTTCCCGGGTGGTGCCACCCTGGATATCGGCCAGGTCGCTTTCGAGTGCCTGGGTGAGAAATGTCCAGGACCGTTCCCGGTCACGCCGGGCCTCCACCCAGGAGTGCACCACATTGCTCAGTGTTGAGCCATGTGTTGAGCGTGACCCATAAAAATCCACAGTGCGCACGATTGCCTCCGGTGGGAGGCGGTAGTCCATCTCGTGCAGCAGATTCCGAAGTTCCTCCGCAGAGAAGAGATAGAGGAGCATCAGCACGTCGGCCTGCTTGGAAAGCCTGTAGTTATTGGTGCTGTCGCCTTCCGCCGCGAGGATCAGGTCCAACCTGCCGATGGAGCCGTATTTGGCCCGGTATCCGGACCAGTCGAACTCTGGCAGGTTCTCGTATCCCTCGAACTGGCTGGGAACGCCGTCCGGGTGGAACGCAACGCGCAGGCGACGGCTGATGTGTTTCCACCGCTGGATTTCGTCCGGTCCCAAGTTGAGCCGGGTTCGGAGAGGTTCGCAGTACCGGTTTTCGAGGAGGCCGCTGATTTCGACTGCCCGCCGTAGGACCCATGCGGTCATCACGTTGGTGTAGGTATTGTTGCGCAGCCCCAGCCCCGGAGAGCCCGGGTACCCATCATGGAATTCGTCAGGGCCCATGACGCCCTCGATGTCGTACCGGTCGTCCCGGCTGTCGTATCGACAGAGGCTGGCGAAGAACCTCGACACTTCAAAGATGAGTTCGGCGCCTTGATGGATGAGGAAGGCAATGTCGCCGGTTGCCTGGTAGTGGTGCCACACACTGTAGGCGATGGCGAGTCCCACGTGCCGTTGTCGCTGCGAGTTATCGGGCATCCACTTATCGTTGTACGGATTGAAAAGCTCCGTAGGCGTTTGCTCTTGTCCATCAATGGCGCTTTGCCACGGGAACATGGCGCCCTCGAAACCGGCAGCCAGCGCGGCCGCGCGAGCCTCGTTCAGACGCCGGTATCGGTAGCCCAGGAGCGCCCGGCTGAGATCGGGCCGGCGGAGGGTGAGCATGGGATACACGAACAGCTCGTCCCAGAAGACGTGTCCGCGATAGCCCTCCCCATGCAGGCCACGTGCCGGTACACCGGCGTCCAGATCCACGTCGGCGGCGGCCAGCGTTTGCAGGACGTGGAAGGTATTCAGGTTCAGCGCGAGTGATTGCCTCTTGCCGGAGTCCAGTGACACTGCGAAAGACTCCCACAGGATGTTCCATCTTTGCTCGTGGGCGTCCAATAGCCCCTCGGCATTGCCTACGCGGTGCAGGGCACTAGTCACCGCTTGGGCGGGGGAAGCTATCGCCCGGTCGCGTGAAGTATAGACCGCAGCGGTTTTTTCCACGCGGATCGGATGTCCTTGTTCCACGTCCATCGTGAATTCCTGGGCAACCCAGCCAGCACTATCGCAGAGAAATTGTCGGTCAGGGGTGAGTGGGCTGTCCCCAGCGAAGACACGGGTGCGAGCACCTGTGGCCACACGGATGCCGGATTGGGTGGTCTCCATATCGAGCAGCACCGTCTCACCATCGAGCTCACCGACCCGACGTGGCAGGAGATGGCTGCCGGTTAGCGATCGGTCCGCGGCGACGTTCCGGTTAGTGACCTGGCCGTTAATCGCGGAACGGACGGTGATGGGACCTGACCAGTCCTCGGCCTCGAACGTTGTGCTCAGCACGGCAATGTGCGGGGCCGCGTGAGATAAGAACCGCAGCGACGTGACCTTGGTGGTTCTTCCTGCAGGATCTCGGAACCGGACGACCCGGGTCAGGACACCTCGTCGTAGGTCCAGCTCTTGCCGGTAGTGAAGAAAGTTGGCGGTTCCTGGGTGGAACCAGTTCCCGTCAGCTAGCCTGAACCACAGTGGAAGCCAGTTGGGGGCATTGACCATGTGTTCATCTTCGACGGAATGCCAGGCACGGCCCGTCCTCGCCCGGTTGTATACACCGGCGAGATAGGTTCCCGGATAGTGGGCAGCGTCCGCATCGGCTTCCGCCGCCGCTCCCCGGGTAGCCCAGTACCCATTACCGACCGTGCAAAGGCTTTCGCGCAAGCCTTCAGTCACTGGATCGTAGCCGTCGTAGCTCAGAAGCCATTCGCTGCTGACGGATTTGCAGCCGGCCCACGCTTCAATGGCGGCATCGGGGCCCACATCCGGCTGACCGGGGGTAGCCTCGTCGGGGCGCGGGGTTCTAGTCATGCCAGTAGCGCGTCGTGGCGGTGCGCCCAGCGTCGGACGCCCTTTTCGGCCTCCACGATCATCAGGACCGTTGAGCCGATGCCGATACACAGGAGCCATTCCCACGGGCGCAAGGGCGTGAGCCCGAGTAAGTCCGCGGAAACCGGCCAGGTTTGCACTGCCCAGTGCAGTGTTTGGGCGGCCAGGGAGGTGAAGAGCAAAGGTTTGTTGGCTAGCAGCCGGAGCTGGAAGAGCGACTTGTTTTCGGCCCGCGAACTGTGGACCTGAAAGAAGGTCAACACCACGAACATCGTCAGCGCGAAGGTCCGGGCATGAGTTTCCGTGTACCCATTGTGTAGGGCCACGATGAACGTCAGGGTCACGGCCAGGGCCATCCAGCAGCCGGTGATTCCTGCCCGGAACCACAGAGTGCGCGAAAGGATGCCCTCGGACGGAGCGCGGGGCGGACGGGAGAGCTCATCACCTTCAGCTGGTTCGAAAGTCAGGGCGATGTCCTGGGCGCCGTTGGTCACCACGTTCATCCACAGCATCTGGACCGGCAAAAACAGCAGGGAACGATGGTGACGAAGTTGTCGTCGGTCAGCACCACATCGGATGATTCACGCGCGACGTCGGTTCCGGATTTGCCCATCGCGACGCCGATCGCAGCCGCCTTGAGCGCCGGGGCGTCGTTGACGCCGTCACCGGTGACAGCGACGACTTTGCCGTTGGCTTGCAGCGCACGCACGATCCGGAGCTTCTCCACCGGGGAAACCCGTGCCGCGACGGAGGTTTGAAGGATCCGGGCGGCGAGCATCTGATCATCCAGGTCCGCCATTTCGGCGCCAGTGAGTGCGGGTTTGTCCGTCGAGAGGCCGAGCCGGCCGGCGATGGCCGTCGCCGTCACGGGGTGGTCTCCGGTGATCATCATGACTTTGATTCCGGCCCGTCTACACTTCACAATGGCGTCGGCTACTCCGGCCCGCGGAGGGTCGGTCATTCCTTCCAGACCTAAAAACGTCAGGCCGGAAGGCGGCGGCAGCGGGGTGAGCAATTCCTCGGTATCGGCAAGTACCCTGGACCCAGTGGCAATGACACGCAGTCCGTCGCTGCCCATCGCCTCGTTGGCCGCATGGACCTGCGCTTCATCCAGAGGAACGGTTCCGCTGGGCGCCGCCAGGACAACGGACCCAGCCAGTACCGCCTCCGGAGCGCCCTTCACATACAGCGTCCGGCGGCCAGCGGCATCCTGTTGAACGGTCTGCGAATAACGCAGCTGAGGTTCATAGGGCTGATGGGCCGCCGGTTCGGCCGTGCGCTCCGCTTCGCTGATCGCGTCGCGGACGACGGCGACCAGGGCCATTGCCGCGTCAACCGCATCGCCAGAGTACTCCAGGTCATCGTCTTCGGCGGAGATCGTCGCCTCATTGGTCAGTGCACCGGCGCGCAAGACCGCACGAACCAGAGGTGAGTCCGTTGTTCTGCCGTCGCCGGCAGCAGCGGAAACATCAACGATCCCGCCACTCGTCCAGATCCTCTCCACGGTCAACCGATTCTCGGTTAGCGTCCCGGTCTTGTCCGAACCAATGACATTGGTCGACCCCAACGTCTCAACAGCAGGCAAAGTGCGCACTATCGCGTTCCGCCGGGCCATCCGTGACACCCCCAGGCTCAGCGCCACCGTCAGAACGATCGGCAGTGACTCGGGGATGCTGGCCACCGCCAGGCCGACAGCCGTGCGGAACATCGTGGAGACGTCGTTGCCCAGCACCAGCCCGGCGATGAAGATGAAGACGATGGCGGCGAGGACGATCAGTCCGATCCGTCGCTCCAGGCTGTGGGTGAGCAGCTGTAGCGGCGATTTCCGGGTCGGCCCCTGGACGAGGGCGTTGATCTCCCCAAGGGCAGTGCTGGCCCCGGTCGCAATAACGACTCCTCTACCCCTACCGTTCCCGACAAAGGTTCCGCTGAAGGCCACATTCGTTTTGTCAGCGTCGCCAATGTCTGGTGGCAAGGCAGCGGTGTGCTTGGACGCGGCGAAGGACTCCCCCGTCAGCATCGATTCATCCACCTGCAGCCCATTGGCCTCAAAAAGCCGCAGATCAGCCGAGACCCGTTCGCCGCTTTCCAGCAGCACCACGTCGCCGCGGACGACGTCGCTCCCTGGGATTACCTGTTCGGTCCCGTCGCGCAGTACCCGGCACGTCGGGCTGGCCATCGATTGGAGGGCACGCACGGCGTCCTCGGCCTTGCGTTCCTGGAAAAAGCCCAGAGCCGCATTGATACACAGAATGAGGAAGATCGCGCCCGCGTCCACCCAGTGCTGCTGGACCAGGGTCACTACAGCGGCCACCAGCAGAATACCGATCAGCGGGCTGATGAACTGGCGAAAGAGCACCCGCCACCAAGGGCTCACCATCGCGAAGCTCAGCTCATTCGGGCCCAATTCAGCCAATCGGTGGGCAGCCTCCGAGCTGCTGAGCCCTCGTGGGCCCGACGACAACCCCGCAAAAACTTCTGGCAGGTCTAACGCGTGCCATAAGGTCGGCGGTTCTGAGCTCGGCGCGGTGGCCGCGGACTGGGCTGCCATAGGCTCAGTCTTCTCGGCCGCCGGGTCTCCGACAAGGGACCTTCGGGCCGAATCAGGTGATTTTTAGCTTCAGGACGGCAGGAGCGCCCCTGCGCTGTGAAACTTTTCCACTAGGGGACCTTGGGCTCTACTTGGCCGAACTCAGACACGGCATGATGTAGGGAGGAGACCCTCAACCAGTCAAGGACTGATCGTGACACAAGTTCGCCCTGTTGTCGTTGGCTACGACGGATCTGACACCTCACAACGTGCAGTTGTGTGGGCCGCGCACCACGCCGCTGCGGCTGAGCTGCCCCTCGTCGTCGTGCACTGCTGGATGGGGATGTCGCATTCAGGGGAACCTGGCTCGATGATCGAGGCCTCCGACAATGCCCGGAGAATCGTGGCAGAAAAAACTGCTGCCAAAGGGGTGGACCTCGCGAAACAGGCCGCGCCAGAGGTCAGTACCAGCGCTCACCTGATAGTTGGCCATCCCTCCGAGGTCCTCACGAAAGCTTCCATGGACGCTTCTCTGCTGGTCACCGGATCCAGAGGACTGGGCGGTTTCAAAGGCCTGCTCATTGGATCAGTCAGTCTCCATCTGGCATCCTGTGCCACCTGCCCCATAGCGGTCGTACGCAAGGAACGACCTGCAAAAAGGGGCATTCTCGTTGCTATTGACGGTTCACCCCAGAGCGACAAAGCCCTTCTGTTCGCCGCCGACCTGGCAAGAGCGCGCCGCACCTCCCTGCGATTACTGCATATTCGGCCCTACAGCCGGTACGCCATCACGCGCCCACCGGTCCCGGAATCAGAGCACGATCCAGTCATTCAGCAGGCCATCAGTCTGCTGCCCGGTGACGTCGATGTCACCATCGTCGAAGACTCACTGGACGGACCCACCGTGCCAAGGAATATCGTCCTACATGCCCAAAAGGCCTCCTGTGTTGTTGTTGGCGCCAAAGGTCGCAACTCCCTTACCGTTCGCCTCGGGTCCACCGTGCACGCAGTCCTGCACTATGCCCAGGGGACAACCATCATTGTGCGCTAACGACGCCCCTCCTCGGCAGCAATGGCGTGCCTCCTCTCTCTGGCGGGCCCTGCGATTGCCACAGCAGCCTATCGACTGTGGTGTGGAAGTTCCCCAGTACCTGTGAGGTATTCAGCAATTGTGGCAAGTTTGGTATTGGTGTGCGAGCTTGAACGCACCAGCAGGATAAACGCCTGATTCGCAGTGATTCCGAACCGCTCCATTAAAATCCCCTTGGCCTGACCGATCGTGTCCCGATTCGCAAGAGCATCATGCATCTGATCCATTTTTTTGCTTCCAGCAATAGCCACCGACGCGTGAGCGGCAATCAGGAGTCCGTTTTCCTCCGATTCGACAGTGAACGCGTTAGCGTGACGGCTATAGAGGTTCATCGCTCCAAGGTTGTCGCCTTCCACGTATAGCTGGAAAGCAAGCATGCTTGCAGCACCGAGGTTCATGGCCCCCTCAGCGAAACGAGGCCAGCGGTCCTCCTGAGCCATGTCCGGAACGCTGACGGTGCCGTGTTCGAATACCGCATCAAGGCAAGGTCCCTGGCCGACCCGCGTCTGCAGAGCATCAACCTGTCGGGGCAGATCGCTCGACGGTGCTCGGGACTCTACATCCGCTCGTCCCGTGATGAGGCTGATCGAGGCCTCATCGGTGCCCGGTACCAGCTCGATAGCTGCCTTGACCAGATGTGTGAGGAGGGAGTCCGCATCGTTGTCCGCTTGCAGCACGCGAGCAAACTCACTCAGCTGCTCGGCCATGTCTTCATAGTCGACACTGCCAGGGATAGCTTCAACGAGTTGGTTCGGTGCGGTACTGCTTTCCGCCATCCTCCATTATCCCGCGATTGGGGAAACCAGTCCACAGATTTCCCAAGCCCGGTTGAACTATTGGGGGCTATCGCCCTGACCTATTTGCGTCTACGCTGTCCCTTAGGTCCAGTAGCTGGCCGCAAGAGAATCAACTTGTGGAGCCCTGCGTGGAACATAAATTGCGAGTCATTATCAAGCTGAACATCGATCACGCCAGTGCCACCGTTCAGATTACCGGTTGCCTGACCCCTCGAGGCTGTCAGGCGCTCCTCCCCCTCATCATCCGCACGCAAGGCTTATCAAGAAGTCTCGCGGTCCAGGTTGATCTCTCGCATGCGCGGCACATCGACGCCGAAGCGTTGCATTCGCTGGAGGCCTACTCGATCACGGGGACCGTCGCGGCAGATCCCCACCTCCGGATCACTTCGCCTGCTCACCTCCCTACCTGTCCAGCGCTGAAGCACAGCCTCAATGTTCTCTAACCGGTTGCCACCCAAAGAACGCCTTTCCTCGGATTCCGGGCTGCCCAGGGGCCCTCCACCGACCAGTCTCTCCACAAGTTACGCCACGTTCGGGCGGGTTATAGGGGGTCTGCCCGGACATGGCGTGACTCTGAACCCCGGAAGATAAAGCTTCTGGCGCTGGCAGAGTCGTTGGCCACCTATCGGTCGGTAGCGCAAAATGGGAGGATGCCCACGAATCATCCCCCACTAAGGTCGGCCGACGCGGGGCAGACCATGACGGCGATTGTCACTACCGGGGGTGGTGGCTACGACCGGCTTGAGGTGAGTCGGGTTCCGATCCCGGTGCCAGCCGAAGGTGAGGTCCTGGTTCAGGTTTTGGCAGCCGGCGTGAACAACACCGAAATCAACACCAGGCTCGGTTGGTACTCTTCGTCGGTTGCGACAGGCACCAATGATGCAGCCGAGGACCTTTCTGGGCAGACGTCGACGCGGCCGGACGGGGGTTGGAACACGGCCACGCCATTCCCCCTGATTCAGGGCGCAGACTGCTGCGGACGTATTGTCGCCGTCGGTCGCGGGGGCGACGAGTCCAAGGTTGGGGCCCGGGTATTGATCCGCCCATGTATGCGCACGCAGGGGTTTTCCTCGATGGAGACCAGTTGGCTAGGGTCGGACCGGGACGGAGCTTTCGCTCAGTTTGTTGCTGTCCCCGAACACGAGGCGTTCACCGTGGACTGCGACTGGAGCGACGCCGAATTGGCCACCATCCCGTGCGCTTACGGAACAGCGGAGAACATGGTCCGTCGTGCGGGTATCACCTCGGAGTCGCGGGTAGTGGTTACGGGTGCCTCCGGTGGCGTTGGATCGGCCGTCGTGCAACTCGTCAAACGTCGTGGCGGTCATGTTGTGGGCATCGCCAGTGAAGCCAAACAGGACCGGGTCCGGGCCCTGGGCGCGGATATCGTCCTTGGGCGGGACGAGGCGCTGAGCGCGCTGGGAGCGGAAAGCGTCGACGTCGTCATCGACAATGTGGCAGGCACCAGTTTTCCCGCGATGCTCAGTCTCCTCAAAAGGGGAGGCACGTACGTCTCTTCAGGCGCTATCGGCGGACCTCTGGTCGAACTGGATATGCGAACCCTGTACCTGAAAAATCTCACCTTGATCGGGTGCACAGCGTGGGACGCCGCAGTGTTCCCTAGCCTCATCTCCTACATCGAGCGTGGGGAGATTCGGCCTCTCCTGGCCAAGGTCTTCCCACTCAACCAGATCGCAGACGCACAGCGGGAATTCCTTGACAAGGCACACGTGGGCAATTTCGTCCTTATCCCCCCTGAAGCCCTGTACTACTGAGGGTGGCCAAGGCTTTGCGCAGGCGACTGCTGGCGTCGTCAGCGACCTCTTTGACAGCTGGCGCATCACTGAGACGAACCATGGTCTCCGGGTCGATGGCCTCGATCGTCGTGATGTCTGAAGTGTTGCTCCGACGGACCACGACGTTGCATGGCAGGAGGGCGCCGATTTCGGGCTCGGCGGCAATGGCCCGACTGGCCAGGGCCGGGTTGCAGGCGCCGAGGATGATGTACTCGCCGACAGCATCCGCGGCTTCGATGCCAAGCTTGGCCTCGAAAGTGGAGCGGACATTGATCTCAGTGAGTATTCCGAAACCCTGAGCTGACAGTGCATCCCGGGTAAGTTCCAGGGCTTCAGCCCAGGGAAGCGCAATGGTCGTGCTGAGTGTGTACGTCATGGTGCTCCTGGAGTGACTCGTTGACGGATCCGCCCGATAGGTCACCGGACAAGTTTTCCTACATTCTTCTAGGGTATTCGACTGCACACCGCAATCGCCCGTGACCCTTGAGGGTAATCATGTCCACCTTGTCTACCCATCTGGTCACCGGACAAGAACGCGCCATTTGAGAATCATCCGCATTATCAGTAAGTTAGTAAGAACGATACTCAATACTAATAGGACTGGGGGTGTGCGCGGTGAGTTTGGTCGTGAAGGATCTGTCGATCCGTGTTGGCTCCCAACACCTGGTCAGGGGCGTATCGCTGTCAATCGATCGGGGTGATGTGGTAGCCCTGCTGGGCCCGTCCGGGTCAGGCAAATCCTTGACCGCGGCATCCCTAAGTGGGTCCCTTCCCGGAAGTGCGATGGTTCGCGGCCATCTGGAGGTGGACGGACAAGCAACACCCCTGGGAGACAGAACCCGGGCCGGTATCGCCGCTATTCGGCAGGACTCGCTGACCTCCTTGCACCCGTTGGTTCGGATCGACCGGCAGCTTGTGCCTGTCCTTCTTCGATCGGGTGAAGCCAGCACACGGGCAGGCGCGTTGGCGCGGGCGGAATTGATGCTCGAAGAGGTAGGTTTTGCCGCTCCCACACAAGTGTTGCGGAGCTTCCCCATGGAACTGTCCGGCGGCCAGAGACAGCGGATCTGCATCGTTCAGGCGCTTGCTTGTCGGGCGTCGTATCTGATTGCGGACGAGCCGACCACAGCCCTCGACGGTGTGTCCCAGCAGCTTGTTCTGTCAGCATTCCGGACAGCAGCCGAAGCTGGCGCGGGAATCCTCCTCATCACGCACGACGTCGTCGCTGCGTCTTCCTTGTGTTCACGGGCTGTCATTCTTGACGCCGGGTCCGTCGTCGACCAGGGTTCTTTTTCCCACCTGGCCAGCAGAGCGGCACATCCCATTGCGCGTTCGCTCACCTGGGCCGCCCACCAAACAACAACACAAGACAAGCACACCGCCGCATGACGGTGACTCTTTCAGTCAGGGATCTAAGGCTGTCCTTGACTCGGCCCGGGCGGACCTTCCGCAGGAGTCTGCCGACAAATATCCTGCAAGGCGTATCTCTCGAGGTCTCCAGTGGCACTAGCCTGGGGCTTGTCGGCCGCTCCGGCTCCGGCAAATCGACCCTGCTCCGAGCACTCCTTGCTCTGGAGGAACCAGACTCAGGTTCGGTCACCCTACAGGGCAGACCTGTCCGGCCGGGTTCGTTGAGATCATTGCGCTGGTTCCGGCGCATGGTGCAGTACGTGCCCCAGGATCCGGCGAGCAGCCTGGATCCTCGGATGACAGTCGGTCAGCTGCTCCGTGAACCTCTCGTTTGTCTGGGAATCGACGGACAGCACTCCACCATGATCCGCGAAGCCCTCGGCCGGGTGGCATTGTCCGGGTCCACCAGTGGAAAGAGACCGTTCGAACTCTCCGGTGGGCAGAACCAACGTGTAGCAATCGCGCGTGCGCTCGTCGTCACGCCATCGCTTCTTCTCGCAGACGAACCGGTGAGCGGATTGGATTTACCGCTGCGCAATCAGGTGCTGGAAGTCCTGCAGCTACTGGTCAACGAACAGGGCCTGGGGATGTTGTTCGTATCTCATGACCTCGACGCAGTCGCGGCCATTTGCGCCGAGACTGCCGTACTCGCCAACGGCCGCATCGTCGAACACGGACACACCGCTCAAATCCTCGACCACCCCCGGCACGAGGCAACACGCGCACTCAATGTGGCACGACAGGCTCGGGGCGTCACCGCACAATGATCGGCTCCACCCTTCCGAGGAACCATATCTCGGTGTCTTTAATTCTGCCCACCCAACTGGTCTTCAATATCGGCTTCTACGCGGTAGTACCGTTCCTTGCACTCGTGATGACAGAGGACCTGGGTCTCGGTGCTGCCGCCATCGGGCTCGTCCTGGGCGCACGGACGTTCAGCCAGCAAGGAATGTTCCTCCTCGGCGGGGTGATCGCCGACCGCTGGGGGCCGCGCCGGAGCATCCTGACGGGCTGCGCTGTCCGCGCAGCGGGCTATCTAGGGCTTGCAATAGCTGATGACTTCTGGGCTTTTCTCGCCAGCGCGGTGCTGACCGGCATTGGCGGCGCTTTCTTCTCCCCAGCCATTGAAGGACTAGTCGGCACACTGGATCGCGCCCAATCGACGAATGGCAGTAGGCGCAACCTGTTCGCATGGCTCGTCCTTGTGGGGGAGATTGGTGCCGTCGCCGGACCTCTCATTGGGATCGGGCTGCTGCCCAACGGGTTCCCGGTTGTTGCCGGATCGGCGGCGCTGCTCTTTCTCGGCGTCGGCGTCGCCCTCTGGCTACTCTTGCCGACACACGATCCAGCCTCGGTGGTCGGCGGGGAACCCAGCGGGCGCAGGTGGAAATTTCGCGGTGCGTTCGCCTGTTTAGGGGATCGCCGCTATCTCTGTTTCGCCGCCTTCTTCAGCATGAACCTCCTGGCCTACAACCAGTTGTACTTCGCCCTACCGCTTGAACTCGCCCACAGTGGAGTGGGCGCCGGGACTTTGGCTGTGTTGTTCACGGTGGCTTCGGTTCTGACTATTGCTCTTCAACTGCCGCTCTCAGCCGTGGCTGCCAGGCTGGGCCCGGCCGCCACGCTCAGAACGGGATTCACCTGTATCGCCGCGGCATTCGCAGTGATGGGCTTGCTTGGCACTACCGGTATGAATCTCCTTCCGGGGCTCCATGCGGCAAGCGGCCCCGTTTTTTGCGTTGTGCTCCTCTGTCTGGGACACATGCTCGTCGGTCCGGCAGGGATGCAGCTCGTGCACCACTTCGCCGGACAGCGGCCGTTGAGCGCCTATTACGGGCTCCTCGCCAGTTGCGGCGGTATCGCGGTACTCATCGGCAACACACTGTTCGGCACGCTTCGTGACATCGCCGGCGGCTTGTCCAGTTGGACCTTCCTTGTCGTTCTGGCCACCCTCAGCGCGTCCTTCCTCCCTCATGTTCTTCCCCTTCCCCAGCAGAAAGATCACCCATGAACCGCCCCACATCACTGACCCTTCTTGCCGTCTCAACCATCAGTTGTTTTGCGCTGACAGGTTGCTTCTCCCCCGGCCCCGAGAATTCGCCGCTGGGATCCGGGGAAGATGGCGACGATCGGATCTCGATTGCCATGCTGCAACCACCACGGTCGGGTCTCACCCCGTTGAGTGACGACGCCTTCAAGCTCTCCCGCTGGTCCACGGCCGAGACCCTGGTGGTCCTTGATGACCTCGCGGAAGCCCAGCCGTCGCTAGCCACCGAGTGGCAGCAGACCAGCCCGATCGAGTGGACCTTCAGTCTCCGCGAGGGTGTCACCTTTCACGATGGAACCCCGCTGACAGCCGAAGACGTCGCCCGATCACTCACCACAGCCGCGACCGCCTCACCTACCCCTCGCATTCTTGACGGCGTCGACCTGACCGCTGTCGCCAGCGACGACCTGACAGTGACTGTCACCACGGCGGTGGCCGACCCTCTGGTGCCCCAACGGCTATCCAGCCCCCAGCTTTCGATCCTGGCTGCCAGCGCCTACGACGACGACGCCGTCGACCCGGTCGGCACTGGAACCGGACCCTTCGTCCTGACGGCCGTGGACGGGACCTCAGGTGCAACGCTGGACAGGAACAACGACTACTGGGGTGATCCCGCAGCTGCCGCGGGAATAGACGTCCAATTCGTGCCGGACGGCACTGCACGGGCTGCAGCACTGCGGACCGGAACGGCCGACGTCGTCGAAGCCATCCCGGTCGGCCAGGTAGCCCAGATCGACGAGGATTTGATCTTCGAGGTGCCCATGCCACGCACCAATACCCTCTACCTCAACACTGAATCAGGTCCTTTCGCGGACCCCGACGTCCGTGCCGCCGCGCGCGAAGCTATCGACCGGGCGTCGATTGTCTCAGGGGTCTACGAGGGCCGGGCCGACGTCGCGGAAGGCCTTCTCGGACCCGCACTCCCGTGGGCTGCCGACGCCCGCGCCGACGACTATCGGGAAATTCTCGAGCAGCGTGCTGAACCGGCAACGGTCGACGGCGTCAGCATCAGTCTGGGAACCTTCACTGACCGGGCGGAACTCCCCGAGGTCGCGGTACAACTCGAACAGCAGCTCGAAGCAGCCGGCTTTATCGTCGAACAGGATGTGCGCGAGTACCAGTTCATCGAAGCGGATGCCCTCGACGGCGCTTTCGATGCTTTTATCCTATCCAGGGCGACGGTACTGGACTCCGGCGATCCAGTGGCCTACATGTACAGCGACTTCGGCTGCGAGGGGTCTTTCAATCTCTCCCAGTTCTGCGATCCGGCGGTTGACGAGGCCCTCCGGGTCGCGGCCGCGCTGCCGGCCGGTCCAGACCGCCGCGAGGCCATCATGGCAGCCGAAGCCGAAATCCTCAGCCGCGACGCAGCCATTCCGATGCTGCACGAACGGGTAATCCAGGGTGAGTCAGCAAAGATTGAAGGGGCAGCGCGTGACCCGCGGGAGCGGCTACTCATCACCGGTGACACCCGCGCCGACCAGTGAAGAGGTTTCCTACCAGCGGACTAGTGGTAGGGCTGTCGCGAGCCGGAGCCCTACTGGCCGTCGTCATGGTGATCGGTTTGCTGCCCTGGCTCTCCGGCCAGAGTCCCGAATACACCGTGCTGCGTGCCCGCTATGCCGATTTGGAGGTAACACCTGAAGCACTGACCATGGTGCGGGACGAACTCGGCCTGGACCGAGGCCCGATTCCGGTGTTCATCACCTGGTTCACTGGCGCGCTCTCGGGTGACTTCGGCCACTCCTGGATCTCGAATGCGCCAGTCCTCCCAGGCACGCTCGCCGCTCTCGCAGTTTCCGTCACTCTGATGATCGGTGCCGGCGCAATTGCGCTGCTGGTGGCCAGCACGTTCGCTCTCCCCTCGCTCCTGCGAAGCGCTAGGGGCAAGCATCGGCGGGGAGCTGGACTGCTTGCCACGACCGCGACGTCCCTGCCGGAATTCCTTCTGGCCTCGCTATTCCTCGTCATCGGCGCTGTCTGGCTCGGCTGGTTTCCACCCTCAGGCTGGCTCGGTCTCCACTACGCGGTCCTCCCCTCCCTGGCCATGGGCCTGCCCGCGGGCGGGCTGATGGGTAAACTACTCGCCGATGCCATCAGCTCAGCCGGGGAAGAACAGTGGGTGTCAGCATGGTTGTCTGCCGGATTCACACGCGGCCAAATCGCGGTCGGAATCCTGCGCCGAGCACTACCGAACGTCTCAAGTCAGGCGGCGCTCGTCGTCGTCGGCCTGACTGGTGGCGCGGTAGCTGTTGAACGCGTCTTCGCCATCCCCGGTCTCGGTAGGGCGACCCTCGGAGCCGCCACCGCACAGGACATCCCTGTGCTGCAGGCCGGCGTGCTCGCCCTTCTGATGTTGGCAATTGCGGCAGGCGTCCTCGCGTCACTGGCCCGGCGGGCGCTACTCGGTCCCGCCGGACGGCTGGGGGTGGTGCCGGTCGCTGTCGTTCCGCCGTCGTTTCGCCGCCGCGACCTGGCAGTGCCAATCGGGGCGGTATCGCTTCTGGTGACCCTCACCCTCGCCGGTGTACTGCGCGATCCTTTTGCCTCGGCCCACCCACGACTCGCCCCGCCCAGCTGGCTCCTGCCCTTCGGGGCCGATGCCAGCGGGCGGGATCTGCTCGCCCGGGTGGGACACGGTACCGTCTCCACGGTGGGTACGGCCCTCGCCGTCGTTCTCCTGTCACTGTTGATCGGGGCGCTGGTCGGTTCGTTGCCGAGCCTGGGAACGGGCCCGCTGGAGGTGGCCAACGCAGCCCCTCCCGTCATTACCGGAATCATCGTGGCCGCAATTGCAGGTACGTCGGCTGGCGGCGCAGCCTTCGCCGTAGCGCTCGTCAGTTGGGCTCCCCTGGCTGCCCACACTGCGGCATTGACCCTTCAGGCGAAAAGCCTGCCCTTCGTCGCGGTACTGCCGGTTCTTGGCGTGGGTCGGGGCCGGATTCTTGTTCGGCATGTTCTGCCGCACATTGCCGGACCACTATTCCGGCACGCAATGCTCCGCCTGCCCGGTACCGCCCTGGCCCTGGCGGCACTGGGTTTCCTTGGGCTCGGCGCGAATCCGCCGAGCCCCGAGTGGGGCCTGATCCTGGCCGAGGGAATGGCCTACGTCGAACGCGCACCCTGGACCGTCTTCGCTCCGGCCTCTGCGTTGATCCTTGCCTCGGTCCTGGCGGTTTCAGCCTCAAGCGTCACTCTTCCTCCCCTTGAACGGAGGCGGAGGCGTCCGACCACGCCTGTCAATCAAGCTGCATGATTGGTATTTACCTATTGCATAAACGCATGCAGACATGTTTATATATTGGTATGACGGATGACGAACAGCTGGAGCAGGTTGCCGAGCTGTTCAAAGCGCTGGGGGCTGTGTCACGATTGCGAATTCTGACTGCCCTATCCGCCAAAGAGGGGTCAGTAGGCACGCTGGTCGCCACCACTGGCCTCTCCCAGCCACTCGTGTCACAACACCTGAGGCTCTTGCGAAGCATGAACCTCGTGACCGTCAGCAGATCGGGGCGCGAAGCCGTCTACGCATTGACCGACGAGCATGTTGCACATGTCATCGAAGACGCGATCGCCCACACGGTCGAAGCGTCCCCGACACCCAGTCATAGCCACTGAAACTGAAACTTGCGGGAGCTCCCGCACCAAGGAGATACCGATGACCACCGAAACGCACTCAGAACACACCATCCACGAGCACGACCACAAACACGGCTCGACCGATTGCACCCATGAAACTGTCCAGCACGGCGACCACACTGACTACCTTCACGACGGGCACCGCCACGCAGAACACGGCGATCACTACGACGAGCATGACGATCCGGCCGAGCACGGCGTCGGTGACCACAAACACGGCTCGACCGATTGCACCCATGAAACTGTCCAGCACGGCGACCACACTGACTACCTTCACGACGGGCACCGCCACGCAGAACACGGCGATCACTACGACGAGCACTAACGGTAGCTAGAACGAACGGCGCCGACCCCACAGGTCGGCGCCGTTCGTTTTAACGGCTTTCTAGGCTTGGTTTGCCGTCAGGCGGACGGGTGCGCCGGTACCGAGCACCGCCTGGGAAAGCTCGTGGGGTAACGCACTGGGTCGTTCTTCCTGTGGGCGCCAGCGCTCCACCCAGGCGCCGAGAGCACGCAGCCGCCCGGGGGCTTCGAGGCCGCCCAGCCAGACTGACGGCCCCGTGAGATCAGTCATCGAAGCGCGAAGGGCAACAGCGGCGACGGCACCGTGGGCACATTGTTGCAGGCAGGATGCCGAGATGAGTACCCCGCCGGATGACCGGGCGACGGCTGCGGCGAGACCGCCGTCGTCGTCGCTGGCTTTGATAAGCGCAGCGCATCGGTGACCCGCGCACAGCGCCACAACGATCCCAGCCGTGTTCTTGGTGCTCTTCACCGCCACGTCAGCCTTGGCGTGCCTTCATGCGGGGGTTTTTCTTGTTGATGACAAAAGTCTTGCCTCTGCGTCGGACGATCTGGGCACCAGGGACTTTCTTCAATGCGCGGAGGGAATTGCGTACCTTCATGGTTCTCCTTTAGTTGTTCGTGCGTGTTCTATCGGCTGGTTTTGTTGGCCGCATCCATAAGGGGCGATCGCAGTTCCTCGTCTGTCAGTGCGCAGGATGCCAGCAGGCTGGTCACCTCGACGTCATCGATGTCATCGCCGGTCAGAGCGAGGTGCGTGCCGCGGCGCCACTGCCCCTGGGGATCACTGGCCCACGACCCACCGTTACTGAGGGCGATGCGCGGGCCAACACCGAACACCGCAACCTCGGTGTCCAGCAGGCCAGCAACCCAGACCCCGCCCCGTACAAAGCAGCAACCCTCGGAGATGGCACCCAGGGCTGCTCGAAAGCGATCGGGATGCAATAAAAGATCCGTGCGGTATTCAAAGGTGCTGAATGGCCCTGACGACGTCGACGGCGCAGCGATCGCTCCGGGACGACATCGGGCGCGGGCGGCTTCGTCGTCGTGCATTCCAAGATCGGCGGCAGTCGCTCCCACGGCGGGCAGGATCTGCGCGTGGGGGGCAAGCTGGCCGAGCAGTTGAAGACCCCTGAGACTCAGTTCCTGATCCGAGGGCAGCAGATCACTGGCGGTGGTGAGCACAGTATCAGCGAAGAGCAACTCCCCCATCAGGAATTCGCCAGGGGTCCTGCCATCCTCGGGAACAGCCGTGTAGCCAGATTCAAACAACGTGTGATGGTCCCACAGTTGGTTCTCCAGGTCCTCAGGCTGTACGGCCAGCGCCACTGAATCAACAGTGAACTCCCCCGGAGCGATGGCATGAATCCCGTCAATCGCATTCTCGGCGGTGGTGCCCGGCGGCAACCCGACGATCACCTGCGAAGCCCCGGCAGCGGCAAGGCGGAGCAAGACAGGGACCAGATCGAACCGAACAGTGCAACTCAGACAGCCGTGCTCGAGGACAGACGACTCTCGTTCCACCAATTGGTCATTCTGATGGACGCGGCGCGTCACCACTCCGTCGTCAAGTAGGTCGTGCAGAACTACTGGAACTTCTGGAGACAGCGCGGCCAACTGGGATGCGGCGTTGTTGCGACCGAGGGCGTCCAGCGAAGTAATGATGACTAAGTGCATTCCACCACTATATGAGAATCGTTCTCAAATAGAAAGCGGCTGGTTCATCCGACCCACGCTCGCGGCATGTCAGAAGCTCTTAGCGCGGAGCACGAGCCGTCAGGGCCTAGCAGAACTTTCTGACCGGCAGTGGCGAGTGTCAGGGCCTTGGCGCAGGCTACGGATGTTTTACCCACGCCACCTTTGCCCGTGAAGAACAAGAATCGTGGTGCGTTATCGAGAAATTTCATCGCCGGACCTAACCACGTGGAGATGACGCACATCGGCGGTGACGTCCACCAGGGACTGGTCCAGATCGGGGCCACACACCCCCGCGTGGCAACACAGCGCAGTCTCGTACATGTGGATCGCAGACATCTGGTTCTCCCTGACTTCCTCAAGGGTTCGATTCGATACCGAACCCTCGAGCCTCATTCGCGCCTGCGGTCGCCCCGAAAGAGGCCGATCTACACAATTGCGACTCCCCCCTAGGGTATCGACCTTCATCGCTGGACAGAGCAGTGCTTTTCACTGGTCTCGCGAGCACGTCGTTGACTTCCCCAGCGAGGACTCGGACCGCCCGCTGGGTACCCCGCATTGACATGGGGAGCAGCGCTGGCTAGGTTTTGATATTGGTAAACTTTTTCCACCTTACGAGAATCTAAGGGGCGGGCACTATGCCGAAATATTTGGAGATCAACGGCCTCAGCGTCGCCGAAGAGCTTTATGAATTCGTCCGGGACGAAGCTTTGCCTGGAACGGGGATCGACCAGGGAGCTTTTTGGGCCGGCGCGGCCACGGTCATCACAGATTTCTCGCCCCAGGTGGGGGAACTGCTAGCCACCCGGGACCGGATGCAGCAGCAAATTGACGAGTATCACCGTTCTCAAGGTGCGGAACCCGTGCAGGAGGAAGCCTACGAGGCATTCCTCCGCTCAATCGGCTACCTGGTCGACGAGCCCGGGGACTTCGCGATTACGACAGACCGGGTAGACCCCGAAATCGCAACCGTGTCCGGGCCCCAGTTGGTAGTCCCGCTCCTGAATGCACGGTTCGCAGCCAACGCGGCGAACGCCCGATGGGGCTCACTCTATGACGCGCTCTACGGCACGGACGCAGTCGATAACGGCGATGGCCGCGAACACACAGACACCTACAACCCAGTCCGTGGCGCCGCCGTCGTGGCCCGTGGGCGACAGTTTCTGGATGAATACCTTGGCCTGGTGGGCGGCTCCCACGCAGACGTTATCGCCTACCGGATTGCAGACGGGGCTCTCGCTGCGGAAACTTCCGACGGCTCAATGGGGCTCGCCGACCCAGGGCAGCTGGTGGGGTATCAGGGAACCGCTGACGCGCCCGAGTCAGTCCTGCTCGTCCACCATGGGCTTCACGTCGAAATCCTGATTGACCGCACCCACACCATTGGTTCTGGTGACCCTGCTGGGGTGAAGGACGTCGTGTTGGAGTCCGCCATCACAACCATCATGGACCTCGAAGACTCCGTGGCTGCGGTCGACGCTGGCGATAAGGTCTTGGGCTACCGCAATTGGCTGCAGTTGATGCAGGGCACCCTGACCGCCGAGATCACCCAAAAAAGTGGCACTCATACCCGGCGGCTCAACTCCGACCGCTCCTACACAGCACCCGACGGCTCAGAGCTGACCCTCCCCGGGCGCTCGCTGCTGCTCATTCGCCAGGTAGGCCACCTGATGACCAGTGATGCTGTCCTCGACCCTTCCGGAGCGCCGGTGCCCGAGGAAATCCTCGACGCCCTCTTCACTGGTCTTGGCTCCGTCCACGACTTGCGGGGTCCGCATGCCGGGCGCAACTCGCGGGCCGGTTCGGTGTACATCGTCAAGCCGAAGATGCACGGTCCGGGTGAGGTCGCAGTGGCCTGCGCCCTGTTGGCGGCTGTCGAACCCGTGTTGGGCCTTGAACCGCTCACGCTGAAAATTGGCATCATGGACGAGGAACGCCGCACGTCGACCAACCTGAAGGCATGCATTTGGGAGGCACGGGACCGCGTAGCGTTCATCAACACCGGCTTCCTTGATCGCACCGGTGACGAAATCCATACCTCGATGATCGCCGGCCCCATGGTCCGCAAAGCCGACATGCGTAACTCCAGTTGGATCACGGCCTACGAGGACGCGAACGTTGATATTGGTCTGGAGTGCGGGTTCAGCGGTCGGGCTCAAATCGGCAAGGGCATGTGGGCGGCCCCTGACAATATGGGCGACATGCTCAGGCAAAAGGTTGCGCACCCGCTTGCCGGCGCTGACTGTGCCTGGGTCCCCTCCCCGACCGCGGCGACCCTGCATGTGATGCACTACCATCAAGTCGATGTGGATGCCCGGCAGGCTGAGCTGGCCGGAAAGCGTCGCTCGTCCTTGCGTCAGCTGCTCACCATTCCCGTCGGTAACCCCTCTGACTGGACCGCTGAAGACCGACGAAGCGAGCTGGACAACAACATCCAGAGCACTCTGGGATACGTCGTTCGCTGGGTGAATGACGGCGTCGGATGCTCCAAGGTTCCCGACCTCCACGGCACGGCGTTAATGGAGGACCGCGCTACCTGCCGGATCAGCTCCCAGCACGTCTCCAACTGGGTACTGCACGGCATCGTCACCGAGGAAGAGGTCGACGCCTCCCTGCGGCGGATGGCTGTGGTCGTGGACGGGCAGAACGCCTCGGACCCCACCTACGTGCCGATGTCCCCGGCATTCAAATCCGAGGCGTTCCAGGCGGCCCGTGAACTTGTTCTCGAGGGCGCTGCTCAACCATCCGGCTACACCGAACCCATCCTGCACCGCCGACGTGCCCTGCACAAGCAAGCCGACAACCGAACGAGGTCATCATGAGCCTGACACTGACAATCGCCCAATCCATCATCGCCGATGCCCTGGCGGCAGGTCAGCAACAGAACTTCAAGCCGCTGACCGTCGTCGTGCTCGACGCCGGCGGTCACGTGATCGCCGCCGCCCGCCAGGATGGCGCCTCGAATAATCGCTTTGAAATTGCGCAGGGCAAGGCATACGGAGCGCTGGCCCTTGGAATGGGTTCGCGGGCCATCATGGAGCGCGCCGAGCAACAGGCCTACTTCATCGCCGCCGCGACCGCCACTCTTGGTGGCCGACTCATCCCAGTCCCCGGCGGGGTCCTGGTGCGCGACGACGACGGCACCATCCAGGGAGCCGTCGGCATCAGCGGGGACAGCTCAGATAACGACGAGGCCGCGGCGTCGACCGCTATTAAGGCTGCCGGTCTGACGGCACAAGTCGATTGAGAACCTTAGTGATCTATCCAGCTCTCCGCGAGACCCACGGACCTCGCGCCGTTCCCTTAGCCTAGGCATGCTGGCACGGCTGCGACACCGCTTCGTGGTTCCCTCACCGGACGCTCTACCGGTTGATGGTCAGGTGAGTGCAGTGCGTGTTCCGGCGCGGATCTGCAGGTGTCCGCCGCGGGCGGAGGCCACTGTGACGTCGGCGCAGTCACGCTCCACCCCGGTCCAGGGGTGGGCGTCGATGTCTGATCCGCCAAGCCAGCAGGCGACTTTCGCCAAGGGCGTCAGCGCGGCAAAGATACCGACAGGTTTCTGCAGGTCCACCACGCATAGGCGGGCCTCCGGTGCCGTCAGGGAGACCATGTTGGACCAGGCCCTGTCCCAATCCGCCATCAGGGACAGGGCATAGGTAGCTAGCACAGCATCAGAGTGTGCCCGCCCGCCCTCTGCTTCGATCCGTGCTCGGATGTCGGTGGGCGAAAGCGCAGTTGCGTCTGCTCGGATGAGAATCACGTTGGTCCAGCCGTTGCGCTCGGCCCGCCGTCGGGCCTGGGCCAACATCTCTGAGCTGCGGTCGATGCCGACAATGGTGCCACCCGGTGTGACCCGCTCCTGCAACAGGCCGAAATTCAGGCCGGTCCCGCAACCGACGTCGAGCACCTGCGCACCAGCCGTTGGTCGGAGCTTGCCGATTCCGGTCTCACGGCCGGCACGGTAGACAGGGTATTCGCCGGACATCACGTCATAGAACCGTGCAAAGGTGCTGTATTTACCGGCGATCGGGATCACTCCATGGCAAGTCGTGGTTCCGCGCCCAGCGGAAAAGGTGTTCATCACAGCCTAGGCTAAGAGGGAATCGGACCGACAAGTGAAAAGGACAACCGGATGGACCGCAGCATCGAAATAGTCGACTTGTTGGTCATCGGTGGGGGAACCGCAGGCATTGTGGGGGCGAAAACTGCCGCCCGGCTCGGTGCCCGTACAGTCCTGGTGGAATACGCCCGCACTGGTGGAGACTGCCTGTGGACTGGTTGCGTACCGTCCAAAACGCTCCTATCCGCAGGACACTCAGCCTCAGAGCAGTCGCTCACGGGCGATGGCACTGATTTCGACGCGGTTCGCCACCGTATTTCGGGGGCAATAGCCGCCATCGAACCGGCAGACTCCCCCGAAGCACTCGAGGCGGCAGGCGTCACTGTCATCTCAGGCAAAGCAGCCTTTACTGCGCCGGGCGAAGCCAAGGTTAACGGCAGGACCATTCGCTTCCGACAGGCACTCATCGCCACGGGCAGCGCGCCAACGCTTCCACCTATCCCCGGATTATCCGACGCACCCGTGGTCGTCACCTCTGAGACCATCTGGGACCTGCAGTCACTGCCGGGTCGTCTGGTCGTCATCGGGGGTGGCCCAATCGCGTGTGAGCTCGGGCAGGCCCTCGCCCGGCTTGGCTCGCAGGTGGTGATACTTGCCCGCTCCACAATCCTGCCTCGGGAAGACCGTGACGCGGCTGCTCTTGTGCTGGGTAGCCTGCGCTCCGACGGAGTGCGGGTGATCGAGAATGCCACCGTGGACCGGATCAGCAACGGCGACGAACCCGTAATCCACACCGGCGACGGACAACGCTTCAGTGCGGACGTGATTCTCGCTGCAACGGGTAGGAGAGCCAGAACCCGGGATCTGGGCCTTGACCTGGTCGGCGTGGACTGTGACGAATCCGGTCAGGTGGTGGTCGATGCAGCGATGCGCTCGTCCAACCCGGCCGTCTGGGCTGCCGGTGATGTCACCCCTTATCCGGAGTTCACTCACCTCGCTGGCACGCACGCCAGCACCGCGGCTTCCAACGCGGTCCTTGGCCTGCGCCGGAAGGTTAGCGGAGTCGTTCCACGGGTCACGTTCACTTCCCCGGAAGTCGCCGCCGTCGGCTTGACCACGGTCACCGGGAGGTCCCACTCATCGTCGACGATCCAACACGCTCACACCGACCGGGCAATCACTGAAGACCAGACCGCAGGGTTCACGAGGATTATCATCGGCAAGGGTGGGCGGATCCTGGGCGGCACTATTGTCGGCCCGAGGGCTGGGGAGTCTTTGGCCGAGCTGACCCTCGCCGTCGACCAGGGACTGAGCACCCGCACCCTGGCAGGTGTCACACACCCTTATCCGACCTTCAACGATGCGTTGTGGAATGCATCGATAGCTCATGCCCGGTCAGGGTTGGACTCACCGGCGGCGAAGGTCGCTGTCAGAGCCCTGGCGGGTCTCAACCGCTGGCGAAACGACCGGTTGGCGCGTTCACGAAACTCGCAGTAGCAGCGACTCTTCGGGTTCCCTCAGGCGAGAGCTCGGTAGCCAGCGAAGATTCGCTGTGCCGCGCTGATCATGACCAGAACCGCCCACACCGAAGCTACCTGCCATGCGAATGCTGGAAAGAGCAGCCACAGACTGTGAACCAGGACGGTTTCCGCCCCCTCAGCGAGTCCGCCCAGGAAGGATAACGACCGGCCGTCGTCGAGCTGGCGCCCATTCTTCTCCGCGATAGAGGAGAACGCCAGAAACACGCTCCCGTTGATGTAATAAGCGAACAAGACCAGGAGGAACGGCAGCCAGGGGGCTCCAAAACCTGCCGTAGCGCCGATAGCCACGCCGATCACTGTCGCACCGTACACGATAAAATCGGCGGAAATATCCCAAAACCCGCCCTGTCCGGTGTCACGCACTGCCCCTCGCTGTGAGGCCCGTCGGCGGGCCAGCGGTCCATCCAGGCCGTCCGCGAGCCGGCACAGCAACCAGGCAGCTAACGCGGGCAACCACCACTGGGCGGCCGCGAAGCCCGCGCTTGCGAGTCCAAGCAGCAGGTTCATCCCAGTCAGCCGGTTGGGGCTGATCCACGGCACATCCAGCACTGCCGCGACTCGGTTCAGCGCGGGTGCCAGGAGCGGCCGCAACCGCGCGTCAAACATCTGCGCTCCTTGCTTGCCGACGAGATCGGGCGGCGAGTATGGCGCCAGCAAGAGTCAGTCCACCCAGAACCGCCCCCGCCAGTTGGGCCGGCCAGCCGAGTTCGAATCCGAACGCCCCCAATGCCAGGAAGCTCATCGTCCCGGGCAGCATCCCGATCATCGTGCCGAAGAAGTAGGGCCACCACCGGAGCGCCGTAAGTCCCGCAGAATAATTGATCGCGGTGAACGGCAACACCGGGACCAGACGGACCCCAATCATCGCCGTAAATCCGCTCCTGGTCAGCAGCGCATCAACTTTGGCAATGCGGGTGCCAGTATATTTTTCGACAGCATCCCTACCCAATGCTCGTCCCAGCCAGAATGCTGCAGAGGCCCCGATCAACGCGGCACAGTAGACGATCACCAGTCCCGGCCAGAATCCGAACAGCACCCCCGCCGCGATGGAGAGGACATTTTTGGGAAGAGGCGCGAGCGTCAGGGCAGCATACCCGACCATGAATCCCGCAGGCCCCCACCAGCCTGCCCGCTCAACCAGGTCACGCATCTCACTTACGGGCGGGATGGGCAGCGAAAGAACTGCGATGGTCGCAGCGAGAAGGACAAGAGCTAGGAGCGCAAGTCTGAGGATGGGTGTTGGAGACCCACGTCGCCCGCGCAAATGTTCGTGTCGCATAGTCTTTCTGCACTCCGCTAGTCCGTTGCCGGTTCGGGTGTCGGCCCGCTATCGAGGATACTTGAAGCTGTAGACCCGACTTTCGAAAGACCTCCAGTGTCGTCCTCTTCTGCTCCTCCCCCACGACGTCGTTCTCTTGTGTCTGCAACCGCGGTCCTCGCACTGGTACTCACCGCCTGTTCGGGCGCCAGCGTTGAACCCGCCGAGCAGTTTGGAACCTTCGACGAAGTACTTTCCGCGGCGGAGGGGCAGACCGTGGACCTGTGGATGTTCGGAGGAGACGCGAAGGGCAACGCCTATGTTGATGACGTACTCGCACCCGCGGCCCAGGAGCAGGGTGTCACGCTGCGCCGCGTCCCCATCGCGGACACCCCAGACGCACTGAACCGGGTTCTGAGCGAACTACAAGCTGGCCGCAGTGACGGCTCGGTGGACCTGATTTGGGCTAACGGCTCCACCTTCAGCACCGGAAAACAGGCGGAGGCCTGGCGGTGTGGCTGGACCCGGCTGCTCCCGAACATGCAGTACACCGACCCCGACGATCCTCTGCTTCTCAACGATTTCGGCACTCCTGTAGACGGCTGCGAAGCTCCCTGGCACAAAGCGCAGTTCACATTCTTTTACAATTCCGACGCCATCACCGACCCGCCAACCTCGCTCCAGGGCATCCTCGACTGGGCCCGGTCCCAGCCAGGCAGGTTCACCTATCCGGGGCCACCGGACTTCACCGGCAGTGTCTTCCTCCGCGAGGTCATGCTCAGTGCCGCTGGTGGGGCAGACCAGGTGCCGCTCCCCTACTCTGAGGAAGCGTTCGCCGAGTACGCGCCCCTGGCGCTACAGACGCTTACGGATCTTGCTCCTTCGCTTTGGCGGGAAGGCACCACGTACCCGCGGGACGAGCAGGCCCTGAACACACTCTTCGCTGACGGTGAAGTGGACATCGCCATGACGTATGGCCCCGCCACCCTGACCGATCTGGTCGAATCAGGTGCGCTACCGCCGTCAACCAAGGTCCTGACGCTTGCGGAGGGCACGGTGGGAAATGCGAGCTTCCTCGCCCTGCCGGTGAACGCCGCGGATGCCGCGGGGGCCATGGTGGTCGCCAACATCGCGCTATCACCTGAACAGCAGGCCGCGAAGGCGGATCCAGGAACCTGGGGACAGTTCACCGTGCTCGACACGGATCTTCTCACCTCAACCCAACAAGACCTCTTTGAACAGCTGCCGGAATCGCCGATCGTCCCCGTCTACGAGGAACTCTCGCGCAATGCCCACGGTGAGCTGGCATCTGACTGGGTGTCGGCTTTGAATGAGGCGTGGCGGCAAGACGTCGCCTCAGCCACATGACCGGCCTGCGGGCGCCGACCACCAGACGCGCCGCGATTCTCACGTTGCCTGCAGTAGTCCCGATCATCCTCGTCGTGGGAGTCTCGCTGACCGCCGCAGCATTGCAAAGCGTCGGACTGATGCCCTTCATCGGTCCTGCCCAATTCAACACGGATGCCTGGACCAGTGATGCTGATCAGCTGGTCCGGTCAACCGTCACCTCGATGTACATTGCTGTGGTTTCCACACTGCTGTCCCTCGTGGTTGGGTTTGTCCTTGCCGCCTATGTGCTGGCCATGCCCAGGATGGGCCGAATAGTTGAGACGTTGAGTGCCGCAACTATTCCTGTTCCGCATGTGATCGGGGCTGGAGCTATCGGGTTGCTGCTCTCCGACAGCGGCTTCCTGGAACGACTGCTCGGAATGCCTGAGGCATTCCCCGCACTGGTCTCTGGACCCTGGTTCGTGGCTGTCATCGCCGAGTATGCGTGGAAAGAGTCAGCATTTGTAGCCCTGGTCGTCCTCGGAAGCATTTCGCGCTCGGTTGGCGATCTCTGCGACGCTGCTGCCACTCTTGGCGCATCTGCGGGCCAGCGTATCCTCCGGGTGGTCCTCCCGCTTGCGGTGCCCTCACTGGCGGTCTCCGCGGCTATCGTCTTTGTGTACACCCTCGGGTCCTATGAAGCCGCCTGGCTGCTCGGACCGACCACACCTGAACCGCTCCCGGTCCGAGCTGTGAGGCTGTTTACCTCCGTCGATCTCGCTGCGCGTCCGGAGGCAATGGTGACCGCTCTGGTGTCCGTTGCCGTGAGCGCGGCAGTGATCACCCTGGCAATCCTGGTGCTTCGTCGTCATCGGAGCCTGCGATGATACCCGTCCTGCAGCCGGCGTCGACGTCGATGCGCCGGACCCTCCCCGGCGGGTTCCCCATGCGGGTAATCCTCGGTCTATTGCTCGTGGCGTGGATCGTGGCGCCGATGGTACCGGTACTGCTGTGGTCGGTCGCCGGTCAATGGCGCGCCCCGGCCGTCCTGCCGTCGTCGTTCTCCTTACAAGGGTTCACGGCACTCGCCACCGCAGACACTGCCCGGGCCGCCGTGTCGTCGCTGTCACTGGGTGTGGGAGTCGCCGTGATCGCGACACCGCTGGGCTATCTGGGGGCCCTCGCAGTACGCGCCCTGGCTCCAGCGCCCAGCCGGTTCGTTGAGTTTGTCCTGCTGACCCCGTTGGCCATTCCACCGTTCGCTTTGGTGATGGGCATTAACGTTGCCCTCTTGCGGCTCTACCTTTCACCCCCGCTAGGGGTGACACTGGTCCTGGTGGTCACGGCGCTGCCCTACACGGCGTTCATGTTTCGCAGCGCACTGGCAAGCTACGACCACCGTTTCGAGGAGGTCGCCCGTTCGCTGGGGGCCTCCCCGGTCCAGGCGGCCCGCCATGTCCGCTACCATTTGCTTGCCGGCGCAGCCGCCCGCGCCTTTTTCCTGGCGTTCCTGGTTGGCTGGGGCGACTACATCACCACCGTCCTCATCGGTGGAGGACAACTACGCACACTGCCTCTGCTGTTGGGGTCCGCTGCCTCGGCGACCGGAAACGAACAACTCACCGCGGCACTGTCGGTGGCCATCATCGTGCCTCCCCTGATCCTGCTTGCAGGACTCACCCTGCCTGCGAGCAGGAGAAAGCGACAATGAGCTCCCACCTCGAATTCCGTAGCATCTCCCGCACCTTCGGCGACGCTGAGGTACTACATCAGATCTCGCTGACCGTTCAGCCATCAGGATGTGTCGCACTGCTGGGCGCCTCCGGCAGCGGAAAATCCACCCTGCTGCGGATAGCCGCGGGACTGGACGAACCGTCATCGGGTGAGGTGCTCGTTGATGGGGAGAACCTCGCCGGTATCCCATCAGAGCAGCGCGGCGTTGCATTGGTATTCCAGAAGGCGCTGCTTTTTCCGCATCTGAGTGTGGTGGACAACGTGGCCTTTTCCGCCAGAATGGCGGGGCAATCCCGTAAAGCGTCCCGGGAACACGCCATGGCGTACCTGGAACTGGTGAAGTTGGCAGACCTCGCGCACCGCTCACCCGGCAAGCTCTCCGGCGGGCAGGAGCAGCGCGTCGCGCTGGCCCGCGCACTAGCGAGAACCCCTCGCATCCTCTTGCTTGATGAGCCGTTTAGCTCCCTCGATTCCGGGCTGCGAGACACTATGTACTCGCTGATGGGTGATATCCGCGCCGAACTCGCTCCGACAATTGTTCTGGTGACCCACGACCGCCGGGAGGCCTCAGTCCTGGCCGATTCGATCGCTGTCCTGGACAGCGGGCGAATTCTGCAGCACGGTCCCGTCGCCCAATTGCACTACCAACCGGCGACGTTAGCGGTTAATAGGCTCCTGGGAGGCCTCAACGCCGTGCCCGGCAGGCTGGTAGCAGGCGCCCATCACTCGGCGCTGGGCCGATTCCCCGTGCAGCGAGGCCTCGGGGACGGTCCAGCGTTCCTCACTGTACGACAGGAGGCTATCCACATCGTCGCACCAGCGGATGGCCCGGCAACAGGATCCGTGACGGGGTTAAAATCGTTGGGCGCCCACACGTTGGTCCACGTCACCGGCCACGGACCAAACCAACCCAACGAGCCCCTGGCAACGCTCACCATTGAGGTGCCGGGAGACCCCGACCTCCGGATGGGTCAGGATGTCGGGTTACGGCTCGTCAACGCCACCGGTTGGGCGGTCACCGGGTAGCGGCTGGGCAGCAGATTCATTATCCCGGGCCCACTGTGTCCTAGATTGCAGAACTCCCCTGTTGGCCTGTTTATCGTCGGTAAGTACCAACGACGGGAAGGCAAGGACATGAGTTCAGCACGGAGCGACATGAGGGCAAAAAGATCCGGAACTGACCCAGGCACACCCCTGGGAACCCGAATCATGGCCGGGTCCGTGGGCGGTCTTGCCGGCGGGATCGTTTTCGGGCTGCTGATGGCCATGCTGGGCATGCTACCGATGGTCGCGTCTCTGGTCGGCTCAAACTCTGCGATCGTCGGCTTCCTGGTACATCTAGTAATTTCGGTCCTGATCGGTCTCGCGCTGACAATACCCGCTCCCGGAGTGCTGAAAAAGGGCTTGGTCATCAGCGCCGTCGTGGGCCTTGTCTACGGCATGTTGTGGTGGGTTCTTGGACCGCTGCTGATCATGCCCACCATGATGGGTATGCCGATTCTCACCCTCGACGGAGGATCCGGCGCCTCACTGATGGGGCACGCGATGTATGGCCTTATCCTAGGACTGGTGGCAACCATCGTTGTCCGACGTGGCCGGTGACCACGCCGAATCTGAGCGCCGCCTGCTCCACTACCATCGTGTCGGCGGCTAGCAATCCTACGACGCTCTGGGCACCACACGAACGGGAGACAGAACCTTTGACAGAAACCGGAGAGCCCTTCAGCTGCCTAAACGCTGTGGAGCTTTTCGCTGACCTCTCCGCCGATGACATGGATGCCCTCGACCGGATGTCTCCACCCAAGCACTTTTACAGCGGTGAACTCGTCTTCAGCCAAAGTCAGCCCATCAAAGCCCTATTTATTCTCAAGGCGGGGCGGATCCGGATTTTCAGGGTTGCCGAAGATGGGAAAACTCTCACCATTGCAATCCTGGAACCCGGTGCGGTATTCGGTGAGATGCTGCTCGTCGGCCTGCAAATGTACGACAACTATGCCGAAGCGTTGGAGGCATCCACCGTGTGCCAGCTCAGCGCTGCGGACGTCGAAAACCATTTCCTCTCCAACCCGAAAATGGCAGTGAAGATCTCCCGCCTGCTCGGTGAACAGGTCGCCAGATTGGAAGAACGTCTCACCGACATGGCACTGCGCCCCCTCGCAGCCCGCACCGCCGCGACTTTACTCACCCTCGCCAACTCCGCTCCCCGCGGCAGGTTCACGCACTCCGTGGCCGTAAAACTCACTCATGAACAACTGGCCGGACTGCTCGGCGCAACGCGCGAGGCGACCAGCAAAATCATGTCTGACCTTGCCTGCAGAAAACTGATCAAGCAGGGCCGCGGCCGGATCCTGATCGAGGACGCCGAAGGACTGCGCCGAATATCCCGCACCACCTTTTAGCCCGGTGCTATGGCTGACTCCCCCGTTGCCCTGCGGTCCCACGCCGGGGGAAATCGGCTCCGACGACAAGGCACACCATGCCTCTGACTGTGGTCAGGAAAGCCCCAAGGGACGACGCTTAGGCGTTTGCGAGCCAGAGGTCCGAACCGAAGATTTCGTAGTGGATACGCTCAGCCGGGACCCCTGATTTCAGTGCCTGCGATCGGATTGAGCGCATGAATGGTAGCGGCCCGCAGAGGTAAACTGACGCGTTATCTGGGATGGTCACTGCGTCTAGGGACATGAATCCCTCACGCGAATCGCTGGTTGGCATCTCTAGCCAAAGCTGTAGCTCAGCGGATTCGAGGCTTGCCGCATCGTTGCTCATCTGCTCGCGCAACGCCCAGCGTTCCATGCTGGCCTCAGCATGGAGAACGAGTACCTCTCGACGGGATTCGCGTTGAGCCAGCGATCGCAGAATCGACGCTGTGGGGGTGCACCCGATTCCGGCAGACGCCAGGACAAGCGGGTGGTCACCGTCAGCCAAGGTGACGTCACCACAGGGGTTGGAAAGCATCAACTGGTCACCGACCTGGACAGTGTGATGAAGCACCGGAGTGACTTCGCCCTCCGTGTCGAGTCGGGCGGTGAATACCCGGACGGCCGTACCGTCATCTGCGGCCAGCGAGTATTGGCGTACTTGGTGAATGCCGTCCGGCATCCTTACCTTCACGCCAACGTACTGTCCTGGCTGGGCTGGGCTCACCGGGGTGCCATCAGCTGGTATGAGCGTGATGGTCACGGCGTCGCTGCCCGCAGCTTCCTTTTTGGTCACTGTCCATGGGGACCAGGGCTTGTCATTGGCGGCCGAGGTGTACAGAGCGTTTTCCATTTTGATCAGGGTGTGGGCCATCAGCCAGTAAACTTCGGTCCACGCGTCAGCAATTTCAGCGGTGATCACTTCGCTGAGTTCCTCCGCAATAGCGTCGAAGAGATGCTTGTACACGACGTCGTACTGCTCCGGCACAATGCCGAGGGACACATGCTTGTGAGCGATTCGGGCTAACAGAATCTCCGGTGCACTGTCAGGGTTGTTGACCAGATGCGTTGCAAATCCCGCAATGCTTCCCGCCAATGCCTGCTGCTGCGTTCCATTTTTCTGATTTGATCGACTAAAAAGCCCATCAAATAATTCCGGATGCGCACTAAAAAGCCGGTTGTAGAAGTTTCTTGCGATCCCCGGCATCTTTTCGCCCACCACGGGGAGGGTCGCCTCGATGATGGGGTGTGACTGGGTCGAAAGCATGCCGTCTCCTAGATTTGAGGGTGATTGCCTCATCTAAAAGTAGCATTTGATATGCAAGTTTAACGATTCGAGGTAGGTGGCATGTGGACATGGCAGTCTTCTTGGCTGGTGATCATGCCGAGCGAGACTGGTACAGCGCCCTTCCCCCGGGAATCGGGCAGCCCGGCTATGACGACGTCATCAAGCTCCGAGTAAAATGCTTCTCGGGCCCGGCGCAAAGCCATCCGCAACCCGCAGCCGTGAATGAGGGGGCAGTCCCCGGCTGGCGTTCGGCAGTCCGCAAGATCCTCACGTGTGTCCAAAGCCCGCAGCAGGGAGCCGACACTGGCGCGGCGGCCCTCCTCGCTGATCCTTAACCCCCCGGAGCGCCCGCGGACGACCTCCACAAGACCAAGATCACGGAGCCGTATGACCGCCTTGCTGACATGGTTGTAGGGTATGCCAATCTCGTCGGCAATGACTCGTGAAGTCTTCAGCCCCGCCGCTGGAGCAAGGATCATCATCACGCGCAGGCAGACATCCGAAAAGGCGTTGATCCTCATGCATCAACAGTAGGCCGAGGAGAGGTGTCCAGCGGAATCCGGTCTACCGGTTGCGTTTATTGGTGATCTCCCGACTTTCCCACCGATAATTCCTGCAGATCCACCCGCTACATGGATGGGGACTACCAGCGAATCATGGCCGGGCTTCGGCGGTCAGGAGATGGGCACTTCGACATCAACAATGCCGACGAACCGACTGCCAATTCCCTCGTATTCGCTGCGGACCAGGCCCGGAATGATCGGCGGGTAGTCCGCCAGGCCATGATGCGCGCAGCAGACATAGGTGAACGGCGGCCACCATTTCTTCGGCCGGGCGGCTTCCGAGAAACCACAGACCGCGCAGGTCAGCTGAACCCAAACAGGGCGCTTACCCGTTCGGTTGCTCCTGGACTGTACTAGCCAGCCCGGTGGATTGTTCACAAGCTCGGACAACTCCGCGTCCGACAGCCTCGCAGGGATACCGTGACGGTGCGCCATCTCCAACGGAATATCAAGGATCTGAGCTACTTCACGTCGTGTGACCATCAGATAACGATACGGGACGCGGGCCCTTGCCTGCTCACGGATCTACTGTGGAGTCAACACCCACCACCGCTCTTTGGGAGCCCTTCACAACTGGCGGTCAAAGCCTATTTGGTCGTGTCAGCAGTGGACACGGCCTTCTTATCGCCCTCAGAATCCTCGTCCTGGGCGTGTGGAGGTGCGGTGTTCACCGGCTTGCCGTGGTCCAGCGCATCGTCGCCGCGGGTTTTGAGCAGACTCGCGACGGTCGCCACAGCGATGGTTGCGGTGATGAAGAGCAGCGAGAACCAGATGGGGATTTCTGGTACCCAGAGTAGGGGTTCCCCGCCGTTGACGAAGGGGAGCTCGTTGACATGCAGTGCGTGGAAGACGAGTTTCACGCCGATGAAGCCAAGGATGACGGCCAGACCCTGGGCAAGGTAGACCAGGCGCTCCAGCAGCCCTCCGATGAGGAAAAACAGTTGACGCAGACCCATCAATGCGAACGCGTTGGCGGTGAAAACGATGTAGGCCTCGTTGGTCAGACCATAGATCGCAGGAATCGAATCGACAGCGAAAATGAGGTCCACAAAGCCAATCGTGATGATTGTCAACAGCATCGGCGTGACGAACCGCTTCCCGCCCTGCTTCACAGTGAGTTTGTCCTCGTGATACTCATCAGTGACTGGCAAGACCCGGCGTACCAGTGTCATGAACTTACCGTTAGCCGGATTGGATTCGTGGCTGCCAAATGCTTGCCGGTACGCCAGGACAAGCAGCAGAGCGCCGAAGATATAAAAAACCCAGGAGAAGTTCTCGATCAGGGCCGCCCCGATGGCGATGAACCCGCCACGCAGGATCAGGGCAATGATGATCCCGATCATCAGCACCTTCTGCTGGTACTTCTTCGGCACAGCAAATCCGGTCATTACGATAAGGAAGACAAATAAGTTGTCGATCGAGAGTGCCTTCTCGGTGAGGTACCCGGCGAAGTACTCACCACCGAATCTCCAGCCGGAGACCACTCCGATTCCGACGCCGAACAGTAGCGCCAGTCCGATATAGAACGCGGACCAGCGCGCCGATTCTCCGATGGATGGTTCATGGGGTTTACGCACATGTGCGAAGAACTCGTACACGAAGAACAGGATCGTCACAGCGATCGTAATGAGCCAAATCAGGGGTGTGATCTGCATGGAGGGAACTCCCAAGGGGTATTCGTTGGATAAATACGCCAAGGTCTCCTCCGCCCCGGATAACACCGGAACCGACGACCCGGGATGCCTCAATGCATCCGTATTGACGAGCCGATCGCAGACGGGAGTACTCCCCTTGATAAAGGAATCCTAACTCACCCAGAAGCGGCATCCCAACCCAAGGGGTATTAATGTCGCGGCAGCCGATGATTGATCCACTCAGCGGGACTTATGCTGGGCCGACTCTCTTTTCTTGCCCTTCGATGTTTTTTTCGATTTACCGATCTCGTAGCGCCGAGGCACGAATCGCTGGCGGTCCAACGGTGGACGCTCGTACATTCGGTTCTGGCGCTCGGGCAACTCGATGTCCGGAAACTCCCGACGCTCGTAAGGCAACAGCGACAGCAGATGGGCCATCAGATTGAGCCGGGCCTCCTTCTTGTTGTCCGCGTCCACCACCCACCACGGGCTGCGCTCGGTGTCGCTGAACTCAAACATCTTGTCCTTGGCCTCGGCGTAGTCAACCCAGCGGGCTTGCGCCTGAAGATCCAGGGTGCTCAGCTTCCAACGCTTAGCCGGGTTGTCGATTCGCCGCTGGAATCGACGGCGCTGCTCGGAGTCGGAAAGACTCAGCCAGTACTTCACCAGGACGATACCATCGGAGACTATTGCCTCCTCAAGCTTGGGTACCGCGTCAACGAAGTCGGCATACTCTTCATCAGTGCAATAGCCCATCACCCGTTCCACCCCGGCCCGGTTGTACCAGGACCGGTCGAACAGCACAATTTCCCCAGCGGCCGGCAGATGGGCGATGTAGCGCTGAAAGTACCACTGCGACCGCTCGCGCTCCGTCGGTACCGGGAGTGCAACAACCCGGCAGAAGCGCGGGTTAAGCGCACCGCTAATACGTTGGATCGTTCCGCCCTTACCGGCGGTGTCACGTCCTTCGAAGATAACGACCAGTCGCGTGCCGGTTGCGCGCACCCACTCCTGTAAGGCGACCAGTTCGTCCTGCAACCGCAGCAGTTCCTTGTCGTAGTCCTTCTTGGATAGGACCTTGGAGTTTGCCTCATTAGACGTTTTCTTGATCACACCTCACATTCTGCCCCAGACCCGAGCATTTCAGGGAGGTTGTTGTTTGCGAATTGTCAGTGAGAACTGGTGGTGGGGGCACGTCGGTAGGTGGCGGTGAGGAAACTGGCGAGGATGCCTAGGCCGAGGATGACTAAAGCGGGCCATAACCGGATGGGGCCGATGTAATCGGTGACGTCGAAGTTGAGCAAGGGCTCAGCGAGGAATGCGAAAGCGGCGTATCCCAAGGACAGGACTAGTGCGAGCCCCAAGATGCGGGGTGTTCGCGGCTTTCCGGGGGACAGTTCGGCAGCGTATTGCTCTGCATACCTGGAGGGGGTGCCGAAGTGTTCGGTGGGGTCTTCACCGGGTGGGGTGTGGGCTGCAACTTCGGCGAGGACCTCCGCGATGGTGTCCTCGGGTAGTCCGCGGTAGCGCAACTCTGCGGCGAGATGCTGTTCATAGCTCATGGCGTGGCTTCTCCTCGGGTTGATAGCTCCTTGAGGTTCCGGCCCATGTCGTCCCACGCCTGAATTGCGGCGTCTAGTAAGAAATGGCCCTGACCCGTCGTGGTGAAGATTTTGCGTCCTGGCCCGCTTTGGTCGTGATTCCACTGGGACTGAATAAGTCCCTGTTGTTCGAGGCGGGCGAGGAGCGGATAGAGGGTGCCGCCCTTGAGATCGGGAAATCCGTAGGAGTTGAGGATCTCAATGAGGGCGTAGCCATGGGTTGGCTGAAGACTCAGAGCTGCGAGGATCGCGACGGGTAGAGCTGACCGCGCCACTCCTGAGGCTTCGACATCTTTTGACATACCTAGATAGTAGCTCTACTTAGCTAGCGTCGCTATACCTCATTGTGGGTTTTCGATGGAGACCTGTTCCAGGTGTTCGGGCACCCGGGCCCGCCAGCCTAGTTCCCGTTTGATGCGGATGCGGAGGGCATCCGAGCCAACGGGTTCGCCATGCGTAATGTAGGTCATGCGGGGTGGGGTTTTTGCTGCCTTCATCCACGCGATGAGCCCGTCGGAATCGGCGTGGGCAGACAGGTTTTCCATTTGGATGACTTCGGCACGGATTAGAACGTCCTCACCATAGATACGGAGCGCACGTTCCCCTGCCGCGAGGCCCGCTCCCCGGGTGCCGCTGGCCTGGTAGCCGCTGAGGACGATGGCGTTCTTCGGATCCGATCCATACGCTGCGAGGTGATGAAGGATCCTGCCGCCGGTCAGCATTCCACTGGCCGAGATGATGATCATCGGTCCGCCTCGTAAGTTCAGCAACTTGGACTCATCCGCAGTGCGGGTCATGGTGGCCAGCCTGTACATACCTTCGTAGTCGGCCTGCTTGAGATGGTGTTCCTCGCGGTACCGTTGGTACATCCGGGAAGCGTCGATCGCCATGGGGCTGTTGAGATATACAGGGATGTCCGGGATTGCATTCTTCCTGCGGAGCTTGGACAGATACAGCATCAGCGTCTCCGCCCGACCGACGGCGAATGCCGCAATCATGATCACCCCGCCGCGTTTCGCCACCCGGTTGACGATCTCCTCAAGTTGTTTCTGCGGGTCAAGGCCCGAGTGTTTCCTGTTCCCGTAGGTTGATTCGGTGACCAGCACCCCGACGTGGCCGAGGGCCCGGGGCGGGTACATGAAAGGATCATCGGCTCGGCCCAGGTCCCCCGTGAAATGCACGGAGTGTGAGCCCATCCGGATGTGGACCTGCGCGGCGCCCAGGATGTGACCGGCGGGCAGATAGGTCAGTTCCATGCCTCCGCCAAGCGGCAGGGAGGTGTCGAAACCGTGGATCCTGAAACTGTTGAGGGACTTCACAGCATCCGCCGCTGTGTAGAGCGGACGCGGTGGCCTGTGCTGGGATGAGTCGCGGTGGAGTGCGTACCGGGCCTCCTCTTCCTGTAAGTGTCCACTGTCCGGGAGGATCAGTTTGCAGAGGTCGAAGGTGCCCTCTGTGGCGTAGACAGGTCCGGCGAAGCCGTCCCTGACGAGCGCGGGTACGTATCCGGTGTGGTCCAGATGTGCATGGGTCAGGACCACGGCGTCAATGGAATGCGGCGGAACGGGAAAGGGTGCACGGTTACGTTCCCGGCTGCGCTTGTAGCCCTGGAAAAGTCCGCAGTCGACCAGCACACGCTTGCCACCGGAGTCAATCAGGTATCTGGAACCGGTGACGGTATCGGTGGCCCCAAGGAACCGGAGAGAAGGCTGCTGGTGTCTCATTCCGGGCTCATGTCGGCTACCGCGTTCAGCCATGACCGGCGAGGTAGCCAATGAGGCCGTCAACCGTTGCGACCGCCGGATAGTCGCGTTCCGGGATGTCCACTCCGGTGGCCTTTGCGATGGTCTCGACGAGGTGAAGGAAGTCCAGCGAGTCGAGTTCCAGGTCCTGGCGCAGCCGGGCAGAACCGTCGAGGTCGTCAGGTTCAACATCGGGGGCCACCTGGCCGATTGCTGCCTGCACTGCGTGCCTGGCGTCCTGTTCCTTCATAGCTCCTCCGGGTCTCTGCAATAATTCGTCGATGCGGGAAAGGAAACGGCCGCCGCGCAGCCCGTCGCTGACGCGATGGTCTGCCGAGAGCGTTGCGGTGACAGCGTGGCGGATGCCGAGCATTCCGTTATGCGCCCACGGCTGCTCAAGGACTTTGCCGAAGCCCACCATGGCCACTTGGGGTGGATAGATCACGCCGTAGACGCTGTCCACGCCGAGGTCGCCCAGATTGGTCACGGTGATGGTGGGAGCGGCCATCTCGGCACGCTGCAGCCGGCCCGCTCTGGCCCGGCTGACAAGGTCGCGCAACTGGTCCATCAGTTCAACGAGGGTCAGCGTTTGGGCATCGTGCAGTGCGGGAGCCACCAGGCCTCCGTGGCGCAGCGCCACCGCAACACCAAGCTGGACACTGGTGCTCGGGTGAAACGTGCCACGGGTAAAGAAGCCGTTAATCTCTGGTGTCTCCATTGCGGCCAATGCCGTCGCCTTCAATAGCATCGCTGAGGGAACGAGGCGGGAGGAGACCGGCCGCTGTTGGTTCTGCGATTGCATCCATGCCATCGCCGTTGCCAAGTCGAGAGTGTTGGCCAAATAGTAGTGCGGTATTTCCTTCTTCGAACGGGACATGAGGGTGCCGATGGCCCGTCTTAGGGTAGTCGCCTTGTCCCCGCCGGCCCCCTTTCGGCTGCGCGGTGCAGCGTCGGCTGCAGGCTTCTCCCCCCGTCGAGGCTCGGACGACGCCGTCGCCTCCACGCGTTTCCTGGTGGCCGCGCCAGTGGAATGCCGGACATCGGACTCGGTGATCGCGCCGTCGGGCCCGGTCCCGGCGACCTCGTGAAGGTCAACCCCCATTTGGGTCGCCAGCCGCCTGGCACGCGGGGAGGACCGCACCCTGCGCCGCGACGGCGGCGCGCTCTGCGCTTGGTTAACTGCCGGCGCCTCCCGGACCGCAGCTTCGCCGGCGGCATGTACGACGTCGGCGCGGGTCACCTCGCCCTTCAGGCCGCTTCCATGGACCGAGCCGAGGTCGACCCCGAGGGAGTGGGCCAGATGCCGAACCGGCGGCGACGGACTTTTGCCGTGTTTGACCGGCGGACGCGAAGGGACTGCGGCTTGCCCAACAGTTGGAGCCAGTCCAGGGGCGTCAGCCGACCCCACGGTGGGTGTTTGTTCTAACGGGGCCCGGCCCCGGTCGGCGGGTGTCGGAGTGATTCGGGCGATGGGTGTTCCTACGTTCACGGTGTCGCCGATGTCCACGAGGAACTCGGCAACTACCCCTTCCTCGAATGACTCGATGTCCATGACGGTTTTGTCGGTGTCCACAGCGGCCACGATGTCGCCTTTGTGGACATAGTCACCGGGCTTGACCAGCCACTCCACCACCTTGCCGTGCTCCATGTCGGCGCCCAGGGACGGCATGCGAAACTCAGTCACGGTTGTTTCCCACGACCTTCCGCGCGGCGGCCACGACCTGCTCAACCGATGGCAGGGCAGCCAACTCCATATGCTTGGCATAAGGCACGGGCACTTCTGCGCTGCAGACCCGTTCCACCGGGGCATCGAGGTCGAAGAAGGCATGCTCGCCGATCCTGGCGGCGATCTCGGCCGAGAGGCTGCCGCTCCGCCAACCTTCATCCACGACCACTGCCCGGTGGGTCTTGCCGACGCTGTCAAAGATGGTCCCGTCGTCGGGCGGCCGGAGTGTGCGCAGGTCAATGACCTCAGCGTCAATGCCGTCCCCGGCCAGGTGGTCCGCTGCCTCCAGCACGAGGGGAAGGGTGCCGCCGTAGGTGATGAGCGTGGCGTCGCTTCCGCGCCGCCGGATGACAGCTCTGTCGATGTCCACGGCCCCGGCATCGTCATCCAGCTCGCCTGCAACGTTGTACAACGAGCCGTGCTCGAAGATCAGCACCGGGTCCGCATCCTGGAGCGCTGTCCAGAGCATCCCGCGGGCGTCCGCAAGGGTGGCGGGGGCGAGGATGCGCAGGCCCGGAATGTGCGCATACCACCCTTCCAGGCTGTGGGAGTGCTGGGCTCCAAGCTGGCGGCCCGCCCCTGTGGTCATCCGGATCACTATCGGCACCTTGAACTGGCCGCCGGACATGTGCAGCAGGGTCGCTGCGTTGTTGATGATCTGATCCAGGGCGAGCAGGCTGAAGTTGACTGTCATGATTTCGACGACGGGACGCATTCCGCCCAGGGCCGCTCCGATTCCTGCGCCGACAAACCCGGATTCGGACAGTGGAGTATCGCGGATGCGTTCCGGGCCGAATTCGTCAAGCAGGTCCAGGCTGACGGCGAAGCTGCCGCCATAGCGGCCCACGTCCTCACCCATCAGGAACACCCGCTCGTCGCGCTGCATTGCGTCCCGGAGCCCTGCCCGGACCGCTTCCCGGTAGGTGGTTTTCATGCTGCCGGCCCGCCTTCCGCTGCTCCGTCGTTTCGCTCGCTGTAAACAAAGCGGGTGAGGTCCTCCACCGGTTCGAGCGTGCCTGCCTCAGCGAATTCGACGCCGGCAGCCACCTCGGCGTCGACGTCGGCCTGCAGCGTGGCCCACTGCTCGTCCGACAGCTCACCTGCCGCCTCCAATGCGGCTTTGATCAGGGCAATGGGATCCCGTTCCATCCACCGGGCCACCTCCGACTTCTCCCTGTACAGCTCAGGATCGAACATCGAGTGGGCGCGGAAGCGGTAGGTGCGCAACTCCAGGAAATACGGGCCGCCGCCGGAGCGCACAGCATCAACGGCCCGCCGGGCAGCTTCCTCGACCGCGAGCACATCCATCCCGTCAACGGTCCAGGCGGGAATCTCATAACCTGCCGCCTTAAGGGCCATGTCCGCCTGGGACTCCGAACGGAACAGTGCCGTGCCCATCGCGTACAGGTTGTTCTCGCAGCAGAAGAGCACCGGAAGCTCCCACAGCGCTGCAAGGTTCAGGCTTTCATGGAACTCGCCTTCTGCTACCGCCCCTTCCCCAAAGAAGCAGGCGGTCACCCGACGTCGGCCGGCCATTTTGTCGGCCAGGGCGAGGCCGACGGCGAGCGGCAACCCGCCAGCCACAATCGCGTTTCCCCCGTAGAAGCGGGTGGCGGCGTCGAAGAGGTGCATGGAGCCGCCGCGTCCGCGGCAGCATCCTTCAAGACGCCCATACATCTCGGCCAGGATGGAGCCGGCGGACAACCCCCGCAGGAGCGCATGGCCGTGCTCACGGTAGGTGGCCACAACTGCGTCCTCCGGCGTCAGCGTTTCCAGCACCCCGGCGGCCACGGCTTCTTCACCAATGTAGACGTGCAAAAAGCCGCGGATCTTGGCGGCGCTGTAGAGTTCGATGCACTTTTCCTCCAGCCTGCGCACACGGAGCATCTGCCGCATCAGGTGCCTGGCATGGTCAGCATCAGGGAAGGCCTGTTCCCGCAGCGCGTTCATGGCCGCGGCCCCGCCTGTTCCAGTGTTGACAGGTCACCCTCGGGCAGGCCCAGCTCGCGCGCCTTGAGCAGCCGGCGGAGAATCTTGCCGCTACGGGTCTTGGGTAGGTCGGTGGTGAAATCGAGGAGCCTGGGGGCGACCGCGGCGCCCAGGCGTTTACGGGCGAATCCGATGATGGCCAGTCGGAGTTCCTCCGAGGGTTCCTGGCCGCGCTGCAGTTCGACAAAGGCCTTGACCACTTCTCCGGCCACCGGGTCTGGGACACCGATGACCCCGGCCTCCGCTACTGCCGGATGCTCCATGAGGCAGCTTTCCACTTCGAAGGGCCCGATCAGGTGACCTGATGACTTGATGACATCGTCCCCGCGGCCCACGAACCAGAAGTACCCGTCGCCGTCGCGCCGTGCCAGGTCTCCGGTGAGATACCAGCCGCCAGCGAAACAGCGGCGGTACCTCTCATCCTCGTTGAGGTAGCCGCGGAACATGGAGGGCCATCCGGGCCGGAGGGCCAGCTCCCCCACGGTGTCCGGTTCGGTGACGAGCTTGGCTTCTCCGTCCTGGATGATGGGCTTGCCCTGGGCGTCCCGCGCTACCAGCGCGGCGTCGATGCCGGGTAGCGCCCGGCCCATGGAGCCGGGCCGGATGGGCATGGAAGGGTAGTTGGATATCATGATGCCCCCGGTCTCGGTCTGCCACCAGTTGTCATGAATTGGTAGCCCGAGGACTTCCTGCCCCCACACCACGGCTTCGGGATGCAACGGCTCGCCAACACTCGCGACGAATCGCAGGGCGGAAAGGTCGTGACCAGCAGCCCTCTCCGCCCCTGCCTTCATCAGCATGCGCAGCGCCGTCGGAGCCGTGTACCAGACCGTGATGTGCTGTTCGGCGAGGATCCTGTACCACCGGTCAATGTCGAGTTCTTCCTCGTCCACCACCACGGTGACCCCATGGACCAGGGGCGCGATGATGCCGTAGGAGGTCCCAGTGACCCAGCCGGGATCGGCTGTGCACCAGTAGATGTCATCAGGATGGAGGTCCAGGGCGTAACGGCCGGTGGCATAGTGGGCCACCACTGCCTCATGAACGTGGATCGCACCTTTGGGGGTGCCGGTGGTTCCGCTGGTGAAGTGCAGCAGGGCCATGTCCTCGGGCTGCGTGACCGCAATGTCCTGGTCCGGCGAAGCTTGTGCCAGGAGCGCGGTGAGGTCCAGGGTGTCCGGTTCAGGGTGACCGTCAGCATCGGCCAGGAGAACGAAGCGCAGCTCGGGAAGGCTTCCCCTGATGGGTGCGACCTTCTTCCGGTACAAGGCCCTGCTGGTCACCAGCACACGCCCCGCCCCGAGACGCAGTCTCTGCTGCACCGGTTCGGGACCAAAGGCCGGAAAGAGCGGGCAGAAGACGCTGGCATTCTTGAAAGTGCCCAGGACTGCCACGTAAAGGTCCGGGCTGCGCCCCAGCAGGGAGAAAACCCGTTCGTCCCGCCCGACGCCGAGTTGCCGCAGGACCGCTGCAAATCGGTTGGTCTGACTGGCCAACTGCGCATAGCTTAGTGAGTGGGTGCCGCCATCTGACCGGATGAAACGCAGCGCTTCCCGGCCGGACCGGTCCCCCGCAGCGTGCCGGTCCACTGCCTCGTAGGCGATGTTCAGTCCGCGGCCACCGGGGAGCCCGGACAGCTCCCGCCGGGCCTGGTCCCAGGTGAAGGACTTCCGAACTTCCTCGTACTCGCCGAGGTTGGGGGGCACACGGAAGGATGCCGGGTCCTTCGCGATGATGGGCCACTGGGTGGGACGTGCGGTTGTTGCTTTCATGGTTCCATCACTCCTATCCGCTAGAAGCCCGTGGGCTCGGTGTCGAGCCGCTGAGCCTGGGTGAAGGACGAGGACCCCAGCCGCCCCATGAGCACCTATCCACGCGATTCCCTCTCTCTCCGGTGCGGAAGCGTCACCCCCATCGGTCCCGCTTGTACTTTCAGCCCGCGGCTCAAGTCAACGCTCCCCAAAACCCGCCCGCTAGGGTAGAAAGGCCTGCCCTCCGATGTCACAAACCGGCGGGCTTTGTTGCGCGATTTGGGTCTCGGGCATTTTCGTCGACGCCTGCCCGGCTGCTACCGGGTTGCTGGGGAAGGTGGGACCTTCGGCTCTTCGGGTGCGTTTCCTACCCTGACATTGTTAAGTCCGATGATGAAGGAGGTCACAGTGCTCGCGTGGTGGGTGGACCAGCCCGGTCCCATGAATACCCGGCCCCTGGTTAAGGGGGTCCGTGATACCCCTAGCCCGGGTCCCAACGAACTCCTGGTGGATGTGACAGTCTGCGGCGTGTGCCGTACTGATCTCCATCTGGCCGAGGGTGACCTGCAGCCGCGTCGTCCGGCCGTCATCCCCGGGCACGAGGCAGTGGGCACAGTGGTGGCGAGCGGCCCCGGCAGTTCCAGGTTCACACCGGGCGACAGGGTTGGCGTTGCCTGGCTGGGCGGCGTCTGTGGTTCGTGCCCCTACTGCCGCCGGGGCGACGAGAATCTGTGCGCGGCACCCGTCCTCACTGGATGGGACAAGGACGGCGGGTACGCCGAGCAACTCACGGTCTCCCAGGACTTTGCCTATCTCATTCCGGAGGTTTTCACGGATGAACAAGCCGCACCGCTGCTATGTTCGGGCATTATTGGTTACCGTTCGCTGAAACGGGCGAGTGTGCCGCCTGGTGGACGCCTGGGCATCTATGGATTCGGCAGTTCAGCGCACCTCACCGCGCAGCTGGCGATGCACCAAGGCGCATCCGTCTACGTCATGACCCGTTCCGAGGAGGCGCGCGCCTTGGCCAGAAAGCTTGGGGCAGCGTATGTCGGCGACGCCGACGACGAACCGCCTGTGCCCCTTGATTCCGCCATTCTCTTTGCTCCGGTGGGCAATTTGGTGCCGGTGGCGCTGGCAGCCCTTGACCGTGGCGGAACGCTGGCGATTGCCGGTATCCATCTCAGCGACATACCGTCCTTGAACTACAACGCCCACCTCTTCTACGAACGTCAAGTACGCAGCGTGACAGCAAACACCCGCGCCGATGGCCAAGAATTCTTTGCCCTCGCAGCCCAGATCCCGTTGATCCCTTCCGTCAGCGTCTACCCGTTTGACGCAGCAAATACCGCCCTGGCTGATCTCGCCGCAGACAGGGTCACCGGTTCCGCTGTCCTGCGCGTGAATCCCTCAGGATCGCCCGGGCAGGGTTGAGGCGCCCGGTCGTGACAGCTCCAACGGCTGCGCTCCCAACGGCGGTATTCTCGGTGCCCATATTCGCTCGGCTGCCATCAGGGGAATGCGACGGGGATTCCCGCTGCCTTCCCCTCTTTATAGCAACACTGCCGTCGATTACGATGCCACAGTGGAAACTTCGCTGAAGAAGTACGATCCCTACCTCCCCCAGACGCCGCCGATGGCCAAGGATGACCCGGTTGTGCGCTGGCTGCTGCAAGGGGATCCAGCGATCCGTTGGCAGGTATTGCGCGACCTCGTTGACACCCCACAGGATGAGGTGGTCTTTGAACGGGCACGGGTGGAACACGAAGGGTGGGGAGCTGGGCTGCTCGCGCTGCGGGCCCCCGACGGACAGTGGGCGGACGGGGCATGCTTCCCGGATACCGCGGCGTTCGCCGAAAGCACCGCGCAGGCCTTGTCTGCCGGCAAAGCACCGCCACCGTTCCCGACTCCCGACGCTGAACCGATCGAGACGCCAGGTGAGCGGTCCGCCAAGGAACCCGAACAGCCATGGACCGCTACCTATCCGGTACTGCTCGACCTATGCCATTTGGGTGTCCCGCCGGACAGCGCGGTGATGCGGGAAACAGCGCATCTGGTCGCCCGCAACTGTCGGTGGGAGTACGACGGATCGCGGTTCTTCGCCGGAGAAGTGGACTGCTGCATCAATGCTGGCACTATCCTCATCGGCACCTATCTGGGCATCGACGTCGACCCGGTGGTGCAGCGGCTTGTGGCAGATCAGCTACCGGACGGTGGATGGAACTGCTGGGCCGAGGCGCGTTCGGCGCCGGGATCGTTCGCCAGCACTCTTGACGTGGTCGACGCTTTGCTGAGGTGGGAGCGACTCACCGGTGGATCCGACGAAGTCCGCCGCGCTCGCCATGAGGGCGAGGAGTATCTACTTCGACGCAGCCTATTCCGATCGTTGCGCACCGGGGAACTGGTGAACTCCCGATGGCTTCAGTTCTCCTACCCTCCGCGCTGGCACTATGACCTGCTTAAGGCGACGAGCTACTTCGCCCTGCGTGGCGGCCCGGCCGATCCGCGGCTGGTTGAGGCGATCGATCAAGTTCGCGCCAGGCGTCAGCCAGATGGACGTTGGCTGCTGGAAAACACTCACCCGGGTGTGGTCCACTTTCGGCTTGAAGGACCCGATGGCACCCCGAGTCGGTGGAACACGCTGAGGGCCCTGCGGGTTCTGCGCTGGTACGACGCAGCAAGTCTCTCCAAGGAAACATTCGTGACACCGTGACCTGTGCGGGCGCTACCCGTCATGGGGACGTTGTCCACCGTGGGCAGCGCCCGGGCGCGTGTGGTTTGGTCGATCGTGGCTCGTTTTCAGCTGCCGAGCATGCGGGTGCTTTGGAATCGTTGCGCTGCCGTGCGCGTGATGAAGACACGTGCGACCAGTGTTCCCAAAAGAACGAGGCCGAGCACCGGGAGGGATTATCTGGGACCCTGCCAGCGTGGTGGTCGGTGAGCAGGTCGTATCGGAAGGGCTGGCTGATGCTTTCGCACGGCAGCTTTACGGAGATGCCGGATACACGCCCATTGGCATGCCTCACCTGGCTGATGATGCGGTTTTCGCGAAGGTCATCTCCGGGCTGAGGGTCGGCGGCATGAACTTCACGCCTGTCAACGATGATCAGCTGACAAGTCACTCCCACACGGCAGTATCAGGGTCCACACCATGGGATCGGGAGTTAGCGTCGATGACCTGCTTAAGCCAATCAGCCAAACCTGGCTCCGCTTGTTCGTAGTGCGCCTGGAGGCCGGGTTCTGTCACGTACCCACCTGCGAGCACGACGTGCATCGAGTGGGTGCAGTGAAAGTACTCGCTCATCGCTTCGCGGTGCTTTTCTGCCAAAGCGTTGGCACTTTCGCTGGCCGGCAAGACCCCGCTGCGTTTCGCTTCAGCCAGGGCGTTCGTGATCTCCTCCATAGATGCTGCGATCTCGTGCCAGTCGGCCTCGGTGCGGGTTGCGGACCGCTCCGTGTATTCGGCCCATTGTGCCGAATCAGCCCATTGCTCCCGTGCCTTCGCCGTCCAAGTCGGGTCCCACTGCTCCCCGAAGACCCGAGCCTGCGCAGCTGCGGGTATGAGGATGCCTTGCTCCTCAGCCGCAAGAAGCCGTTCGACCTCCTGATCCACGCCTTGAAGGTGCCGGATCTTCGCAACCAGCTCTAGCCGTCGGCGCACGAGTTCTTCTCGTCGCACGGCTGAACCTGCTTCAAGGAGTGCAGGGATTCGCTGCAGCGGCACACCAAGGTCCCGAAACAGCAACACCCTTCGCAGGCGTGCGACGTCCGCTGCCGAATAGGTTCGATACCCGCCTCCTGTCCGTCCCGAAGGTGCAGCGACCCCACAGTGGTGCCGGTGATGCGACGTTCGGACGCTCACACCCAGGCGTTCCGCGACCGTTCCGACGCTTTCAGCTCCATTCACGAGCCATCGACCTCAAGGCTAAGCATTTTACTGACGTCGAAGCCTTCCCGTTTCTGGAACCGGAAGTTCGATGATCGTGCCGTAATCCTGCTCCCACCCGTAGTCAACACTTTTCACCCGAAGGACGCGCGGGCTTGCTTCGACGATCTGCACATTGATCGGTTCGTCACGGTCAGCGATGGACAGCACCCAGATGTCCGCTAAATAGCTCAGCCCAATCCTCTCCAGCACCTGTGAAGCATCGTACTCATCTGCGGCATCACCGAGCCCATACCCGAACACAGTGACAGGGACGAAGGACGTTCCTTCCGGGACGAGGTACCCAAGCAGCTCCCCATCGTCTTCGCGGTAGTACGGCACCCACTCTGAAGAAATCATCACCCGATCCTACTAACACCCCCGCCCGGGAGGACACACAAACCAATTTAGGGCTCGAGCGTGCGCGAAGGTCCGGCCTGGACCGTGCCGAGGAGCTAGAACTATTTGAGCAGGTTCCCTCGCTCAGAATGCGGGTGGAACGTCAATCAATCTGCACAATTGTTCCTATGACAAATTCCGTAAAGGTACGAAGTGCAGACCTCGAAGACGTACTCGAAATGGTGAGGATGCGACACGCGGTGTTCCGATCAATGGCCGACGCCGGTGCCGCTAGCCGCCCCGAAGAAATCGAAGACACCTCCTGGTACGTCAATGCGAAGGAAGCAATTGCTCACCAGATCAATCGCGGCACACTAGGCGCGTTCGTTATCGACGCCGAATCATCATCGCTACACCCTGCTAATGCTGCTAGCAGGCCGCTCTCTGCGTGCGCCATAGCAACCCTGGACGAACGCCTACCCGGTCCGGGATTCCCCCAAGGACTCAGTGGATCGATGTCGTCAGTATTTGTTGAACCGACGCACCGTGGTCGCGGATACGCGCGATTAGTGGTGTCTGCCGGGATTTCATGGCTGGAAAGCAGAGGCGCCGAGGTAGTGGATTTGCACGCCACCCCTCAAGCGACGCAGCTTTACCGGGCCTTAGGATTTACAGAGCCCCGCTCGTTGTCACTTCGCCGGGTCTTTACATCAACGTTGAACACGTAGGTTGCCTGATCGCCGCTTCAGCCAACGATGCTGCTGCTCCGCAGGACAATTTCGCGCCATGAGGGTCGGCTCGGCAGCGGATATTCCTTCCGGCCTGGAGTACGTTGGTTTGATGCCAGATGCTATCTTCGATCACCCGCGGGTGGCCCGAGTTTATGACCCTCTTGATCCTGACCGTAGTGATTTGGACACCTACTTCAGCTCTTGATGTAGCGACGGACCCATCCCACCATCGTCAGTACGACCTTGCCACGATGACCGCCAACGTAGCCCAAGTCTTCCTTGAGGACGGCGAGTGGATCGCTACCCTGCGAGCAATCAACACATGCCTGGGCGTTGGGGGGCTGATCGCGTTCGAGAGCCGCGTTCCCTCGGATCAGGCCTGGAACCGCTGGACCAAGGAACTTACCCAACGGGTCGTCGACGTTGATGGCGAAGGGCCGCTAGAGGAATGGGTCCACGTAACGAAGGTCGATGGTGAGTTCGTTACTTTCGATTCCCCGACTATCTTCCTGGCCGATGGTGAACGTATCGAGTCCAGGTCCACCCTGCGCTTCCGCACCCAGGAAGCAATCTGCAGATCATTGTTAGAAGCCGGCTTCACTAATCCCGAGGTACGGGATCTCCCCCATGCGCCCGGCCGCGGCTGGCTGATCCTTGCGCACGCTTGATCGGACGTAGAGTCCATGACTAACACGCTGGTTGGACTCGAACAGGCCCTCCGGCAGGCGTGGGGGCGGACACCACCTGCCTCAAACCCGGAAATCTGGTCCGCTGGAATCCTAAGAAGCCAGAACGCAGGAAATGCGAGCCCACAGCACTCGTGCTGCATCTAACCCGCCGACAATTCGTTTCTCACTAAGCAATAGAGGACCCCCGTGTCGCCGTCAGGCCAGTGGGAGGACCGCCGGGCAGGACGCTAGGGTGCGTATATGGGTGTTGAAGGCGTTGCCATTTTTGTGAACGGGACAGTGGGGGTGGGAAAGACGACCACCGTCGATGCGATGAGCGATCTACTCGCAGGAAAACTGATCCCTCACGCAGTCATCGACCTGGACCGCATTCGTCAGGCGTGGCCCGCTGCTGAAGAGGACCCTTTCAATCACCGCCTTGAACTCCTCAACCTCGAAGCTTTGGTATCGAATTACCGCGCCGCCGGTATGACCACGTTGGTTATTGCAGGCGTGATTGAGAAGAAGACCGCTGTGGCGCAGTACGAGGAAATTCTTGAGCAATGGCAGCTCATTGTCGTTCGCCTGACAGCCACGGAACTAGTACGTAAGAGAAGGATCGAGGCGCGGCATATCGCTGATCCTGTCGGACGAGACTGGCATCTACAAAGAACCATCGAGCTAGAAGCAGTGCTCGATGCCGCTAATCTAAACGAAGTGTTAATCGATACCTCCCACGAATCCCCGTCGGAAGTCGCGCAGCGAGTCTTTGACGCGGCGGAGAAGAATGCTCCGATTTGATGCCGCTGGTATGAAGGATCCCCACCGCGCACGCTCAGGTCGCATCCAATGAGGATCGATACCGTACTTCAGTTAGGAGGGAACTGCCCATCGTATGCTTTTTGGTGGCGCCATCCAGGGTCATGCTCATTCGTTCGTAGAAAGCCCGACCGCGCTGATTCGTCTCGAGAACCCAAACGGTGAGTGCGGTGTGGCCGCTATCGCGTAACTGATTCAGTGCCGCTTCCCACAGCTGATATCCGGCTCCCCCACCAACTTGCTTCTGAACGAGATACAGGGCGGTTACCTCCCCGGTTAGCGCGTCGGCGTCATTGTCCCGGCTGGTGTCTGCGTGGATGAAGCCAACAATGGAATCGCTAGTCACGGCAACAAGGGGGCGAGGAAGCATCTGCTGGTGCAGCATTTGATTCCAGCTTCTGGCTCGCTGGTCAGCATCGAGGCCCTCGAGAACGACGTCCGGGATTAATCCCCGGTAGGCCCACTGCCACGCCTGGACGTGTACCAGCGCGAGGTCCTGTATATCCTGATCTCCAGCAGACCTGATTTCGATTGTCGACATCTGCCTATTCAACAAGGCCGAAGGTGCCCAATAGCAATCTGACTCGGCATAAATCATCACAGGTCACGAATCTCCAGCGCCCCGAAGGTGCCCGCAATCCGGTCCTCGAACGCGACACAGTTTTTGTCGCTGAGACAGTTGATTGACCTGTGTTTCGATAGACCATGACCACAATCGAGGTAGTGAAGGCAACAGATCTCGAGCTCAGTGAGGTTCTTGAACTTTATGGAGCAGTAGATTGGCTGGCGTACACGAAAGATCCGGACGCATTGTTAGCCGCGCTAAGGGGGTCTTCCACTTTGGTTGCGGCCCACGATGGCCAGACCCTGGTTGGACTCGCACGAGTTATTTCCGATGGCGCTTCGATCTGCTATCTCCAAGACATTCTCGTCCTGCCATCCCATCAAAGAAGAGGCCTTGGACGATCTTTGGTTGAACGAGCGCTCGGTGAGTATCCCCACGTTCGTCAGAAAGTCCTGATCACCGATGACGAGCCAAAGCAAAAGGCGTTCTACGAATCTCTGGGCTACACCCAGACGGAAAATTTCCGTGGCGGATCAGTGAAGGCGTTCGTCAGGTTCGACTAACTGCAGTAATGCGAAACCGGATCGTCCTCTTCACTCTCAGGCAAAAGGAACACGAAGCGCTGCTCCGGAGTCCAGACGTACGTATCATCGCAGCAGTAACCCCTCAACCACGCCTGCCCGTCCACGACACGAAGGTAGAACCCCTTGGGATACTTCACGTCCTCACTCACAGGCTCAGATCCAATGTGAATCGCTCCAGCCGGGCTGCGACCTGCCGATAGGACTAAGTCCGGCGCGTTCGCTTGGTCCGTCAGCGCCAAACGGAGGTACGGCCCGACCGTCAAAGGACAGAGTTCAAGCCCCTGCTTCCTTGCAGCCGCGAAAACCTGGGATAGGACTGCACCCTGTTCAAGTCCGAGCTGCTCTACGGTTCGCTCCACAATTCGTAGCGTTTGACCGGGCGGATCATCAAACGTGGAGTGAGCGAGCAGCGTCTCCGCGTATGTGTTGAGCTGAACGCCCGCGTCACGCAGAGTCATCACAAGCTGCGTTCGCGGCCGCCCGTCTACCTGGACTAGCAAACCTTCAATCTTTGCTGCACGGATCATGAAGTCATTCTCCGTCATTAGCGGTAGGACAAGATCACGATCGATTCATACGGTCGGCCTTGCCCGTAGGCGGATGGTGAGTTCAGTCGGTCGTTGCAACGGTAAGGGTTTCTGGTTCGAATAGTAGTTGCTGCATGGCGTAGGCGGGGGTGATTCCGCGCTCATAGCACCTGGTCCTCAACTGGTGGGTGGTGTTGAATGAGAGCACCCAGCTGGGGTGCGACGAGTCCGTAGTAGGCCGGGCAGGAGACAAGGAGTTCTGTGTGAGTTCCGTCGCCGACGATGCGTCCTCCCTCAAGCACGATCACACGTTCGGCGCTTAGAAGAGTGGAGAGCCGATGCGCTATGACGATGGTCGTCTGTTCTGTGCGCGCTGCGGCAAAAGATTCCCGAATTTCCTTTTCGCTGCTCACATCGAGGGCGCTGACTGCTTCGTCCAAAATCAGCACCCGGCTTCCGCCGAGGATTGACCGGGCTAGAGCCAGACGCTGACGTTCCCCACCAGAAAATACCGCACCACTTCCACCGGCTAGGGTGTCCAGCCCGGCGGGGAGACGCCTGACCAGATCCGCGGCACGAGCCGTTTCGAGTGCATCCCAGAGATCCGCCTCCGTTACCGTGCCGTTGTCCTCGACAGCCAGTAGCAGGTTTTCGCGGATGGTGAGAGTGAAGAGGTAAACCTCCTGGGGCACCAGAGAGACCGCCCGCGCCAAGGCGGTCTCAGAGAGCAGGCGAAGGTCTGTTCCGTCAACCTCGACTCGGCCTGTGTCGGGATCCATAAAGCGTGCCATAAGCGCTCCGAGGGTAGATTTTCCCGCACCGGAACGTCCAGCCAGGGCTACCCGTTCGCCCGCTTGAACGCTCAGGCAGGCTCCGAGGACTGCGGGACGAGCGGGAAAGCCAGGGTCTTTGGCGGGCCAAGTGAACGAAACGTTCTCCAAATCCAATCGGGCCGCGCGGGCGGACCCGACGTCAGCAGTTCCGGTCCGGTCCACCGTCGGTAGGGCATAGAGCACCTCCTCGATGCGTACGGCGGCCTGCCCGGTGGTGCCGTAGTGGCGGGTGACGGCGATCCATTGAACGATTGCTGCAGGGCTGGCGCCGCAGAGCACAATGAGCGGAGTGAGCATCTCAGGAGCAAGATCTCCGGCGTTCACTTGGTTCGCTCCAACAGCGGCACCGACCAGGGCTGCAAGTACAGCGATGACGCCCGCTGCGGCGTTTTCAAGTCCGGCCCGGCGAGCGTTAGCCAGCTGCACCCTGGCCAGGCGCTCATCGATCACCGCGACGCGTCGTAGCCGTTCGGCCACCATTGAGTAACCGGTAATTTCCCTGACGGCACCAAGGTTCTCGTTCACCTCGGCCCCTAGTTCAGCGATGCAGCTCCGAATCTGCTCCCCATGTCGCCGGGCAAACCGGCGCATTGACAGAGGAACCGCCACTCCAAGAACCAGTACTGGGAGCAGGCCCAGCGCGGCAGGGAGGTTGACAGTCGCCGCGACCACCCAGAGCAGCGGGGTGCTGATAGCTGCGGAGAGAATGTAGATGGAGGAATGCGCGTAGAAGATTTCCAGCGCCTCGGCATCGGTCATGGTGGTGGTCGCGAGGTCTCCGGTACGCCGGTGCGCGATTCCTGCGGGGGCAAGCCGCACGATGGCAGCGAAGATCCAGGACCGCACCCGGCTCATCATCCGGAAGCTCAGATCGTGGCCAAGCCAGGATTCGAGCCAGGAACAGAGCCCGCGGATTACCACGGCGGCGCCGACTAGGGCCGCAGCGGCCCACAGCTGTGTGGACTCGGTTCCAAGGATGGCTGTTGACACGGCCCAGGCACCAATCGCTGATCCCGCGGCGGCAACTGTCACCGCAGTCACATTCATGATCACCACGAAAATGTACACATGGCGCCAGCCTGCGAACGCCGCAGACAGGCCAGCGAAGCTGACCAAAGGGGTTCCGGTGGGTGGTGGCGGTGCTGAGATCATGACCGGGTCCCCAATCCTGCAATGCTCACGTCGGCGAGTTGGGCGTGAAGCATCTGCGCCCAGTGTCCGCCCTGCCCTGCGAGGTCTCCGGGCGCCCCAAATTCGACCAGTCGTCCGTCGTCAAGCACGGCTACCAGGTCGGCGCTGACGACAGTGGAAAGCCGGTGGGCGATGACCACGGTTGTGCGCCGGCTGTTGCCGCCCAGGTGCAGGGCCTCGGTGATAAGGGCTTCGTTCTCAGCGTCCAAGGCCGAGGTTGCCTCATCCAAGACCAGCAGCGGGGTACGGGAGATCAGCGCCCGGGCCAGAGCCACCCGTTGCCGCTGCCCCCCGGAGAGCAGCGCCCCACCTTCTCCCACCGGGCTGTCCAAGCCGCCCGGGATCCGGTCGGTGAACTCGGTGACACGGGCCCCAGCGACCGCTTCCCTGAAGTCGGCGTCGGTTGCTTCCGGGTTGGCTTGACGAATGTTCTCGGCGATGGTCCCGTCCAGCAGGACAATGTCCTGGGCAACGCGTGCAGCCGCCCGGCGTATCTGGGCCAGAGGCAGCGAACGCAGATTTCGTTCGTTCAGGAGGACTGCCCCGGTGGTGGGATCAACGTCTCGCAGGATCAGCTGGATAAGCGTGGATTTTCCCGCACCGGACCGTCCAACCACGGCCAGCGTCGCGCCGGCCGGAACAGTAAAAGAAACGTCCTGCAACGCCGGCCGGCCGGCTCCGGGGTAAGTGAACCCGACTGCTTTCACTTCCAGCGCAGGCGGTCCGCTCAATGCCAGAGGAAACGCGTCCGGACTGTCGCTGACGGTGGGCTTCGTCTCTAGGACCCGGTTGATGCCCGCGGCGGCTGCAATTCCGTAAAAACCCTCATGCCAGTAGTTCTGCAGTTCCTGCAGCGGGCGAAAACACTCTGCGGAGAGAAAGAGCACCAACAACACATCGGCGGTGTTGAGGCTGCCGTCGGCGGCATGAAATGCCGCCAGAACTGTGGCCCCTGCGGTACCGATGCTCATCGCGGAGGCGGTCACCACTGACACCCCGAGTGAGGCACGAAGGTTGGCGTTGGTGGCCTCGCGCAGTTTTTCTGCATCAGCGGTCAACCGTTTGCCTTGCCTTTTCGCCGCTCCAAGGGCCACCAAAGTGTCGATCCCTTTAAGGGTGTCGGTAATCCGGGCCGAGTAGGCGGAAAAAGCTTCCCAATGTTCCTCAGCACGCTCGCCGAGCATCCGGTTCCAAAGTCTCTGCGCCAACGGCACAGTAGCCACGCCCAGCAGCACAACCAGTGCTACGGAAAAATCGCGGGTGGCCAAAATCCCGACCAGCACGGCCGGAACGATCGCTGTGACCACGAGCTGCGGCAGATAGAACCCGACATAGGCCTGAAGGTGCTCAACGCCGTCGACAACTGTTGCCTGGGTGCCGCCTGCGCCCGGCCGCCCGGGACCTAGGGTGAACAGGTGGTTCATCAGCTGGGAACGGACCCTACTCTTTACCGAGATGGCCGCTAAGGTCCCGAACTGATCCCGCAGCCACAAGAGCCCCGTTCGGGCCAAGGTAAAGACGCCTGCCCAGATCAGCGGGGCCACCATTGCAGCGGTTCCCGATGCGTCAGCGGTCCCTGAGCCGGTCTGGATGGATCCCAGAATAGCTGCGACTGCAGCGGCGAACGAGAACGCGGCACCAACCGCCGCCGCCGAAGCTCCCAGGCCTGCCAGGATTGTTGCCCCAAGATACCACTTCGCGGTCAGGGCAAGCCGGAGGATGGGTTGGCTAACAAACATTAGCTACCGCTCCCAACGCATCCAGGTTCAGTCCCGCCCACCGGTGAAAGCGTCCGGGTAAAGCCCTTCAGCGATCTGGCGGACCGCATCAATATTGCCCAAGGTGCCAGGGAACGTGTCGGAGGCAGAAAGACTGATCAGGCGGTCATTTTTCACGGCGGCCATGTCGGGGAACGTCTCACGCAGGTACTCAATCGTGGCGGTCTCTTGCTCGGGCCCGGTGACGGCGAAGACGACGGCGTCGGGGTTTTCCTCGGCGAGAGCCTCCGGGGAGATGCTGGCAGCGAAGAAATCGGCGAAGGCCGGGTCTTCAGGAGAGAACACGTTGTCTCCGCCTGCTGTCTGGATCATGTCGTATTCGATGCCAGCCCCGATCGCAGACAGGGAGGTGCCTTCCACGAAAACCTGCGCTACGGTCAGCTTCTGAAGTCCGTCGATGGCTTCGGCGACCTCGTCCAGATCCTCCTGGCCCTGTGCCGCGAGTTCAGCAGCGGCACCGGGTACCGCAAAGATTTTACCGAGGTTCTCAATATCGATGAAAATGTCGTCCACGGTTCCAACATTGCGGCGTTCCAAGCAACCCCCGGTCGCGGTGTAGGCACCGACCCCTGCCTGCTCCAACTGTTCGATACTGGCGAATCCCTGCTCGGCCGTGAATTCGTACCCGGTAGGTGAATAGACGAAGTCAGGTTCTGCGCCCAGCAGGATTTCCCTAGTCGGTGGCGCGTCGTCGCTGAGTACCGGAATGTCCTCGGCGTCCGCTGCAATGTCAGCGGGCAGATCCGAAGTATCCGTTTGGGCTTGACCGACCAACAGATCGCCCAGGCCTAGGCGCAGCATCAGGCCGGTTTGGGAAGGACTCATCCCCACTACCGCCGAGGGAGCCTCGGAGAAGTCCAGGGTCCGTCCACAGTTCTCGACGGTAACGGGCTCGTAATCGCCTCCCGTGGTGCCGGGCTTCTCGGGTGTGGTCGCCACGCCGCTCCCGCAGGCACTGACCAGCAGGACGACTCCCAAAGCGGCGGTGCCTCGAAAGATCAGGTTTGGCTGCTTCATATGCTTCATGTGCGTGCTGCTTTCAATAGTGATGATGCGGGTGTTGGACGGACTTGGTGTTTGTGGTGTTGCGGGCTGTAAGCGATCAACAGGCCGCCTGTATCGGGGTGAGTGAGGCGGTGCGCGCGGACGCCGAAGACGTCACCGATCAGTTCAGTTGTCAGGACGTCCTCTGGCGGGCCGAATGCCTGCACGGATCCCGCGTGCATCACCGCAATCTCGTCACAGTGCGCCGCCGCGAGATTCAAGTCGTGGAGTGCCGCCAGAGTGGTCAAGCCCAAGTGAGAGATGATGTGCATTAGCTCCAGCTGAAAAGCAATATCCAGGTGGTTGGTGGGTTCATCAAGGACCAGGACCCTGCTTCGCTGAACCAGTGCCCTAGCCAATAGGACGCGTTGCTTTTCGCCACCCGAAAGACCGGAGAAAGCCCGCCCGGCGAACGCGAGGGCGCCGACGTCGTTCAATGCCTCGGTCGCTAGCTGCAGATCTTCCGAGGTGTCAGAGCCGAAGCCTTTGCGGTGTGGGACCCGGCCTAGCAGGACGACGTCGAGCACGTCCAAGTCGAATTCGGATTCGGCTTCCTGGGCCATGACTGCCACACTCCTCGCCACGGTACGCAATGGCAACGCCCATACGTCCTCGCCGTCGAGCCGGATCGTTCCGCCGGTGGGCTTGGTGACCCGGTACAGGCTGCGCAGCAGGGTGGACTTCCCGCTTCCATTCGGGCCGAGGATACCCACCGTATGACCGGAAGTAACGTCCAGGTTGGCGCTACGGATGATGTGGGCACCACCGAGGTGAACGTTGACCTGCTCGAAGGTAACTCTCATCGGTTCATCCCAGCCTGAAGTGCCCGTTTACGGCGCATCAACCAGAGGAAAAACGGTGCCCCAACCATGGCGGTCAGGATGCCCAAGGGGATTTCTGTCGGAGCAGCGACGGTGCGGGAGAGCAAATCTGCCAGTGACAAAAACAATGCGCCGGCAATTACTGCGGCGGGTAGCATCCTTCGATGATCGCTGCCGACTAGAATCCGGCAGACGTGCGGAATGACCAATCCAACAAACCCGATCCCACCCGCGACTGAGACGATGGTCCCGGTCAGCAGAGCGGTAGCAATCAGCAGTCCCCCGCGCAGCCTCTGCACATCCACCCCGAGCGAAGTCGCCGCTTCGTCCCCAGTCAGCAGCGCGTTCAAGGAACGCCCTTGCGTCAACGCCAGAACCAGCACCAAACCAAGAACGACGGCAGGACTGGCCAGCTGGCCCATCGTCACCGCAGACACACTCCCGAGCAAGAAGAACAGCACACTGAACACATTCTGCGCATCAGTAGTGATCGTTAGATAACTAGTTACCGCACTGAACAGGGAACCCAAGGCAACACCGGAAAGGATCAGCCGAGTCGGCGAAATACTTCCGCGCTGGCGGGCGAACAGGTAGACCGCGACCGTGGCGAATAACGCACCGGCAAAGGCAGAGGCTTGAAGTCCCAACCCACCCACCGCGGCCGATCCCAAAACAATCACAAGGACAGCGCCCACGCCAGCCCCGGCGGAAACGCCCAAAATGTAGGGTTCGGCCAGGGGATTACGGACCACAGCCTGCATCAACGTGCCAGCCAAAGCCAACCCGCCACCAGCAATCGCAGCCATCAGGGACCGCGGCAAACGAAACTGCCACACCGCCTGATCCTGCAGGGTCGATATTGATCCGTCCGTCATCCACGGCATTCCCGAAATGACATGCCCAACGATGATCCGTAGCGAATCAGTCAATGACACCTCAACCGGGCCCACACTCGCCGACACCAAAACAGTGAGCACCACACCAAATCCCAAAAAAACGCGCAGCGCCGCCGACTTCAAGAAGCTTCGTCGACGTACCGCTGCCAAAGGACTGTCGGGCACCATGGGGGACGCAGCTGTGGTCGGCGGGACGCTCATGTAGCCATGCTCCAGAAAATCAACATGGCCTAAACTATAATCATTCTCAATAGATATGGTCAAAGGGCGTTGCGTCCACTACGCACCTCCCCAAAAAGTCTCACCGAAGGGTAGAGAAACGCCACCAATGGGCAGGATCTGATAAAGCGACCCCAAACCGTTGACGAGTCGAATAAGGACACTTCCCAGCCACGGTGAGGTAGATCGATCCGCTGGCATCTGGATCGTTGCCTGATGCGGACTGCGGAACGGGAGGACTCCCCGGCTTCCGCTATCCCGTCTTGCCCACGGCTGCGAGCTGCCGCCAGCACCTTCTTAGTTCTCATTACCGTCTAGTCGTTCTCAAATTCGGCAACCCCCGCAAGCACATGGAAGAAAACCACGCGCCGGGCGTCGTCGTATCAATCTATCTACTGGGTTTGACTCACCGTAAGCCTGCCCTAGGAAAGCCTTGTCTGCATCACCCTCGCCGACAACCACGTAGGCCAACCCTCCGAGTCGACCTGCCGAGGCCAAGCACCGAAATCTGAGCTGCTGCGGTGGTTTCGGACAGCGGATTTGGTGGTTTTCTCTACGCTGCCAGGGCTGGCTGCTGGTCACTGTAGTGGACTTCATTGGGTCGGCGATAATCGAGGGCTGAGTGCCGGCGGCGGCTGTTGTAGAAGCCCTCGATGTAGCGAATAACGTCCCGTTTTGCCTGTAATTTGGTGGCGTAGACGGTCCGGTAGACCCGTTCGTTTTTCAAGGCGCCGAAGAAGCTCTCGGCCAGACTGTTGTCCCAACACACCCCGGTGCGGCCCATCGAAGATCGCATACCCAGATCGGTGACCAATGTCCTGAACATGGTTGAGGTGTAAACGCTGCCGCGATCCGAGTGGAAAATTGCGCCTGCCTCCACCCGGTTGGTCCGGGCAGCGTTTGTCAGGGCGTCCGCGACCAGCTCGGTGCGCATGTGATCGGCGATGGACCAGCCCACAACTTTCTTCGAATAGCAGTCGATCACGGTGGCCAGGTAGATGAAGCCCTGCCACGTGTGAATATAGGGGCTCTTCGCGGTTCGTGGTGATTTCCGCTGCTGAGGAGATGTTCAGGCGGCTGTTCTAGCGGCGCTTCTCAATAGGATA
>NZ_BAAAIJ010000002.1:0-111283 GCF_039526005.1 Arthrobacter flavus | reverse complement strand
CCCAAACACCGTCCGGGAGCGGTTGACAACATCATTGAGACTCCTTCGGATCATACGTACCTGCTCCACCAGCTCAACGGCTACGCCGCTGCGCGATCAACCCACCGTGTCCGGCGCTCCTACGTCGCTTATTTCCTCCCACCTTGCCCCGCTCTCTTGCCCTACGGGTTGACCAGGTTCCGACAGGCACAGCTACGCAAGCTTCGCCAGCAGGCAAAAACAACGGGGAAAGGAGCACGAGGGATGCGGTGGGGTTTGTTGTCGCTCGCTGAGGGGTGCGAGGCGGCTCGGTCTGGTTGGTCGTGCGGGGTTGTACAGTCATCGTGGGTCGTGCGGGGTTGTACAGTCATCGTGGGTCGGCGAGGCAGCACAGTCATCGTGGGTCGGCGAGGCAGCACAGTCATCGTGGGTCGGCGAGGCAGCACAGTCATCGGTGGGTCGGTGGGTCGGTGGGTCGGTGGGTCCTCGAGTCCTCGAGTCCTGGCGACTGGCCTGGCCTGACAAAAGGCTCACGGCACGACTGCGGACACCCGGGTTGCTGCACGGCACTGTAGGACCTTCGACTCTGTGCCGACGGCTGGGTGAGCAGTCGAATGGGAAGTGGGCGAACCAGTTGAAGCCGCAGACTCTGGATTTACGGGACTTGGTCTCCAGATAAGGATCGCCCCCTCCATGACAGATGAGGATCGCCACCTCAAGGAAGTTACGGAAATGTCAAAAGAGCAGCTAGCCCCTTCGCCGTCCCAGACTGCCCCGGCCGAGCCAAGCCGACTGAGCAACACCCTCGCTAAACCGTGGGTAGGACTTGCAACCACTGCGGCTGTGACGGTCGGGTATGCGCTGATGGCCGGTTGGCTGACCCCCCGAGGCCCCCTGACGGAAATCCAAGCCGCAGTAACTGTGGCGATGAGTCTGCTGGTCGGTGCCGCCAGCGGCGTCGCTCTTCGCTCTCGGTGGGCGATTCTTGTTGCACCAGTGTTTTTCCTAGTGTCGTTCGAGCTCTTCCGTGCAGGTGTTCAAGGCCCAACCGTGGACGAGATTCGGCTCGACTCGATATACGGCATCATCGCCTTTGTCACCGGACGGGGGTTCCATTGGCTTCTGGTGCTGATCCCGATGATGTTGGGCGCCATCCTTGGTGCTGCGTTTGTTCGGTCGAGAAAGCAGCACAAAGGCCAAGACACTAGTGCTCCGGTTCACCGGCGTACACGGACATTCTTGTTCCGCGGACTGACGGCTCTGACCGGGGTCATTGTTCTTCTTCTCGGGTTCTTCGTCGCGTTGCCGGGATCCACGGACCCTATCGTTGCCGAGGACGGCACCCCGTTGCCAGGAAGCGTCTCCGAGTTCGCAAATGTGGATGTCGGAGATCATCAGCTGAGCGTAATGATCCGAGGACGCAGCGACACGAACCCGGTTCTGCTGTTTCTTGCTGGAGGTCCCGGAGGCACAGAACTGGGAGCGATGCGCAACCACGGGGGAGCCCTGGAGCAGGATTTTGTCGTTGCGACCCTCGACCAGCGAGGCACCGGCAAGTCGATGCACCAATTCGAGCCGGCATCAACCTTTACGCTTGAAAACGCAATTCGCGACGCACTAGCTGTCACAGAGTATCTTCGCCAAAGGTTCGGTCAGGACCGTATCTACCTGGTCGGACAATCCTGGGGGTCAACGCTCGGGGTGCTTCTCGCAGATCGTGAACCTCAGCTCTACCGTGCCTTCGTCGGCGTCGGCCAGATGGTGAGCCAGCGCGCCACCGACATCATCTTTTACGAGGATGCGTTGGAGTGGGCACGCAGCACCGGCGACGCCGGATTGGCAGCCACACTGGAGGCAAACGGTCCGCCGCCGTACACCGACATCAGACATTACGAACCGGCGATCGGCACCGAACAACTCGTTCATCCGTACGACCACACGCCGAACGCCGAGGGTGCAGGCCAAAACTTCGAAGGGCTCTTTGTCGAGGAGTACTCCAACGTTGAAAAGATTCGAAACCTGGGCGTCACCCTCGACGTCTTCGCAATGCTTTACCCACAACTGCAAGAGATCGACTTTAGAGAACAGGTGACGAGCCTTGATATCCCCGTGTATCTGGCGCAGGGACGTTACGAGGCCCCTGGTCGCGCCGACCTCGCGGAAGAGTGGTACGAGATGCTGGCTGCTCCCTCCAAGGAACTGCGTGTGTTTGAGACCTCAGGGCACCGACCAATGTGGGAACAGCCAGCCGAGTTTGATCGGCTGATGTCTGAGGTGCTGGCGGACACCAGCGAATAGGAAGCCCCCGGTCTGCCCTCAACGACAGGTGGTCCATCCACAACAGGCCAGCCGAAGCCGCTTATGGTCTGTACATCAGCCTCGCAACAGCACCCACCAGCAACCCGATGGCTGCCCCGATGCCAGCGCCCACCGCTATGCCAGGTCCACCCGCAATCGCCACACCTATCGTGGCGCCGGCGCCCGCGCCCAGGCTAATCCCCACACCGGGCAAGTATTCGTGGAACTCACGGTCGGGCGTCTCTGATGAAGCATCCATAGTGTTCATGAGCGTATTCTCGGCCTGCCAGCCTCCGAATGGCTAGGGGCTTTGGACCTCTTCGCGCTATCTCCCGATCATCAGGGACGACGGCGTATCCCAGCACACCGTCTGAATCTGTAGTAGTTGACCCAGCCATTGCGACAACCCGAGTCGATCCCAACCATGTGCCGCCCCTCTCGGCACACCGCAATCGGTGGCCAAACGTTCCACGTCATGTCGATACAGTTGAAACATGAGTCGAATCATCGCCGGAGCCGCTGGAGGCATACCGTTATTCAGTGTTCCGGGCACGGCAACACGGCCCACCACTGACCGGGTCAAAGAGGCGTTGTTTTCGCGTCTCGACGCCTACGAGGTCATCACCGATGCCAGAGTGCTCGATCTCTTTGCCGGTTCCGGCTCGCTGGGTGTCGAAAGCGCCAGCCGTGGAGCAAAGATCGTCGATCTGGTGGAATCGGGCGACAAAGCCGTTGCAGTGAGCCGAACCAACGCCGACCTGGTGAACAAAACCCTCAAACACCCGACTGTCCGAGTGCACCACCTCAGGGTAGAAACCTACCTGGATCGGGCTGTTCCGTCGGATCAATGGGATCTCGTTTTGATGGATCCTCCCTATCCGGTAGAAAACGAGGCGCTGACCGACATCCTCAAAACCCTGGTTCCCCACCTGGCAGAGGGCGCTGTCGTCGTACTGGAACGTTCATCGCGCTCGCAGGAACCTGAGTGGCCAGCCGGTCTGGAACGATTTGCCGAAAAAAAGTATGGCGAAACCAAGCTGTGGTTCGCGGAACCGGCCGTGGCAGCGGTCTAGTTTCCTAGGCGCTCACCGCCACCGGCATGCCAGGTACCCATTCCTCCCTTCTGCTGCTATCGGAATAGCGTCAGAAGGGAGGGACGGTTATGGTCTTCCGTCAGCACGGTAAAGGAATGCTGCCATGGCGTCGCGGTTGACTGGCTGCAGCGCACGATACGTGCTCGTCCCGTTCGGCTCTTTCCAGCCGGTGCTGATGCCTTGTGCAGCGAGCCAGGACATTTCTTTGTAGAAGAGTTGGTTGGTGGAGACATCCGCGAATGGAGACCGCTTTGGTGGTGTGTAGTCGGGGGATCCGGCTGCACGGGAGAGGAATGCTGCCATGGCGTCGCGGTTGACTGGCTGCAGCGGACGATACGTACGGGTTCCGTTCCGTTCTTTCCAGCCGGTGCTGATGCCTTGTGCAGCGAGCCAGGACATTTCCTTGTAGAAGAGTTGGTTGGTGGAGACATCCGCGAATGGAGACCGCTTTGGAGGTGTGTAGTCGGGGGATCCGGCTGCACGGTAAAGGAACGCCGCCATGGCGTCGCGGTTGACCGGCACAAGCGCACGGTAGGTGCTGGTTCCGTTTCGTTCTTTCCAACCGGTGCTGATGCCTTGTGCAGCGAGCCAGGACATTTCCTTGTAGAACAGCTGCTTGGTGGAGACATCCGCGAAGGGCGAGACTCTCGGCGGTGCGTACGGCGCGTTAGCGCTGCTGAACGTGGTGGTCCATTTGGCGGTGGCACCGGGTTCAAGAACGTAATCGGTCCTGGCACGGGCGGTCACGGTGACGGCACCTTTACCCGTATAGACGCCCTTGGCAGTTGGCTTACCGGCGAGTAAGTACTCGACACCTGTGGTGAAGGGGATCGTGACAGTGTCCTTGGCGGTGCCGTCCTTGTCGGTAAACACCACGGGTGCAGGAGTTACCCGGTAAGGGGTTTCCTTGAACTCCTTGGTCCAACGCGTAGTGGCACCGTCCCGAATGATGTAAGTGGGTTTAGCGTTCGCGTAGACGCTGACGTAGCCCTTCCCCGGGTGGGTTCCTGCGGGGGTGCGAGTACCGCCGATTGTGTACTCAACTCCCTCTGTTGAAGGGATCGTGATGGTGTCCTGAGCGGTGCCGTCCTTGTCGGTGAAGACCACGGGTGCAGGAGTTACTGTGGTGGACGGACGGACAAAAGTGTGGGACCAGGACACTGTTCCGAAGAGCTGATACCCCGGCTGTGCTCGCGCTTCGATATTGATCCGGTTCCACCCAGAATGGTGGGTGCCCGCCGGAGTCTTTTTCTGGTTGACGAAGTAGTCGACGCCGGTCACCGCGGGGATGGTGTAGTTACCTGTCGAGTTATCCCACGTCGGCGACTGGGTTGTCACCTTGCTGAGGGGCGGCACATCAAGGGAAGGTTTTCCGTCGAAGTAGTCCTGCGCCGTTGCGTATGTTCCCACGGGAGGTTGTACAAAAGTGAAGAAGTTAACTGTTCCGTACATGGTGTAGTTGCGCGGTTCATTCCGGTAATCCTTGTTGCCCGTAATGAAGATGCCGACTCCGATTGTTTTGAACCCGGGGTCGCTCAAGATCGAGCGATGTCCCGGCGAATTTTCCCATTGGGTGACAAGACTCTGGCCTGTGGTGTCCCACCGGGCAGCGATGACTTCCCCGGCGCGTGTCCACCGATTGGCAACCCTTGGATCCGAGGCATAGCCGGGGTTGTGAAGAAACATCTGGTTCGTCGCCATGTAGTCGGACCAGTCTTCGGCAACCTCTGCGGCGGTCACGTTGAAGTTGACCGGCTCCAACCCATTGTTCGCACGGAACACGTTAATGCCGTTGAAAACGTCCAGGATCTGTTGCTTGTTGGCAAGATCCAGGGTGCTCGGCGCTGGGCTCGCCTGAATGACATCAGATTCAGGACTGGCCGCCGCTGGTGCAGCCCCAAGGGAGAAAGTCGTCGCCACCAGTAGTAAACCGACAAAGCCAGCCAGAATCTTCCTGACACCGCTGCGGACCTGCCCATGTTTACCGGAATGTGGCTGTACCAACGTGGGACGACCAAGGTCTGCGGTGCGGGTCTGGACAGGGTGGTGCCCGGAAAATAGTGACATTGAATTCCCCCAGAGAATATTGATCGAGACCCTCAAAGCATAAACCACATAATTACTCTGAAATACCCAATTTTCTCCGGGTTTTGTGGCCGAAAAGTCAGCTTTTCCCGTGGGCGCAAAAACGCCTATTCAGATGTCGGATACATCAGATCAAAAGTCGCTACGTCGCACCCGAGCGGTGTTTGCAGCAAGAAACCTCTCGCCTTACTTCCGAAGATCCGCTTCCAGACGCTCAAACCAGAAGTGAGCGACAGCCCGATACGGCGGCCGAAATGCATACAGACAAGCCAGCCGCAATCTGGTCGCCGCTGAATAGGCGTGCATCCGGGTGTCGGACACCTTCATTGCCAAAGCGGTTTCAAGGATTGCCTGCTTAGCGGTCGATGCCGCAGCAGCAGAGAAGACACCCTGCGCTCGCCGAAAGTCGATATGTACCAACAAATTTGCCAAATCCAGCGCCGGCTCGGCGACCGACACAGTGTCACAGTCGATCAACCCGACCGAGCCAGAATCAGCGTTGAACAGCAGCTGTTTGTCGTGCAAATCCCGATGCGACAACACAGACCGTTCGGGCGCTCCGGAAATCAGTAGACGAGCCACCTGGGACGATGCTCCTTGGAGTCTTTCAGCTGAAACGGCCAACGCTCCGAATTCCTGGACCTGGTTCACCCAGCGAGACACCGTCCGAGCTTCATCCCGCGTCGAGTGGGTGGGCAATTCAGGCACACCCGACACAGCCGGCGCTACAGCCAACCTGGGCCAGCGCACCGCCCACTGGTGCCACGCCTGCTCCCACCCGTCCTCGACTGAGGGAACTCGTTCGGACAGGGGCGGCTGCGAAGACCCTTGATGCGGAGAGACGTGGCTCGAAGAGACCTGTCCCGTTACCGCCTGACCCAGTTCGTGGAAACTGACCCCGTGGACCGCTGTCAGGGTCACACCCGCCGAATGCTGACTAACGACGTCGGGCATCACGATCCCCGACGGCTGAGCCAACGCACGCATCAGCCGATGGGACGCAGCCACGCCTTCAGCCTTCCCTGGCACCAGAAGCTTGGTGAAGCCCACAGCATCGCGCACCACAGCACGCCGTTTGTACCGATGAACCAACAGCTGCCCCTGGGCCGCAGCGCCAGGCAAACCAGTCAACAGGGGATCTTCGGCAAAGGGGGACAGCCTCACTCTGCCGTCGTGCTCGATTGTCCCGGCACGTATCTGGCCGTTCTCGGCGTCAGAGGCCTCAAAGATCAGCCGACCACCATCTTTGGGCCACGCCCGATGAACCTTTAGCTCTCGGCCGGAACGATCGGCCATGCTCTCAGGAACAGTTGTCACCACAGGATGTCCTCCATCAGCTCAAGGTGGTTAGCCATGTCGTGCCGCCAGGTGGGGGAGCAGGACCGAAAAGAGTTGCTCAGACGGCTGAGCAGGTGAAAGATGGTCCACGCCAGCACCTCGGAATCGGTGGCACCAGTCGGCCCAGCACTGTAGCCGTCCAGCATGGCTGCAGTACGGGGAAGCGACAACACCTCGGAGCCCTTCGCCAGAGAGCCGTCAGCAGCGCCGTGCAAAATCTCAACCGCTGCAAAACTGCCCAGATCCGATGCGCCGGCACCATAGGTACAACGCTCCAGGTCGGTCAACCGAATATCGGAGCCATCGACCAGCACCTGATCGGCGGAAAAATCGCCATGCATCAGCGCCGCCCTGCCCGGACGTCGCAGCAACGGCTCCAACCCGGCACGCAACCGCTCAAGACGGCCAGCAAGCTCCGGAGACAACAACGAGTTCTCCTCCACCAGGTCCACAAGCGATCCGGCCGGCGCCCGCCACCGATGAGTACCAAACGCAGGGGGTTGGGCATGAAGAAGAGCCAACGCCACACCGGCAGCATACGAGGCTGCACCGGCGTTACCTTGCTCCACGGTGCTGAGATCACCAGTACCAAACCAGGTGAAGTACTGGAGCTGCCGCGACGAAGGCAACCCCATGGGCTCAACAGTCTCCAACACAGGGACTCCACTGGCAGCAAGCTGCGACAGAAGTTGTCCATCGGCATAGGGGACAGCAGTCCCGACCTTGCACACCAACCGCTCCTCCCCACGAACAACCTCAAACACCACCCTGCGCTGCGGGTTGTAATTGAGCACCCACACCACCCGATCGGTGAACAGACGCTCCATCCCCGCCCTGCGAAAACGCGCCAATGGCTTGTACAAACGGTGATCCAGTTCGATCGGACCCGTCACCAGACGGTGGCCTGGATGATCCGGCAACACCACGTGCCCTAGTTCCAGCCCGCTGGCCACCGCCCGAGCAAAGACCTTCTCCAGCTTGACCGCTACAGGGGGGGCATAGGTGGCTAGCCAGCTGATCCCGCCGTCGTCCTCCCGCAACCTGGCAACCGCCGACGTCCCCGGCTTATGCCGAAGCCGATCAGCACGCACCGGCCGACCCAGCAGCTCGCTCAGCTGGTCACTATCGAAAAACGGGGCAAGACCAGGCAAAGCCATATCCACGGTCGACGTCGGGCTGACAGTCATGGCGCTCATCCTGCACCACCGGCGGACTTCTCCGCCAGATGTGCTTCATCGGCTGCCTGCTGCTGACGAACCCAGGAAGCAAACACCTGATGCTCCATCAGTTCAGCAGGAGATCCATCCAGCAGCACCCGACCGTCCTGCAACCACACCACCCGATCATGGGTGAGAGCCACCGACGCCTCATGGGTAATCGTGATGGTGGTACGACCCTCGGTCAGAGTGGCCAGACCAGCCAACACCTCGGACCGTGACTCCTGATCCAACCCGGTCGTCACCTCATCGAGAATCACCACCGGCGCGTCGCGAAGCAACGCCCGCGCAATAGTGATCCGCTGCCGTTGCCCACCGGACAACGTGCCGCCGCGCTCGCCGACCAGGGTGTCGTACCCGTCCGCAAAACCTGCGATGAACGTATGGGCATTGGCCAACATCGCAGCCCGCTCCACTTCTTCATCGGAAGCATCGGCACGGCCATAGCGGATATTTTCCCGGATGGTGCCGGTAAACAACACAGCGTCCTGCAGCACCAGACTGATATTCGACCGCAACGACTCAAGCTTCACCGTCCGCAGATCAAGACCATCAACATGGGCCGATCCCGACACCGGATCCATCATCCGCACCATCAGCGACACCAACGTCGATTTTCCGGACCCGGACGGACCCACAATCGCCGTCGTGCGACCGCCCACCAGCGAAAGGTTGAGGTTCTTCAGCACCGGCGCACCATCACCGTAGGCGGCGGTCATGTCCCGGAACTCGACATCGCCCCACGCTTTACCCAGGGACACAGCGTCCGGGGCATCGACAATGTCCACCCGCTCATCGAGCAGATCGGCCACCCGCTCACCGGACGCCGTCGCCCTGGCAATCCGCCCGGTGTACTTGGCCAAATCGCGCAACGGCTTCATCGAAGTCTTCAGGTACATCAGAAACAGCACCAGGTCGCCGGGAGTCATCGCTCCCTGCACCACCCGCCAGCCGCCACCAGCCAGGACGACGGCGGTAGCAACGCCGACAATGACATCGGTGCGTCGCTCCAACGCGGCCGCCAAACGACGGGACTGCACCCCGTCCTTCAGCGTCTTCTGGTTGCTGCTGCCAAACCGGTCCGACAGGGTCTTCTCCAGCCCATAGGTCTGCACCACCCGAATGGCGCCCAGACTCTCCTGGGCGGTGTTGGCTAACGACCCTTCACCCTTCCGGGTTCTCCGCGCAGCGACAGTGATTTTCCCGGTGCTCAGTCGCGACAACAGCAGGAAGCTGGCACACGCCACCACCACTACCAACGCCAGCAACGGATCAAGCCAAAACATCACGCCGCCCATCACCACCAGCGTGATGCAATTGGCGATCAGCGGCAGCCCGGCGCTGACCGCCACCTCCTGCAGCCGGCCGACGTCGCCCACCAACCGCTGGATGGTGTCACCGGTCCGCGACGAGGAATGGTAGCGCGTGGATAGCGACTGGACATGTTCAAAGACCCGTCCGCGCAGCTCGGTAGCCACCCGCGATCCGGCAAGGGCAAACGCCACAGTGGCCAGATAGTTACACAGCGCCCGCATCCCAATGATCACCAGGAGCCCGACGCCGCAAGCCAGCAGCAGCCCCTCGGTCGCCAACGGACCGGTTCCGGCAAGCTCGGCACCCAGGCTGCGCGAAATGGCATCGACCACAAACTTCACCGGCCACGGCTCCAGGACCCTGAAAATCACTTCAAAGAGCAACGCCACCACTCCGCCGCCCATGAGCATCCGGTGTTTGCGTAGATGGGGTTTGGCGATATTGATGGTCCGGCGCAGCGGGCTGCGCGCCATCTTGGGACCGATGGTGGGCAGCGTCGCAGGTTCCGGTGCCCTGATGATTTCCGGAGCCGAAGGGGTCTTCGAAAGGCTCATGCCATGATCCCTTCAGTGATTCGGTCCAACACGCTGTCCCAGCTGTGATGAGCGGTGGCCATCGTGCGTGCAGCATCCGACATTGCAGCCCTCGCGAGCGGAGCCCCCGCCAGATCGTCAAGTGCGGCTGCAAGCGCCGCAGGATTTGAGGGATCCACCAAAAGGCCGGTCACGCCGTCGTCGATAATGGCTGGCACCTGACCCACCCGGGATGCCACCACCGGTAACCCCGCGGCACAGTATTCATAGATCTTCAACGGCGAGAAGTACTGGTCATTCGCGTCTTTCATGGCCGGATAGGGCGCCGTAGCAACCGCACAGCCAGCCAACGCCGCCGGAATGAGCTCGGGGGTGATGGCTCCGGTGAACTCGACGGCTGTGCCGGTCGACGCCGCTAGTTCACGCAGCCGCTCACCTTCAGGCCCGGCTCCAACAATCCGCAACGCCCAATCGGTCGACGCAACAGCCTTCGCCTGGATCAACGTCTCGACGCCGTGCCAGGGTTTCAGCGTTCCAACAAACACCACCACGGGGGTGCCCACAGTCTCGGGCGTTGGCTGAATCCGATTGACGTTCACCCCATTCGCGACCACCGCAACCGTCGAATGATGCTCAACGGACACCCGGTCCTTCACCCACCCAGCGACCGGTTCGGACACACACACCGTGCGGGCTGCCGCAGCCACCTGCCGCTGCAACACCTCAAGAGCAACATCCTCATTCACTAGGGAACGATGGATACGTTGCTCATCGATCAGCGGGGCATTGACCTCAAGGAATCCCGGAATGTTCAGCGCAGAAGTCACCCGGGCGAGAGCGTCGCTGAACAGCGAATAGCGCTCATACACCACCGTTGCACCATCGGCGATGACCCGGTCGGCCAATGCCGTAGCGGCAGCAGCCTGGGCACGTTCCCGTTCGACCCCATTGCCCTGGGGAATGGGCTGAACAACCACCGGGACATCGGCAAGATCAGCCGGAATGTCGGAGCCCGGCCGAGTGCAGTAGATCGTCACATCGGCGCCACGTGCACGCCAACTACGAATGATTTCCTGGACATGGACCGAGGCACCCTTGGAACCGAAAACCGGAACCCCGGGGTCCAGACACAGATAGGCGACACGCATCATGAGAGGGTCACCGCCTCTTCCAGCACCCGATCCGCTGGTCTGCCCGGTCTAGTCCCGGGAGTCCTACCAATTTCGCCTGCGGTCCTACCCGATTGCAGGTCCTGCAACAGCGCTGACTGCCGGTGGGAATCAAACGACGTCTCGATCAGCCGTCGAGCAGCAAGGGCAACCGACTGCCGATCGAACGACGACGACGCTACGGTCACCAGGGCATCAACCAGATCGCCGAGGACACCCGAACGGATCAGGATCCCGGTCTGCTCGGTATTCGCTGACCTCCTGGCCACCCCTGGCTCTGCCGCAAACACGCCGTTGGCGTCGGTGATGACCTCGGGAATCCCCGTCACATCGCTGGCAATGCACGGCACTCCCATCGCCATTGCCTCCAGCAGCACGGTCGGCAGACCGTCGGCGTTGCCGTCCTGGGCCACCAGGCAAGGGGCCGTGAACACATCGGCCCATCGCAGCAGTTCAACCACCTCTGCCTGGGTCCGCGGACCCAGCAGCGTGACAGTGGACTGCAACCCGACCTGAACGATCTGCTGTGCCAACTGCTCGTAGAGCTCGCCGCCACCAGCGATACGGACCTCAAGCGCCACACCCCGGCGCACCAGTTCGGCGACTGCATCCAGAAGAAGGCTAAACCCCTTCTTCTCGACCAGCCTTCCCACGGCGGCAACCCGAAGCGCCGGCCTGGGAGAAGACGGCGCAACAAAGGGAAACCGTTCGAGTTCGAGGCCGTTGTAGACCCGGGACACCCGGTCAGCATGGTCCGGAAAGAGCCCCGCCAGGTACGCCAGATTGAAATCGCTGACCGTGACCACATGGTGAGCGGTACCGATCAGACTCCTCAGTACCTCAAGATCCACCTCCTCATGAAAGATGTCCTTGGCATGGGCGGTGAATGAAAACGGAATGCCGGTCAGCTCGGACGCAATCTTGGCGGTCCGGGCGGCAATCGAGCCAAAATGCGCATGAAGGTGGGAAATGTTCCGTTGCCACAGCAGGGTGGCAAGCTCCACCCCCTGATGGACCTCGACCGGGTCCAGTCCAGCAAGGTCCGGAAGCATGCGGGCAAACCGGTCCCCGAAGCCTGGCATCGCCGCGTGCGCCGCAGACATGATGGTCCACCCCTCAGCCAGTTTTGCTGGTTTGGACACATACGTGACGGGTGCCTGGACCCGCGCCAGTTCGGGATGAAAGCGAGGATCGGCTGGCGGCCGCAACGAAAAGATCTCCAATTCGTCGCCGGCGGCTTCACGGGCCAGAATTTCAGTCACGATGAAGGTTTCCGAAAATCGGGGATAGATCTTCAGGATGTAGGCGGTGCGTGCGGGACTAGACGGCTGCAAGGGTCTGCCAATCGTTGTGACGGGTGGAGGATACGGACGGGACGGAGGGTCCGGCCAGTTCGGTGGACTCCGACGGCGCCGTGGAATCGGTCAAGCCGAGCAGGCCGGCTGCATAGCCGCCCACAGTCGCCAGTCCGCTCCGGTCGACGTTGAGTCGTTGCGTCGGCGTTCCCACCACCGAGTCGAACCAATCGGTGAGAACCTGCGGCGTGAACTGGTCCGGGTGACACAGATCCACGACCTGATGACGGGCCAACGACTGGGCCCTGATGAGCTGTTCCTGACGGGGCTTCACCCGGGGAACAACCAGGGCTGGGGTGGTGGTGCTCATGATTTCGCACACCGAGTTGTACCCGCCCATTGACACAATCGCCGATGCTTCACGCATTTCGGCCAGACCGTCCCGCACCATCGATACCACCCGGGTGCCCGGCGCTGCCGCCTGTTCGATGAGGATCCGGTCCTCCTTGGGCATCTGAGGTCCCGTGACAATCAGGTGTTCGTAGCCGTGGGGGACTGTTGCCTTCGCAGCGGTCAGCAGAACAGAGCGTCCATCCGAGCCACCGCCAGCCATGGTCAGGACGTAGGGCTTTCCCGTGGCACCGGTACGGCGCCTGACTTGCCGGCCATCCGACAGGTAGCCGGTGTACCGCACCATCGACGCCAGCGTGTCGGGAATCTCACCGGAGCTCACCGGATCGTGAATGGCCGGATCGCCATACACCCACAGCTCATCGAAGTACTCACACAGGCGATTCAGATCACCGAGGGCGGTCCATTCCCGTCGTGCGACCTCGGGAGTGTCCAGGACTTCACGCAAGCCCAGGACAACCTTGCAGTCGGGTCGAGCCTTCTTCAGTTTTGACAGCGCCGAAATGAGTTCATGGTCGACACCGAAGGCGTGACGGTCCACCACCACCAGATGGGGTCGAAACTCGGACAATACGGCATCCATAATCTGCGACCGCAGCCTGATGAGCTTGGACTGATTGATCGCCAGATTGCGGGGCGTATAGCCGTCGCTGCCCTTTGAAATACCGGGAAGCACCACCCAGTCCCAGTCGTCGGGACTGTCGAACCGGGTGGCCTGTGATTCGCCGGTGACCAGCAACCCGGTCACTGTGCGACCGGTCAACCCCGGAAGGCTTGCAGCAAGAGAGTGGGCCAGCGCCAGATTGCGTCGGGTGTGGCCCAGCCCCTGGGAATCATGGGAGTAGAGCACAACACGGAGTTCCTGGGAGGAGCGCTCTGTCGAGGACAGTCCCTTCGACGAGTGCGCCTGAGTCAAATGCGTTGCCATGGTGGTGACCGATCTTTCCCTGCGGTGATGTAACTGCTGCAGGTTCTCTATCTAGTCAGCCACCCATGAGACGTTCATGAGCCCCTTATGAGAGAACTCTCATCCGGCTGCCTGCCAGCGAAGCCCCGGAGACGGGCCCGAACGCGCTGAAGGGATGCCAGGACTGGCCCGTGGGACTATTGGGGTCAGCGCCCGTCCTGAACGATCAATCATGAACCTGAAAGATCAATCATGAAACATGCCTCACGCCACCCAGTTCTCAGTACCACCGGCACGCTTCGAGCCATCTCTCTCTTCGCACTGAGCGCCGGGTTGTGGTGGGGCTGGTTCGCGTGGGACACAGAGTACGACGTCGACCCCGCAACCGGCTCGGTATCCGGACCCTATGAGTGGTGGCAGGTCGGCGGATGCATTCTCGCCTGGGCAGGTCTCGGCTGGATCGGCAACAGGATGCTGCATCCGGCTGCTGTTGTCACGGTGATGCCAGTCGCCTTCACCACCGCGTTTGCCATCTCAGCCGGACACATGGACGACTCCGGGTTATGGATCGTCGGTGCGATTCTCATCATCGCGGGCACCACGATTGTCACCACGCTCTTCGTGGCACTCCTGAACTGGCGTACTCCAGTGAATGGACAAACCCCTCTGAATGCACAACCTTCTCTGGATGCACAGACCCGACCGTCCTAGTGGACAACCGGGTCTGTGACTCTGTGACTCTGTGACACCGTGACTCTGTGACACCGTGAAACGGCGAGGAGGTCCTACTGCGGTTGGTAGGACAGACAATCAGCAGTGTCGGCGCCGTGGCCAATGGTCACATTGGTCTTGCCGCACATCAGGTGGTCGTTGAACGTGCACTCGGTGCGCTGGCAGGCACCGACGTGAGCCAACACCATCGGCAAACCGCCGGTCTCTGACGTGTCGATGAACGTCGAACATGATGCATGATCGCGGCTACCACCGACAGTGATCGCATAGGCAGTACAGCCGTCGTGATTAAAGGAGCAGGATTCAACACTGCACTCTGAAACGCTCGTGACCTCGGTTGTCATGGTTCCTCCATCAGTAGCCGTCTTATGCATCAACGGTACTGCTGAACGAATGAAAAAACAGCCGATAAAAGCAATTCGATAGCGCACATTAAATTAGCGTATTTATTGCTTTCGTATTGCGGACGGATGAATAGGATAATGCACGCCCTGGCGTTACTGCGGTCCCGAAGAGAATGCAACAAGGTCGGAACCGGTCACCACGGCACCCGGATGCGGACCCGCCGCTACCAGCGCCGCCGACCACTCGGCGGGCCACACCGCATCGGTCCCCACCACCACGATATTCCCAGCCATCTGCCCTCCGATCATTCCCGCATCAGCCAGCACCGCGACGTCGTCGGCCGCCGCCTGCAACCGACGAACCTGGGCACGGGCAAAGGTCAGCGGCGGATCGTCCCCAACATTGACGAGAACAACTCCACCCGGAGCCGCCAAGGAGGTCAGCGCCTGATAGAACGCCTGATCGGTGAGATGGGCAGGGGCATCATCGCCGGCAAACACATCGAGCACCACTGCATCGAACGAGCCCGGCTCGAACCTGTCGAGCGCCACCCGGGCATCCTCAATCACCAGGGAACAGCTGGTCCCATCAGGCAGCGGCAGGTGCTCCAGGACAAAGTCCAACAACTCCTGTTCCAGTTCGACAGCAACCTGCTCAGAACCCGGTCGTGTCGCCTGCACGTAGCGCGCCAACGTCAACGCGCCAGCACCGAGATGCACCACCCGAATTGGCTCTCCGGCGGGTCTGAAGATATCCAGCACATTCGCAATACGCCGCAGATACTCGTAAAAGACGTGCCCGGGATTCCCCAGATCAACATGCGATTGTTGGGCACCACCAATACTGAGAATGAAAGCGCCTTCGGTGAACGCGTCTTCATCGATTTCGGCTAGCTGGCCACTGCCGGCAAGGGGAAGAGTGGGCACAGCGCCATCCTCGTCGGCGCCCAGTTCAACACCCTTCACAGCCGAGCCCGCAACGTCGACAGACGCTCAGCTGCTTCCTCGAGCACCTCGGTCTTCTTGCAGAACGCAAACCGGAGCAACGAACTGGTCCGTGCTGCACCCTCGGGATGGCAAAAGACAGCCACCGGAATAGCCGCAACCCCCAACAGTTCGGGCAACCGCCGAGCCAACACGGTGGCATCCGAAATTCCGAGCGGCGCTGCGTCGACGTTCACGAAGTACGTGCCCTGGGGTGAAAAGACATCGAAACCGGCAGCCTCAAGACCGGCACTGAGAATGTCCCGCTTACGCTGCAGCGTTGCGGCGGTCGCCTCGAAGAAGCTGTCGTCCAGGCCCAAGCCGTGTGCAACAGCGCTCTGGAACGGAGTCCCGGAGCTGTAGGTCAGAAAGGTTTTCACCGTACGGACCGCCGAAATGAGGTCCCGTGGCCCACTGATCCACCCAATTTTCCAGCCGGTGACCGAAAACGTCTTCCCCGCCGAGGAAATGGTGAGCGTGCGGTCCGCGGCGCCAGGCAACGACGCAATCGGCAGATGCCTGACGCCGAAGGTGAGGTGCTCATACACCTCGTCGGTGACGATCACCGCGTTGTGCTTCACCGCAAGATCGACAACCTTCTGCAACACCTCCCGCGTAAACACGGTGCCCGTGGGGTTGTGCGGATTGTTGACCAGAATGATTCGGGTGTTGGCGTTGACGGCCCGCTCAAGGGCGTCCAGGTCGGGCTGAAAATCGGGAGCCAACAACGGAACAGTGGTGTGGGTAGCGCCACTCAGACCGATCGTCGCGCCATACGAGTCATAGAACGGTTCAAAGGTGAGCACTTCATCGCCGGGCCCGGCAAGAGCCAACACAGCTGAGGCAATGCCCTCGGTTGCGCCGGTGCTGACAATAATCTCGGCACCGGGATCCGGGGTCAGCCCGTAAAACCGCTCCTGATGGGCAGCGATGGCCTCCCGCAGCACCGGCAGTCCCTGCCCCGGCGCATACTGGTTGGCGCCCGCCGCAATGGCCGCACGGGCAGCCTCAAGAATTTCAACCGGACCATCCTCATCAGGAAAACCCTGACCCAGGTTGATGGCGCCGTGCTGCATCGCCAACATGGTGATTTCCTCGAAGATCGTGACACCGAGACGCCCATCGGAGGCCAACAGGTTGGCGCCCGACGCCGTCCGTTGCCATGGCGTAGGGGTTGTGGCGGTGCCGGTCACCAGTGATGAAGTAGTTGAACTCATGCACTCAAGTATTGCCGTTATGACGCTGCACCGTCGCGGCCGGATGTGCCGCAGCGCACTTCACTGTAGATTCGAACCATGCGTCGTGCAGTCTGCCCCGGATCCTTTGACCCCATCCACAACGGTCACGTGGAGGTCATCGCCCGAGCCGCAAGCCTTTTTGACGAGGTAATCGTTGCGGTGTCCAACAACCCAGCCAAAAATTACCGATTCGACCTGGATGAACGCCTCGACAGCGTCCGCGAAACCCTCCAGTACCTCAGGGGTGTGTCGGTCCTGCCCATGAGTGACGGTCTGCTGGCTGACTTTTGCCGCGCACATGGCGCCAACCTCATCGTGAAGGGTCTGCGCTCCAGCCAGGACTTTGACTATGAGCTGCCCATGGCCACCATGAACCGCCAGCTCACCGGCGTCGAAACGGTCTTCATCCCGGCCGAAAACAGCTACACCCACCTGTCGTCGTCGCTCCTGAAAGAGGTCGCGTCACTCGGCGGAGACATCTCGCCGTTCGTTCCCAAGGGCGTGCTGAAAAGGCTCAAACGGCCCTCCTCGTAGCGCACGCCCGGGCTGACCGATCACGGCCGATGAAGTAGTCTGGCCTCATGAACGACAAGACCCGCCTCGCGCCCGAAGATCCCTTTCCCGAGGACCTCGACGAATTGGCCGATGGTGAAGTGGAAATGCTGAACAGCAAAGTCCACCGCCAGATCGACGAGGAATATGTGGACGAGGGCGAACCACACCCCGAAACCGAATTCCGCAAGGAAGAGCTCAACGAGGAACTTGACGAGCGCGACGACGGCGCCTCCGACGACGCGGGTGAGTCTGACGCAGCTGAGGACGATGCAGCTGAGTCTGACGCAGCTGAGTCTGACGCAGCTGAGTCGACGGACAGCGACACCCGCAAGTAGCGGCTACCTCACGTACAGCTACCTCACGTACAGCTACCTCGCGTACAGGGCGATCTCGGTGGACTTGACCACAAAGAACACCCGCATGCCGGGCACCAGGTCGAGATCTGCCGCAGCCGCGGCCGTAATATCGGCGCTGAGATGACCAGCCCGGACACTCACCAGCTCACCGCGTTGATCCAGGTCGCTGACCGTCACCGGCACCACGTTGCGTGGGCTGCCCGACGGTGCCTCGACAAACACTGACACCGCACGAGGACTGAATACCGCCGCCGCCTCCTGGCCCTCCGGCAGGGGTTGCTCGGCCAGCGCGGATAGTCGCAACCCCTCGACAGTGACCAACCCACCCCCGACACTGGTTCCGATCACCAGATTCAGCCCAGCCAGTCCGGCCCCAAAAGCGCTCCGGGGACGTTCCAGCACCTCGCGCGTCGAACCCATCTCAACCACCTCACCGGCCTGCACAATGATCGTGCGATCAGCAAGCATCAGCGCATCAAGCACATTGTGGGTGACGATAATGGCGCTGCGACCGGTCAGGACCCGACGCAAGGTCCGCCTCATGGCCGGAGTCACAGCGATGTCCAGCGCCGCCATCGGTTCGTCCAGGAGCAAAAGCTGCGGATGGGTGGCCAACGCCCTGGCCACCGCCACCCGTTGTGCCTGCCCGCCGGACAGCTCCGACGGCCGACGGTCAGCAAACTCCTCCGCCTCCACCTCCTGAAGCCACCGGAGCGCTTCGGCCCTGGCAGCAGCCCTGCCCTCGCCCCGGCTACGCGGCCCAAAGGCCACATTGTCCAGCACGCTGAGATGCGGAAACAGCAGCGGCTCCTGCGCCAGCAGCGACACCCCTCGGTCGTAGGGCGGCAGCCAAACCCGGTCGCCGAACAGAACCGTGTCGCCCAGGGTGGCGCTGCCGCCGTCGGGACGCAGCAATCCAGCAAGCACGGCAAGCAGCGTAGACTTGCCGGCACCGTTGGGCCCCAGGATGGCCACCGTTTCGCCTCGCTCCACCGTGAGTTGCACATGCAGACCGCGCGACGCTACCTGCACATCGGCCACCAGGCTCACAGTGCCCCCCCGCCGGGCGCCCGCGACCGATGCGCCAGCCCTACCACCAGCACAGCGACCACCACCAGCACCAGTGACAGCGCGACGGCGGCATCAGGGTCGGTTTCTCGCTGCAGGTAGATCTCGAGCGGCAGCGTGCGGGTGACGCCCTCCAGGCTGCCAGCGAAAGTCAGCGTCGCGCCAAACTCGCCGAGCGCCCGCGCGAACGACAGCACCATCCCCGAGATCAACCCAGGCAACACCAGGGGCAGTGTGATGCGCCGCAACACCGTCCCCGGCCGTGCGCCGAGGGTTGCTGCCACCGCTTCGTACCGGTTGCCCGCCGACCTGATCGCACCCTCGAGGCTGAGCACCAGGAACGGCAACGCCACAAACGTCTGGGCAATCACGACGGCGGTGGTTGAGAACGCAATGTCGATCCCCAGGACCTCAAGGCTGGTCCCCAGCAGACCCTGGCGGCCAAAGGTGTACAGCAACGCGATGCCGCCGACCACCGGAGGCAGTACCAGTGGCAACAGCACGAGGGCACGCAGCAGCTTCTGGCCGGGAAAGTCGGTCCGGGCCAACACCAGGGCCATCGGCACCCCAAAGACCACGCACAACACGGTGCTGATCATCGAGGTGCGCAGGCTCAGGCCCAGCGCTGCCACCGAAGAATCAGAGGTGATCAGGGAGAGAAACTCCGCCCAGTTCACCTGCGAGATGATCGCTGCCAGCGGCAACATGACAAACAGCGCACCAATTCCGGCGACGAGGAACACCCACCGCGGAATGCCGTGCTGGATCGACCGATCGCTGAAGGACCGGACCCGGGGCGGGGTCCGGGCGGAGATGCTCGCTAGGGGGTTGCTCATGGTGCGGCGAACCCGGCAGCACTGAGCAACCGCTGGCCTTCGGGCCCGGTCACCAGATCAAGGAAGTCACGGGCGGCCTCCACGTTGCCATCCGTCATCGCCGCCACCGGATAGGTGGTCACCGCCTGATCTGATTCGTCAAAGTCGATGCCCTCCACTGCGTCTCCGGCTGCGAGCACATCGGTGACGTAGACCAGCCCGGCGTCGGCCTCGCCGGAGCGCACCTTCCCCAGCACATCAGTGACCGAGGATTCCTCACTGACAGCATTCACCGTGATGCCTGCCGCTTGCTGCGCCTGGACAGCCGCCGCACCACAGGGCACCTGCGGAGCACAGAGGACAACCCTCGTGCTCGGATCCGCCAGATCGCCGAAACCCGCCACGTCGGCCGGATTGCCCGGGGGAACCGCGATCATGAGGGTATTGGACGCAAAATCCACCGGGGTTCCGTCGATCAAGCCCTCCTGGACCAGGCGGTCCATGGTGGCGGTGGCCGCTGACGCAAACACGTCGGCTGGGGCGCCAGCGGACAGCTGGGTGGCCAGATCCGAGGAACCGGCGAAACTCAGCGTCACCTCCATCCCCGGATTCGCCGCTTCAAAGTCCTCGGCGAGGGTGGTGAAGGTCGATTGCAGGGATGCCGCAGCAAAGACGGTCACCGTGTTGTCCCCCGATACTGCATCACCGGGGGTGCTGCAGGCCGACAGCGCGAGAACTGCCACCGACGACGCAACCAGGAGACGACGTCGTCCTCTGGCTGGCAGCCCAGGTCTAGTCTGCATGTCAGGCTTTCCGGCTGGGGGTTTCGACAATTACGGTGGTCGACTTCACCACGGCAACAGCTACCGAGCCGGGCTCCAACGCCAGATCACGCACGGCTTCGGCGCTCATCAGCGACACCACCCGATGCGGTCCGCACTGCAGCTCGACCTGGGCCATCACCGTGTCCGTTACCACCCGGGTCACCAGTCCCACAAACCGGTTACGGGCGGAACTGTCCATCCCCGATGGATCATCCGGTAGGACCGCCCGCTCACGGGCCAGGTGCGCAAGTTCCAGGCCGTCGACTGTGGTGATGCCGGAGCCCGACTTTTCACTGGTCAGAGTGCCATCGTCCACCCAGCGGCGCACCGTATCGTTGCTGACCCCAAGATAGTGGGCCGCATCCTTTATCCGTATTTGCGCCATAAACAACACCCTATCGCAGCAGATGCGGCAAGGGTTCGGTTCCCGCGCAGTGCGAGGTGAGTCTCAGATGCGGTTGGCGCACACCGGGCGCAGGTAGCTCGCAGTAACGGCGACGCTCTCCTCGACGAAGCGGGGCAGCCATTCAAGGAACCCGTGGTCCGGCTCGGAAGGCACCATGACCAGGTCCGCGGTGGAACACTGGCTCAGGTTGGTGAAGGCACGCAGGGAGTGATAGTCCGAGGTCACCACGATCAGCGTGTCCCAGTCCCGATCGGCGGCGAGCCGGGCCAAAGCGCGAGCCTCCCCCCGGGTGGTCCGGGGGTCAGGCTCAAAGCACACCCGCGACTCGTGGGCCGGGCGGCGGCACAACCTGTCGGCGTCGACGTTCCCCGGGGTGCTGGTAGTGGACATCACCAGGATGGATGAGTGGCCGGCAGCAACCAGTTCCTGCCCCACGGGGAGCCGCTCCGAACTGGCGCCACCCAACACCACGACGGCGTCCGCATCGACGCGTGCCAGATAGTCAGCGTCGAAGACCGGCGGGTTGATGAACAGGGAGTAGCAGGCGAGTAGCCAGACGCAGGCGAGGGCCATCAGCGTAGCCGTCGAGCGTCGCAGCCACAGCCAGAAGGCACTGGTGGCTGGGGGGATCTTCACCGGACACAGCCTACGTGCCGGGGCGGGGGAGTTGGGGGACCAGACCCCACCGGAGCGCCGCATCGCGTGGGAGCTACCCGCGTGGCGCGTTTGGCTCTGCACCCAATCCGTGGTGAGGTGGGCATGAGCGGCACTCGCCGTCGTCGCCGGCGTTAGCCGCATACCGGGTCCTGAGGAACTGGTTTGAGCCGGGCGGGCTTATCAGGCTAAGATGATACGTCGGTCATATGTTCTACAGGAGTTCCCATTAAGAGCGATCTCAGTTCGCCTTTGATTTTCAATGTCAAGGACCTCGGGCGCAGCCCGGGCAGCATGCGAACAATCGAAGAACATGTACCCGCACCAAAGGATTTCGGTGTGGTTCTCATCGGTGTTCAGGAAGGTTCCCCAGTGGAACTGGATCTGAGACTTGAGGCAGTACATGAAGGCATTTTGGTATCTGGCATCGCGGACGTCGGGATTGTAGGCGAATGCGGCAGGTGCTTGGATCCCATCAGGTACAGCAGCAGCATCGATGTGCAGGAGCTTTTCTACTACGACGACGTCGAGTTGTCGGACGGAGAAGAGCCTGTCGAAGAGCACCGGGTTGATCGGGATTCAATTGATCTTGAGCCGGTGCTTCGGGACGCAGTGGTAACGTCGCTGCCGTTCCAGCCGGTGTGCCGGGAGGACTGCGAGGGTCTGTGTTCTGAGTGTGGAGCACGCCTTGCAGACGACCCCGATCATCAGCACGAAATTTTGGATCCCCGCTGGTCTGCCCTTTCCGGGTTGACCGGCACTGCAGCGTCAAGCGACGCGGCAGCAAGTACAGAGTCTGTCGAGAGAGAAGAGAGTTAGTCGTGGCTGTTCCTAAGCGGAAAATGTCCCGCTCGAATACCCGTGCACGTCGGTCCCAGTGGAAGGCAACTGCGCCCAAACTGGTGAAGACCGTGGAGAACGGCCGCGTTACCTACAGCCTGGCTCACCAGGCCAAGGTAGTAACCGACTCCGCCGGCACTGCACTGTTCCTTGAGTACAAGGGACGCAAAGTAGCCGACGTCTAACGACCGCTGCGTACCCCGGCAACGCCGGACCCGCAGCGTTCTTATGCGAACGCGTAAGTAGACGTGGCTAATACTGAAGACCTTTTGAAGCGTCTCGGTGTCTCAATAGACGCCGGGACGCTTCGTCTTGCCCTGACACATCGCTCATTCGCCTACGAGCATGGGGGCATCCCCACCAATGAGCGCCTGGAATTCCTGGGCGATTCGGTGCTGGGGCTGGCGGTCACTGACGCGCTGTACCGGGACAACCCCGAGCTGTCGGAGGGGGATCTCGCCAAGCGACGCTCCGCCGTCGTCAGCACCCGTGCGCTGGCCGGGATTGCCCGCGACCTGGAGCTGGGCGAGTATGTGCTGCTGGGTCAGGGGGAGAAGCTGACCAACGGCAAGAACAAGGCCTCGATCCTCGCTGACACCATGGAAGCCATCATTGGCGCTACCTACCTGGACAACGGGATCGAGATAGCCCGGGCCATGGTGATGCGGCTGGTCGCGCCGTTGCTCGGCAGCGCCGTAGCGATGGGCGCTGGCACCGACTGGAAGACCAGCATCCAGGAGATCGCAGCAGCACGCCGGCTCGGCACCATCGACTACAAGGTCACCGGCTCCGGCCCCGACCACGCTCGCACCTTTGAAGCGCTCCTCACCGTCGGCGGACTTCCCTATGGCTCCGGGTCGGGCCCCTCCAAGAAGGAAGCCGAGCAGGAGGCAGCCGCTGCATCCTGGCAGCTGCTCCGCCACCTGGCCCACGAGCCGAAATCCGCCGCCTACTCGGTCTCCGCGCCGGCCAATGGCACCGGCCCTGCTGGTGCGTCTGACAAGGCCCTCGCCCCCGGTTCGGGCGAGTCAGCCTAAGCTGCACCATGCCTGAACTTCCCGAGGTAGAGGTGGTGCGGCGCGGCCTCGCCCGCTGGGTGGTGGGACGAACCATTGACGACGTCGACGTCCTCGATGTCCGCTCCATCCGCCGTCACGGGCTTGGCGTCGAGGACTTTTCCGGCAACCTCGTGGGAGCCAGGGTGCTGGACGTGGTGCGGCGGGGAAAGTTTCTGTGGATGCCGTTGGCTCCCCCTGCCGAGACGGGTACGACCGGCTCCGTTGTTGCCACGAGTAGTGCCGCACCGAGTGGTACCGCGCCGAGTGGTGTCCCGCCGCATGGCGCCGCCCCGGTGGCCCTGATGGCTCACCTGGGCATGAGCGGCCAGCTGCTGGTCAAAGACGCGGGCTCGCCCGAAGAAAAGCACCTACGGGTCAGGCTCACACTGTCGGCTGTAGACGACCCCGCTGACGGACCCCTTCCGCAGGAGCTGCGGTTTGTCGATCAGCGCATTTTCGGGGGCCTCTTTGTGACGTCGATGGTGTCGACCACTGACGGCCATCCAGGTGGGCTGGGGGAGAGCCCACTGCCGTTGATCCCGGTGGAGGCTTCCCACATCGCCCGCGACCCACTGGATCCGGCGTTCTCTTTCGACGGCTTCTTCTCCACGCTCCGGCGACGCAAGACCGGGATCAAACGGGCTCTCCTGGACCAGGGGCTCATATCGGGAATCGGCAACATCTACGCCGATGAAGCGCTGTGGGCCGCCAAGGTCCACTATGCCCGTCCCACCGATGTCATGCGACGGGCAGACGCCCTACGGCTGATTGACGCCTGCCGTGATGTGATGCTGCGCGCGCTCGACGCCGGCGGCACCAGCTTTGACTCGCTCTATGTGAATGTCAATGGCAGCTCCGGCTACTTTGAACGCTCCCTCAACGCGTATGGCCGCGAGGGAGAACCCTGTACCCGCTGCGCCGCCGATCCGCTCTGTGACGGCGTTTCGCTGATCCGCCGCGAGATGTTCATGAACCGTTCGTCGTTCAGCTGCCCACGGTGTCAGCCGAAACCCCGCAACGGCCGCTGGTAGCAGAGCTCCCACCCGGGGCGCCTGTGGGCTAGATCCAGCACCCACGGCCCTTTCTGGCCTCTTTGCCCACTGTGTGGCTGGATTCACTGGGCATGTACGTAACTCTCCACCGGCTGGACTCATACAGTGGGCATATAGGGCAAGTTTATGGTCCAAAGTCCGCAGAGGGCATCTCGAGCACACCCGGGCACGCCTGAGCACACCCGAGCGGCCCCGAGCGGCCCCGAGCTTGAGTACCTGAGCTCAGGCGCAAGCCCTCGGCCAGCTCCAAGGGCCTGGACCACGCTCGAGCTTGGCCTTCCTCCCCGGGCCACTCCTGCACCTTGAATTCGGCCTTGGCGCTTCCACGCACGTCGATTGACACCTTTTGCCCGCTGTATACCGGATTCACTGGGCATGTACGTAACTCTCCACCGGCTGGACCCATACAGTGGGCAAACCCGGGCTGGAGCCTCCCCAAGCCGCAGGATCCAGCCCAGCCAGCCCAGCCCCCACTCCTGCTCCACCAAAGAGACTTACCCACTTAGCTAGGTGGCCCGAATAATCGGCGCCCCGAAAGAGCAACCATTGGGCATGGACACCGTAAAGACACTCCAAGACCTCGGCGGAGTGGCACGCCGAAAAGACCTCACCCGCGCCGGTCTCAGCACCGTTCACCTCCGGGCAGCACTCGCAAGGGGCGAGGTGGTGACTCCAGCGCCAGGGGTTTTCGCCATTCCGGGCACCACTGGAAGCCTGCTTGCCGCAACATGTGCCAAAGCCGAACTCGCCTGCATCAGTGCTGCGGTTCAACGAAACCTCTGGGTGCTACGCCCGCCGAGGTGGATCCATGTGAGCGTTAACCACAGCCGGCCCCTCGGAGATGAGTTTAGAATCCATCGGGCGAAAGGGCCCCTCACCATCCTGGACATCTGCGTGCAAAGCGTCAGATGCCTGCCCGAGCTGGACGCCCTGTGCATCCTGGAATCGGCGGTCGTGCTGAAACTCGTGACGCCGAGAGATCTACTCACTGCGCTGGCCGGAAAACGCGATGCCCGAGAACGGGGAGTGGTTCGGATGATCGATCCCCATTCCAAATCCATCATCGAAACCGCTGCCCGTTACCACCTGCGCCGTGCTGGACTCAGCGTCCAGACGCAGGTCTTCGTCCAGGGCGTAGGACGGCTTGACCTCTACGTCGAAGGGCAGTTAGGCATCGAAGCCGACGGTCGCAGCCATCACAGCGGACCCGCCGAATTTGCCGAAGATCGCCGCCGGTGGAACCTGCTCACGATCGGCGGGGTGCGTGTCCTCCGTGTCACGTATTCGATGATCGTTTTTCACCCAGAGCAGTTCCTGCAAGCCGTTGAGGATTGCCTCGCCCTGCCACGGCCGGACCCGCAACCCTTGGGTATGGACACAGTCAAGACCCTCTACGAGGCAGGCCATCCAACAGCACGCCGCCACCGTAACCTAAATGTGACAAACCCGAATCAGGAAATGTACAGTAGATCGCACGCCGGGTTCCGTTCAACTCAGCGTCCTCCCGACAGATTGCCTAATTCTGCCGCCGTCGGGGGGTCCGTTCGCACACATCAGGCAGAAGCGGGGGAACCAGTAGTAGCGGTCGTCGCGAGACGACCTAGGGGTGAAGGCGCACTGCGCCCGGGTGGCTCCCATCCGAATCCGACAGCTAACTTCGCAGGCATTGGGAGAGGCAACATCATGTCCAAGAACCGTTATATCGCGCGCCACCGTGCAACCCCACCAAGCGCCATGCAGACCGTTTCCAAGGCAGTCAGCTCTCACGCTGGCACCATCGGTCGTCCAGCAGCTGTAGTCGTTGCCGCATCAGGTCTGATGTTGAGCGCCGGACTTCCAGCAAACGCTGCAGGCGAAGTCAACGTCAGCGCACCGGCTGCCGTCTCCGCACCAGTTGCCCAGACGACCGCCGCCAGCTCCACCACCCACACCGTTCAGTCCGGAGATACTCTGGGCAGCATCGCCAGCACCTACGGCGTCAGCATCGAGGCCATCTTCGCCTCGAACGGTCTCGGCTGGGATTCGATCATCTACCCAGGTGACGTCATCTCACTGTCCGGCAACGCCGGCCAGGCCACCCAGGTAGCAGCACCAGCACCGGCTGCAGCTCCAGCTCCAGTTGCTGCACCAGCAGCCGCTCCGGCTCCTGCTGAAACCAGCACGCTGGGCATCACCACCGCTTCCGAGGCTATCCAGCCACTGGGAGCAGCATCCACTGGCGGACAGGTTTCCAGCGCAGGGATCGCAGGAACCGCACAGGGCCTCGTCGGCTCCCCCTACGTCTTCGGCGGCACCTCGCCAGGCGGCTGGGACTGCTCGGGCTTCGTGCAGTGGGTCTACGCCCAGCACGGCATCGACCTGCCCCGCACCAGCCAGGCACAGATGGGCGCGCTGACCCCCACCAGCAACCCTCAGCCCGGCGACCTGGTCATCCAGAACGGCGGCGGACACGTCGGCATCTACATCGGTGGCGGCCAGATGGTCAGCGCACTGAACCCGAGCCAGGGCACCCTGGTCCACGCGGTCGACGCCATGCCATTGGTTGGGTACTACACCCTCTAAACCCACCGCTTCGGCGGAACGGTTGTCAGCAACCGAATGCGTCATCGGAGAAATCCGGTGGCGCATTCGTGCTGACAGGACGCTTTGGTCCCCGATCGAATAGGCCAGTGACGCTCTGCTGGATCGTGCTAGGAGCGGGAGGCCTGGTTACCCTGGTAATGCTGTGCCAGGCGGGCCAGACCCTCGTCGACTGACACCGTAGGCGTCCAGTCCAGCAACTCACGGGTTCTGCGCTGGTCAAACCAGTGCGCAGTGGATAGTTGCTCCGCAAGGAAACGGGTCATCGGCGGTTCACTCTCGATCCCGCCACGCTGCCAGACAAACTCCACCAGGGATCCGGCAACCCGGGCCACACCACCAGGAACGGCCCACCGCGGCGGCTGAACCCCGCCGGCACGGCAAATTCCGGCGATCAACTCGCCGATCGGGCGGGGTTCACCATTGGTGACCACCACAGCTTGTCCAGCCAACCGGCCCATGTTGTTCAACGCGGCGCCAATGGCCTCGGCTGCATTGTCCACGTAGGTGGTGTCGACCAGTGCGGTGCCGGCATCCAGAAATGGCAGCCGCCCGGCACGGGCGCGCTCCAGCACCCGTTCAACCAGCTGCGTGTCACCGGGACCCCACACAATGTGGGGACGGACCGCTGCCACCCGAAAACTTTCGCTGTTGGCATCCAACGCGAGTAGCTCGGCCTTCGCCTTGGTTTGCGCGTAATTGCCACGCACCAGGGCCGGAGTGGCCACAGTGGCGCCCTGGCCTACGAGTGCCTCACCCACATGCGCCACCGACGGCGACGAAATGAAAACGACATCACGCACACCGGCCGCGCGCGATTCTTCGAGCAGGACGCGGGTACCCTCCACATTGATTGCCTGAAAATCAGCCGCAGCACCGGCAAAGGATACCTTCGCCGCAAGATGCACCACTGCATCGATGCCCTGCACAGCGCGGTGGACTGCCGTTTGGTCGGTGACCGATCCGAGACTGTCTTCAACGCCAGCCAGACCGGATGGGCGCCGCTGAAACGTTCTGACCAGGTGACCCTGCCCCTGGAGGAGTGCGGCAGTAGCCCGACCCAGCATCCCACTGGCTCCGGTGACGAGAACCCTCACAGCTTGCCGATCCGGCCGCCGGCGAGAACCCCTGCAGCCCACGCCGCAACTGCTGTCCGGTCAATCTTCGCGTTATGCCTGATATCGGTGGGTAATGACGGAACCGCCAGCACCGCCGATAGCTCCACGCCGACAGACCTGGCCGCACCGCGTGCCTGAGCCGCCAGCTTGGCACCGGCCAGGCCAGGCTTCTTGACCGGTGGAACGGTTTCCACCACTGCAACGACCGCCTGGGTGCCTGCCGGACCAACACCGACCAGAGCGGCCAACCCGACGGCGTCCAGCGACTCGAGTGCCTGTTCCACCCCAACCGGGGTCACAACACCCGTCGACGCCGTCACGATGTGGGGGAGTCTGCCCTCGACCCAGAGCCTGCCAGCGCCGTCGAAATGGCCCACATCTCCGGTGCGGTGCCAGCCGCCGGTGCGAGAACTCTCACGTTGGGTAACCCACAACCGGTGGTAGCGCTCTTTGACGTGAGGGGCATGGACGAGAATTTCCCCAGTGATACCGGCAGCGGTGGTGGGGTCGCCGTCGCCGGTCCCCTCCTCGCTGAGGGGACTGACGGTGAGCTGTGCGCCCGAGACAGCCCTGCCCACACAGACGCCGTTTCCTGCGCCGACCACACTCCCGGCTGCCGCATCGGCTTCGGCCGAAAGGATCACCTCGAGGTCGACGTCGGTCACGGGTAACGCTTCGGTCATGCCGTAGGGCGTGTGCAGGGATGCACCCGGGAGAATGTCCAGCAGCTCGGTCAGCAACCGTGACGGCACGGGGGCTCCGGCTGAAAGCAGCAGCGAGACACCGGCCAAGGCCTCCCGGTGAGCGGCAGTGAGCTCTCCCTGGGTCGCGAGGATGTTTCGAAGGGCTGCTGGAGACGCAAACACGGTGGTCGCATGGATGGCAGCGACAGCGTCCGCAAGCGCCGCAGCCGAGAGGGTTTTCGGTTTGGTGACGTCCATGTCGGGGGTGATCGACGTCGTCCCCAGGGCTGGCCCCAGCAACGCGAACGGTGCGAACCCTGCCACCAGGCCGTCGCCGGGCCGAATGGTGAAGGTCTGCGCCAGGGTATCCCGCATCGCCGCGAGCCGCCGATGGGTGTAGACGACGCCCTTGGCCGGTCCGGTGGAACCCGAGGTGAAGAGGATGGCCGCGTCGGCATCGGGGTCAAGACCGGAGGGGTCGAGACCGTCGGGGTCGAGACCATCGTCGGTCATGGTTGACGTTCCGCGTTCACCGGCCGTGCGGAGTTCGGCGAGCGAGTGCTGCACGCCGAGGAGCTTTCGTTGTGCGGCCGGCAACGAGGCAACACTGATCCGACGACCCGGCCAGTTGAACAGCTTTGCCGCGGTAAGCGCCAGGTCGATGCCGATCAGGAAATCGGGGACCGTGCCACGAACCGCCTTGCTGAGCCCCTTTCGCCCCAGCCCGGCGTCGGCGACGATAATCACGGCACCGATCCGCAGGCAGGCATACAGGAGAACGGTGAGTTCGACTCCGGGCGGAACCATCAGGCTGATCCGGCTGCCGCGGCGCACCCCGATCCGCAGCAAAGCTGCCGCCAGGGTCTGCACTTCACGGTCGAGGCCTTGCCAGGACAGCGACCGCGCAATCCGGCCGTCGGCGCCCATGTCAGCTACCGCCAGCTCGTCCGCGTGGGGGCCAGCGGCGCGCTGCGTCAGCTCGTGTTCCAGCGGAGTGAACGTGCTGGATTCTGCGTCGCCGGATTCTGCGTCAGGGGATCCGGCGTCACCGGATCCGGCACCGTTAAGCCACCTGAACAGGGGCGTCGCAATGTCACGATCCTCGCCGACCAGGTGACTGGCGCCCTCGAACCGGTGAATATCAGCCTGGGGGAGTCGCTCCGCCAGGTCGTTGAGATAGGTGTCGGAGAAGATCGGATCCTCAGGACCCCACAACATCAGGGCTGGCACCTCAAGGGTGCGAATTCCCTCCGCGATGGACCGAAGCGCCGGATAGCTCGGATGCGACGGGCCCACAGGAATGTCCGCGACAAAATCAGCGATCCCCTGACGCCTGGCACCGCTGCGGTACGGCAGCAGGAACGCCTCCCGCACTTCCTTGGACAGCGACGGACGCGCCAGCGAATGGGTCACGTCAAGGAACGCCGACGTGTCCTTGGTCCCCCACCGGTGCACCATCGGATGCAAGGCCAGCCGCAGCGGCGCAGGAATCTGCCGATCGGGGTCTTGATGAATCGCCGTATTGGTGAGCACGACGCCGGACAGCAGGTCCCTGCGCCGGTCGGCAAATCCGAGGCTCACCACGCCGCCCCAGTCATGACCGACGGTGATGACCGGCCCGGTCAGCCCGATCGACTCAACAAAATCATTCAGGTCCTCGACACGGTCGGCGAGCCGGCGGAAGCGGCCAGTGCGCTCCGACAAACCCATGTTCAACTGGTCGACGGCGATCACCCGCCAGCCGTGTTCAACACCGGCTGCGAGCACAGACCGCCACAGAAACGACCAGGTGGGGTTGCCATGGACACAGAGCAGCGTGCCCCTGGGCGGCTCCGGAAGCTGCGATCCGTTATCCAGGTAGTGCCAGGTGTTTGTGGTGCCCGCCGGGTCCACGGCAGCGGTCGAGGGGACGTCTCGGTAGGCCGGCCACGCAGGGTCGACGCCGGGAAGTGCTACCACGCAATCTCCAACATCGCGGTGTTCAACCCGGAACCGACCCCCATGCACAGCACCCGGTCGCCCGAGGTCAGCGTCTGGGCTTCAGCGGCGAGGGTCATCGGCAGCGACGCCGGACCCACATTGCCCCATTTCTGGAAGGTCATGGGGACCCGGGACGGATCCAGGTCAATGGCTTCAACAATGGCGTTCGTGTGGGTGCTGCTCACCTGATGGGTGATGTAGCGGTCCATCGACGTCCAGTCCCATTCCTGCTGGGCTTCATTCCAGGCATCGACAACCAACTCGAGGCCGCCGTCAAGCAACCCCTGAGCGTCGGTGTACATGCCGTCCATCCCGCCGATACACAATTCGTGGTGTTCGGTGCCGGCCCGTGCCACACCGCCCAGCACCCGGTGGGCGCCGGGGTGAGCATCGGCTGGCCCCAGCACCGCAGCCGCAGCGCCCGACCCGAGGGTGAGGGTGGCGAATTCCTGCAGGAAGCTGGCCCTGGTCGCGTCCGGCTGGTTGAGCCTGCGCAGCGTGGCTTCCTGGGTGGCCTGGGAATCTTCACCGTTGACTACCATGGCGTACTGGATTTGTCCGGCTTCGATCATGTTCGCGGCGAGGGTGATGCCGTTGACGAAGCCGAGGCAGGCGTTGGCGACGTCGAAGTTCATCGCCGACGATGGCAGACCCAGGTTGTTGTGGATTTTCACCGCCACCGACGGTTCCAGATTGGTCCGGGTCACCGAGGTGTTGATCAGCAGTCCGATTTGTGACGCTTCGATCCCCGAGGAGGCCAACGCTTTGGCTCCGGCCTCGACGGCGGCGTCGTCGAACTTGGTGCCTGGCGCCCACCATCGGCGTTCGGTAATTCCGGCGACCCGCTGGAGCAGGCCACTGGAGAGTCGAAGGCGCTTCAGCGCCGGAGCCAATACCCGGTCGAACTCATTGGAGGTTACGATGACCGGAGCCTCAACACTCTCTACGCCCAGTAGCGCGGTGTTGTGGTGTCGGAAGTTGAAATTGCCGGTCAAATTTCCTGCCTTGTCGACTAGTCAGTGCGCCTCGGATACCTGCGCTGGATGGCCTCGAGGGCGCTCGGACGCACAAACGAATCTAACGATTCGTTATAAAGCGTACTTGGTGTAGCTTCAACAAGCGGCGTTCGGGCATAATTACGCGGTGCGTGAACCCGCGCAATGCTGCAAAACGGCCCGTTAACCCAGTAGATTAGGGAAAACCACCATCTTTTGGAGACCTAAGACACTGTGCATCTGAAAAGTCTAACCGTGCGCGGCTTCAAGTCCTTCGCCTCCGCGACGACGTTCCACTTCGAGCCAGGCGTCACCGCGGTGGTCGGACCCAATGGGTCGGGCAAATCCAATGTGGTGGACGCCCTCGCCTGGGTGATGGGCGAACAGGGAGCCAAAACGCTGCGCGGCGGCAAGATGGAAGACGTCATTTTCGCAGGTACCTCCGGCCGGGCGCCCCTCGGCCGTGCCCAGGTCTCGCTGACCATCGACAACGCCGACGGCGCTCTGCCCATCGAGTACGCCGAAGTCACCATTTCCCGCACGTTGTTCCGCACCGGCGGATCCGAATACGCCATCAACGGCGACACGTGCAGGCTCCTCGACATCCAGGAGCTGCTCTCCGATTCAGGGCTCGGCCGCGAAATGCACGTGATCGTGGGGCAGGGCCAGCTGGACAAGGTGCTGCATGCCACCCCCGAGGACCGGCGGGGCTTCATCGAGGAAGCGGCAGGGATCCTCAAGCACCGTCGTCGGCGGGAGAAGACGGTCCGCAAACTTGATGCCATGCAAGCCAACCTCACCCGGCTGACCGACCTGACCGGTGAAATCCGCCGCCAGCTCACGCCGTTGGGCAAACAGGCCGACGTCGCCCGCCGCGCCAAGACCGTTCAGTTTGATGTCAGGGATGCCAGGGCGCGGCTCATGGCCGACGATCTGGTCCAGCTGATGAACTCCTTCGACCGCGATGTCGCCGACGAGACAGCCCTCAGGGAACGCCGCGCCGACGTCGAACGGCTGCTGGCAACCGGCAGAGCCCGACAAGCCGACCTGGAACGGTTCGCGGCCGACGCGACACCGCGGCTGAACCTGGCCCGCGACACCTGGTACCAGCTGGCCAACACCCGCGAACGATTCAGGTCGTTGGGCAGTCTCGCCGACGAGCGTCGTCGGCTGCTGGGAGACGGGGCCGACGACGACGGAGCCTCCCGGGCCGGCGGCAGGACCCCGGACGAACTGGATCAGCAGGCCGCCCGCGTCAGGGCCGAGGAAGCCGCGTTGCGGGACCACGTGGCCGAACGCGCCGAAGCGCTGGAAACTGCCATCGAATTGCGCGCCGACGCCGAGGACGCGGCAGCCGTCGAGGACACCCGGTTGACCGCTCTGCTCCGTGCCGCCGCCGACCGGCGGGAGGGCCTGGCGAAACTGATCGGCCAGGTATCGGCCGCCCGCTCGAGGGTGGAATCGGCCGAAGCGGAGCTGGGCCGGCTCCGCGCATCAGTGGGCGACGTCGACGTCCGCCGAGCCGCCGCCCAGCAGGAGTTCGCGGCACTCGAGGTCCAGGTGGCCGGCGCCGAGGAGGGCGAAGAGAACCTCGACGAACAGTACGAGGCTGCCAGCCGTGCACTGGAGGCGGTCCAGCTGCAACTCGAGGACCTCACCGGCGCCGAACGTGCCGCCGACCGGGAACGGGAGTCCCTGCAGGCCCGGCTGGACGCGCTGAGGACCGGACTCCAGCGCCGGGATGGCAGCCAATCGGTGCTCGACGCTGGCCTTGACGGCGTCCTCGCCGCCGTCACCGACCTCCTGACGGTCCACCCCGGATACGAGACAGCTATCGCTGCCGCGCTCGGATCAGCAGCCGACGCCGTCGCGGTCCAGGACCTGACAATCGCCGATCGTGTGCTGCGCCGGGTGCTGGAGGACGACGCCGGGCAGGTGACCCTGCTGGTGGCCGACGCAGCAGGAGACGGCACGCCGCCCACAGTTGACCCCCCGGGGCTGGATCTGCTGCCCGACGGCGCGACACCAGCCCAAGACCTGGTGACCTGCGACCGCCAGCTGGCAGGAGTGGTAGCCCATCTGCTCCAGGGGAGGGTGGTGGTCCAGGGGATTGACGAAGCCTTCGGGCTGGTGCAGGCCCAGCCACACCTGACGGCCATTACCAGGGACGGAACCGTGGTCACCGTCGCGTCGGTCAGCGGCGGGTCCGCAGCCGAACCGGGCGTCCTGGAGGTTCAGGCGGCGGTTGATGAAACGACGGTCCGGCTGGAGGCGGCCGCCAACCGGATGGAACGTGCACGGTTTGAGATAGCAGCCAGCACCGGACGGCTCACCGAGGCCCAAACGGCAGCCGATCAGGCCCTGGAGCAGTTGCATGATTCCGATGCCCGGCTCGCAGCAGTCGCCGAAAAGCTCGGTCAACTCGGCTCGGTGGTGCGGTCCGCGGCCGGCGAAACCGACCGGTTGACCCGGCTGGCCGACGCTGCGGCCGCCAACCTGGGTACCGAACAGGAGCGGCTGCAGGAAGTCACCGAACGGCTCGCGGCCGCCCAGGATGCACCGGACGAGAGCGAGCCGTCCAGCGAACAGCGGGATCTGCTGGCGCTCGGCGCGGCGCAGGCGCGGCAGGGCGAGATGGAAGCACGCCTGTCGTTGCGTAGTTCCGAAGAACAGCTCCGCGCGATCGCCAACCGTGCCCTGTCCCTGGAGCGGGCAGCTGCCGCCGAACGGCAGGCACGGGTCCAGGCCGCCGAACGGGCACGGATCCGGCGTCTGCAGGCAGCCAGGGCTGCCGCCGTCGGACAGGCAGTGCACACCGCACTGCAGTATCTTGACGTCTCGGTGGAGCGGGCAGCGCACCACCGCGACGCCGCTGAAGAGGCCCGAGCACAGTGGGACGCCGAGCTGACCGACGTCCGAACCAGCAACGACCGCCTGATCGCCGAGCTCGGTGAGCTGACTGACTCGGTGCATCGCGACGAGCTGGCCCGCGCCCAGCAGCGTGCCCGGATTGAGACCCTTGAGAACCGTGCGATTGATGAACTCGGGCTCACCTCAGATCACCTGATCGCCGAATACGGTCCCCACCTGCCGGTCCCGGTAGCCGTCGCTGCAGCCGACAAGTGGGCGGAGTTGAGGGCGCCGGTGGACGACGACGGCAATCCGATCCCGGCCGGGATTCCCTTTGTCCGCCGGGAGCAGGAGAAGCGGCTCAAGCGGGCCGAGAAGGACCTCGCGTTGCTGGGCCGGGTCAACCCGCTCGCACTCGAGGAGTTCGCCGCGCTGGAGGAACGCCACCAGTTCCTCAGCACCCAGCTGGAAGACCTCAAGGCAACCCGGAAGGACCTCCTCGACATCATCCGCGAAGTCGACGAACGGGTGGAACAGGTCTTCACTGCCGCCTACCAGGACACGGCAGTGCAGTTCGAACGCGTGTTCGGGCGGCTGTTCCCCGGCGGGGAGGGACGGCTGGTCCTCACCGACCCGGACAATATGCTCACCACCGGTATTGAAGTTGAGGCACGTCCGGCGGGTAAGCGCATCAAACGGCTCTCGCTACTGTCGGGAGGGGAACGCTCGCTGACCGCCGTCGCCCTGCTGGTCGCGATCTTCAAGGCCCGTCCGTCGCCGTTCTACGTCATGGATGAGGTGGAGGCGGCCCTGGACGACACCAACCTCAGCCGGTTGATCACCATTTTCGAGGAGCTCCGCGAATCCAGCCAGCTGATCATCATCACCCACCAGAAGCGCACCATGGAGGTCGCCGACGCCCTGTATGGCGTCACGATGAGGGGCGACGGCGTGTCAACGGTCATCAGCCAGCGGCTGGTGGACGCCTAGGTACCGGTACAGCTAGCCAACGGGAACTACTAGCCAACGGGAACTGCGGTGACGATGACGTTCTTCCCCCACAGGTCGTCGGTGTAGCAACTGATCAGGACCAACCGGTGCGGCACAATGTCCCAGATGTCGCTGGTCTTCAACGTGTCCTTGTCGTGAGTGGTGACCGACTCGACGACGTACTCCAGCGCTCCTGTCCCGATGCCCACGGTGAGGGCATCCCCTACGGCGACGTCGCTACTGAGTCGATTGAACGGCGCCTCACGGTCTTCCCAGCTGTGACCGGTGATGTAGGTGGTGTTGGTAGACCCCTCACCGGGGCTGCCGTAGGTGGTCAGCCAGTACGCGTCGAGGGTGAAGGGCGGCACAATCGATTGACTGGTAATCTCGCCTTCCGTCGGGGTCAGTCCCAGGATCTCCATGTCGATGCCAGCTGCGGGAACTGTGAGATGGGTAGGTGCCGAAACCCCAACGGCGACGGGTGCGGTGATGTCCCCGGGTTCGACGCCGGCGAGGCCTGACGGCGTCGGTGACACCTCGACCGGAGAGCGTGAATCCCCGGGGGGCGCCGTCACCGATGGGCCGGAGTTGGAAGCCGGTGCGCTCGCGGACTGGCCGCTCGATGGTTGGGGGGTGCTGCCCGCCGGTGGGGTCCCTCCACCCGAGCACGCGGTGAGAAGGATCAGCACCGCACCAAGCAGCGCGTACACCAGACGGTTACCGTAGTGATGCCGTGACACAGACAGTGGACGGCTGGGGGATTGGCCTTGGGTCATTGCTCCTCGATTCGCTCCGGGGATGGGTGCGGTCAGCAGGTGATCGTTCGCGCAGTGAACGTGGCGCCGACCAGGATGATCGGCGCCACGTTCCCTCCGCGGGTTTGGGGCAGGTACTAGCCGACGGTCCGGGTACCGCGGCGTAGCTTCACGACAGCTGCAGCTGCAACAGCTCCACCGGCAGCCAGCAGAGCCCCCAGTCCCAGGAATCCCGGGCCAGCAGGTGTTGCCGACGAAACCGGCGCGGCAGTAACGTCGTCGCTTTCGCTCGCGGTCTGGATGTTCAGCCCGCCGTTGCTACCCGGCGAGCCGGGTGCTCCACCGGAGCCTCCGGCCGTACCGTTAGAGCCAGCCCCGCCGGAACCCCCTGCCCCGCCGGAGCCACCGTCGCCGCCGGAACCCCCGGAACCGCCGGAGCCGCCGTCGCCACCGGAGCCGCCATCACCTGCATCGACGTCGACGACGATGTCGATGTCGAGCAGAATGTCGCCGACACCGCAATTGGCGATCGCGGCGGCAAACAAGCCTTCTAGTTCAGCAAGGTCGGCGTCGCTGATGCCCGGTGCGTTGAGCTGCAGGGTGGCCAAGGCCTCAATCGCGGCATCGAGATCCGCCTCAGCCGCGAGGATCGCTGCCACATTGGCTGCCAGCTCAAGAGCAACCTCGGCCTCGTCGACAACCAGCTGGGCGTCAACGACAACCGCGGCGGCTGCATCCAGAGCCAGCTGGAGATCATCCACCACTACCTGGGCGTCGGCCTGGATGGCAAGGGCCGCAGCGAGGGCCGCACGGGCGGCGATGACTGCGTCGGTTTCCACTGCCAGCAGCGCATCGAGTGCAAGCTGGGCGTTGGTCACCCCCAGGTCGGCGACCACCTGAGCGGCAAGTGCCGCATCAAGAGCGAGCTCGGCAGCGGCGATCAGCAGGGGATCGCCATCGGCGATGGCCGCGGCCAGCTCGGCTTCGGCGGCGATTACTGTCTCATCGGCAACGAGTTGGACTTCAACCGCTGCGTCGAGAACGGCCTGCGCGTCTGCGATCAGATCTGCCTGGACGGCCAGCGCCGCGTCGAGGGCCGCTGTAGCTTCATCAACGTCGGCAGTCACATCGAGCAGGACCTCGAGTGCGGCGTCAAGGGCGATTTGAGCATTGTCGAGGTCCAACTGAGCATCGGCCAGGACCTCCAGCGCAGCGTCGAGCGCAAGCTGGGCATCGCCGGTTGCCAGTGCTGCGGCGTCAACCAGGGCATCCAAGGCCACCTGCGCATCGAGGACCGCCTGCAGGGCGAGCGACAGCTCGATGGAAAGCTCGGGGTTTGCTCCCGTCTCAGCCAGGGCTGCACGGAAGTCGGCCTGCGCGGCCAGGCACTCCGGTGAGTCGAGTGCTGCCTGTGCCGGGGCAGCGCTCAGAAAGGTGCCGCCAGCGACGAGTGCGGCTGTGGACCCGACGGCTAGCAGACGATGACGAGTGATCATGGGGTTCTCCTGTGGCGAGAGTGAGCTGCCGAATTGCGAACGACAGCGGAGATCACCGGTTCCTTGAGGTGTTCTCTGAGACCCATGTCACACAGTCGAACGGGTAAGTGATAGGTCCAAACAGTTAGTAAACAGTGACCACTTCGTTACTAAGTGGGCTTATCTCATGGGATAGGTTAGCCAAAAGGCTGGGAAATACCGCTACCTGGTAGCACTCTTGGGGAGACATCTATGACCATGGCTGACCATTCGGCCCTAGCGCTCACTGTTCATTTGGCCAGCAACGACTATCTGACCGGCGTTGCACTCGAACAGTTGTTTGGGCAATCAGGATTCATTGAACTGTCCGGTTTCAGCAGGCACGGTACCGAGGCGGTTTCGAGTGTGAGGGCTGAACGCCCCGACATCGTGTTGATTGATGCCTCGATCACTGGTGGCGGGCTGGCCGAAACCACCTCCGCGATTTCTCAGTTGAGGGACGGACCAACGGTAGCGATCCTGTCCACCGACCGATCCGGGGATTCGAGCCGCGCGATGGACGCAGCCTTTGCGGCAGGAGCGTCAAGCTACATCGTCAGGGATTCGAGTGTCGAGGATATCGCTGCGGCACTGCGGCTGGTGCATCGTGGGGGACTGGTGAACGCTGTCTTCCCGGCCTGTCGGCACTCGCCGCGACTGGTGAACCGATCCGATGCACACCTCATGAAACGCTTCGGAACCCTGAGTTCACGGGACCAACAGATTGTTGGGGCCCTGGCCAATGGGTGCACCAATCTGCAGATCTCGCGACAACTCAACGTCAGCGAGGCCACCATCAAGGCTCGGCTCGCCCAGGTCATGCAGTTGCTGGGGGTGGATAACCGGGTGCAGATAGCGGTTGCAGCGGTCCGTGCCGGAGTGTCGACTGCCTGAGTCTAGGTGCCGGTCTTCTCGGGGAGCGTCTCGCGGGCGCCCAGCCAGACCAGGAACGCCGCGAACGCCACCACCCCGGTGAGGGCGAACGCCCAGCCGAAGGACAGCGCATCCACGATCAGGCCAGCGATGATTGGCCCAATAATCGCGCCGGTGTCGGCGCTCATCTGGAACGCTGCAAGCACCTTGCCGCCGCTGCGCTGGTTGCCAATCACATCAGCGACCACTGCCTGCTGGGCAGGGTTGAGCAGACCAGCCCCGATGCCGGCAACCACTGAGACCGCAAGGAACATCACCAGGTCGGTGGTGAAGCCGAGTCCCGCCATGGCCACTCCGTTGACAGCCAACCCGGTCAGGACCATGGGTTTGCGGCCCAGCCGGTCGGCCAGCCTGCCCGAGAAGGTGAGCGCCAGGGCGGTACCGAGGGCGAAGAAGGTCAACGCGATGCCCGCCGCTTCAGGTCCCTCGTCCAACACCGCGACGACGAAGAGCGGAACCAGGGCCATCCTCACCCCGAACGAGGACCAGCCGTTGGAGAACCCGGAGGCGAGGGCCGCCCGATACGCAGAATCCCCGAGCGCCTCACGCACCGACAGGCCGGGCAGCGGAGCCACGTTGCCTGCCTTGTCCCGAAGCGCTGAATCCCGCAGCTTGATGAACACCACGGCCGCCGCCACGATCAACGCACCGGCGTAGACCAGGAAGGGCACCCGCAGGCCGAACACGGCCAACAGCCCGCCGATCAGCGGACCAAAAATACTGCCCAGCAGGAAAGCAGACGCGTACGATCCCGACACCCTGCCCCGCAGCCCCGGGGGCGCCAACCGGACGATCAGGCCCATCGCCGACACCGTGAACATGGTCGACCCGATACCGCCGAGCCCCCGGAAGATCAGCAGCTGCCAGTAATCCGCGGCAAACGCGCAGGCCCCGGTGGACAGCGCCACAATCAGCAGCCCCGACACGTAGACCGGACGCTCACCGAGGCGTTCGACGAGTTTGCCGCCCGCCGGCGCGAAGACCAGCCGGGTAAAGGCAAACGCGCTCACAATGATCGCCGACGCGGTGACGCCCAGGTCGAGACGGGCAACAAACGGCGGCAGGTCGAAGCTCTGGGCAAACTGCGGCAGGACCGGTGCCACCAGCCCGAACCCGATGGCTATGACGAAGGCTGCAGCAATCAGGACCCAGATTTCCTGGGGAATCTTGATACGTTCTGCGGGTGCGACGACGGAATCACCGGCCGTGGGGGAGCGTCTGAGGCTGAACATGATGACAGTAGTCTTTCACCAGTTTCCCTCCGGCCACGCCAGAGGCGTATGAGAAGCTAGGTCTGTGAACGAGACGACGCTCCAGATAGTAATTTACGTAGCCATTTCTCTCGCGGTGATCGGCTCGCTTGCCGTGCTGCTGCTGAAGGGACGCAGAACACCGCCGGGTACCTACACCACCACCCGCGACGACGACGATCGGGTGACCGGTGGAACGCCGGGGACCTCCACTGACACGCTGGAACAACCGAGCGACACAGCGCCCGACGTCGTCGTACCCGATGACCTGCGCGACCTCGACGAGACCACCATCGGGACCGAAACGGTGCCGGTCGAAACCCCCGCAGAGGTGCAGGGCCGCCTGGCCCGCCTCCGTGCCCGACTGATCCGGTCGAACAACGCGCTCGGCAAGGGCCTGCTCGCCCTGCTGTCCCGCGACAACATCGACGAGGACGTCTGGGACGAAATCGAAGAGACCCTGCTGCTCGCCGATCTGGGCACCGAACCGACAATGGAACTGGTGGACGCGCTCCGCGCCCGGGTGAAGGTGGCGGGTAGCCGCAGCCCCGCCGAGGTGAAGGACATGCTGCGCGAAGAGCTGATCAAACTCGTGGATCCCACCATGGACCGCTCCCTCGCGACCCACCGACACGCAGACCGCCCGGCGGTCGTGCTGGTGGTCGGTGTCAACGGGGTCGGCAAGACCACGACCGTCGGCAAGCTGGCCCGGGTGCTGGTCGCTGATGACAAGGACGTCCTCCTCGGCGCGGCCGACACCTTCCGCGCCGCAGCAGCGGAACAGCTCGCCACCTGGGGACAGCGTGTGGGCGTCCCCACGGTCCGGTCCGACGTCGACGGCGCCGATCCCGCCTCGGTTGCCTACGAGGCGGTCAAGGCCGGGATCGACGGCGAGGTGGACGTGGTCATGATCGACACCGCCGGTCGCCTGCAGAACAAGGTCGGCCTGATGGACGAACTCGGCAAGGTGAAGCGGGTCATCGAGAAGCTGGCCACCGTTGACGAGGTGCTCCTGGTGCTCGATGCCACCACCGGTCAGAACGGCCTCAACCAGGCCCGCGTGTTCGCCGAAGTGGTCAACGTGACCGGAATCGTCCTGACCAAGCTCGACGGCACGGCCAAGGGCGGCATTGTCGTCGCGATCCAGCGCAGCCTCGGTGTCCCCGTGAAACTGGTGGGCCTGGGCGAAGGCGCCGACGATCTGGCGCTCTTCGAAGCCGAAGCTTTCGTGGACGCACTTCTCAACTAGCCACACCCGGCTAAACACAAAAGCGGCGCCCCACCGAGTCCGGTGGGGCGCCGCTTTTGTGGTGCGGGCTAGAAGGTGAAGTTGAAGACCGACACGGTGCCCGCAGTGACCGGCAACTGAACGGATTCGGCGCCCGGGACGAAACCGGGGATGGCGGGCCGTTCCCCGGCGGGAACCGGTGCGGCAAAAGCACCGTCGATAATTGTTGAGTCCTCGGCGCCGTACGACGGGCCAGCGAGCTGGGTCATCGAGCTGGTGCGCGCCGCCGCTGGCAGCGTCACCGTGACGTCGGTCTGGGCAGCAACCTCGGGATCGTTCTGGTTGACCAGGACCACGCTCATGCTGTTGTCTTCATGGCGCACCACGTAGCTGTAGGCCAGGCCACCGCCCTGGGCGGTGTTCTGCAGGAATGCTCCGGGTGGAAGTTCGGCAACCATCGACAGGCCGTAGTAGTTGGCCCGCTCGTTGAAGGTGGCATCGGGCTGGAGGTAGGGTCCGCCGGAGCAGATGGATGACATAGGAGGTCCACCCTGGCAGGTCAGCAGCGAGCTGTGGAAGCTCAGCCGGGGGATACCGATCTGCGCCGCGCTCAGCGCATAGTCGACGCTCCACAGCGCTGATGCGTGGGTCTTGGTGGTTTCGTTTGATCCTGGGCAGGCGGAGATCCCGGTTTCGGGGATCCAGGTTTCCAGGCCGGCAGCTTCGGCGGGGGCCAGCGCTGCACGGCGGTAATCGTCGGCACGGTCATGGATCGCTGAAGCCATCAGGTTGTCCATGATGGGCTCGCCCAGGGGGTCATTCGATCCGTCACACTGCGACAGCGGGTAGTGGTGGAACGAAAGGATCTTTTCCTGCTGCAGGTCCGCCTGGGTGAACGGCTCCCACCAGGCCTCCGCATAGGTGCCGGGGCCCACGATGCGAACCTCTGGTGCAACCTCATACATCGCATCCGCATAGGTTTTCAGCTCCTCGAGGTAATCGGGGATGCCCCAGTCGGACGGCCGCAGACCATTGGTGGGATACCCGTTGGGCTCGTTGCCGATGGTGATTCCGACCAGCCGGTCCCCGAAAATGTCCGAGGCATGCATGGTCATGTCCGCTGCACGCTCGGGATCGTAGTTGCCCATGTCCACAGTCAGGCTGATCGTCGCGTCGGCCGCTTCCAGGAGGGTGTTGACCCGTTCCAGGTCGGCCGGGCCTGCGGCACGCACCGGGTGAGCTTTGTCGCCTTCAAGGTTTCCGGGGATTGCCTCGTTGGAGGACGTCCAGAAGAACCGTCGATCCACCGCGTTACCGCCGAACCGAAGCATGGGGCGACCCAGACCGGTCAGGCTGGCCACAATCTCGGGGTTATCCCCGGACATCCGGGGATCCGCGAGGTCGGTGGCTTCGAGGGACAGCCCGATCAGGTTGGACGGCAGCTCCGTGCCGGTTGGCTCGTCCGATACCTCGATGGTCATCGCTTCAACAGCTTCCAGCGGCGACCCCGCTGGTGGGCCGGCCTGCTCATAGAACACCGTCGGAGCTGGCGGCAACGGCTCCGTCGACGTCGGCACGGGGGTGGGTGCTGATGACGTTTCGACGGCCGCTGCACTCGGCGACGGCGACGACGACGCCGACGGCGTCGCACCTGGCTCCTCGTCCTGGGCGAGTGCGGAAATGCCTACCCCCGCACCCACCAACACCACGATGGTTGCCAGTCCGGCCGCCATCAGGACCTTCGGACTAGGGCGGGAACGCTGTGCGGGTCCTTGCTCAGTCTCCTCCGGTGCAGGATCAGGCGTCGGGCTATTGGGGTAATCGGACATTATTCTCCATCGTTGTCAGCTCCTAGCCAGTCTAACCAGCCCGCAGCCTACTTATTTTCCGTACCTCAGGCAGGGGGTCCAGTCCAGTCACGGCGGTGTTTTCTGGGTCCGTTTACCTGGCTGAAACATGGCTGTCACGCAGTCTTTACCGCGGAGAGGGTTCTGTAACCTCCCCGCAATCAATTGGTTCACGGATCGGAAACACGCCGTAGGCAGACTTACGAATGCGGGAACTCCCCGCCACTCGCGAGAGGATGTGACGATGGATCTGACAGCAGGTCACGTCTGGGTAATGATTTCGGCCGCCATGGTGCTTTTGATGACACCAGGGTTGGCATTCTTCTACGGCGGCATGACGCGCGCCAAGGCCGCACTGAACATGATGATGATGAGTTTCATCGCCGTCGGTTTGGTCGGCATCGTCTGGGTTCTCTGGGGATATTCAATGACCGGGGGCGACGGTGTTGCACAGCTGTTCGGTAACCCGTTCGCATCCTTCGGTCTCGAGGGGCTGATCGGCACCGAGGACATGATCGGCGCTGGCTACGGCGTTACCTTCGCCATTATCACCGTCGCCCTGATCAGCGGGGCGATTGCCGATCGGGCCAAGTTCGGCGCCTGGTCGCTGTTCGTGCCGATCTGGGTCACTGCCGTGTACTGCCCACTGGCCTTCATGGTGTGGGGTGGCGGGCTGCTGAGCGCTGACGGCGCTGTTGGCGGCGCGGTCGGTGAAGCAATTGACTTCGCCGGTGGCACGGTGGTTCACATCAGTGCCGGCGTTGCGGCGCTCGTGCTCGCCATCATCCTCGGCAAGCGCCAGGGCTTCGGTAAGGATCCGGCGCAGCGCCCGCACAACGTGCCGCTGGTCATGCTCGGCGCAGCACTGCTGTGGTTCGGCTGGTTTGGATTCAACGGCGGCGCCGCTGGCTCCGCCGAAGAAGCGGGTCTCATCTGGGTCAACACCATGGCCGCTCCGGCAGCAGCAATGGTCGGTTGGCTCGTCCTTGAACGGTTCCGCGACGGACGTCCGACCTCCCTGGGCGCAGCCTCGGGTATTGTCGCCGGCCTCGTTGCCATCACCCCAGCATGCGCCAACGTCACCCCCATCGGTGCGATTGGTCTGGGCCTGGTCGCCGGCGTACTGTGCGCCCTGGCCGTGGGCCTGAAGTACAAGCTGGGCTTCGACGATTCACTCGACGTCGTAGCAGTCCACCTGGTCGCCGGCACCGTCGGCACTGTTGCCCTGGGCTTCATCGCCATGCCGGTCGACGGCGAAGGCGGTGGCCTCTTCTACGGCGGCGGTGGTGGTCAGTTGCTCGCCCAGGTGGTGTCGGTCCTCGTGGCCGTTACACTCTCGGCCGTGATGACCGCCATCATCGGTCTGGGCATCCACAAGACCATCGGGTTCCGCATCACCGCGGACGACGAGGTATCCGGTGTCGACCTCTCCGAGCACGCAGAAACCGCTTACGAATTCGGCGGCCTCGGCGTCGGTGGACAGTTCCACCCCACTACCACTGTTGCAGCGACGGAGAATGCTTCGGAAAAGGTGAACTCATGAAGCTGGTAACAGCAATCGTCCGCCCGGATAAGCTCGACGGCGTCCGTGGAGCCCTCGAAACGTATGGTGTACAGGGCCTCACGGTCAGCGGGGCAAGCGGCTACGGAAGACAACGGGGCCACACCGAGGTCTACCGGGGCGCCGAATACACGGTGGACCTGCTCCAGAAGATCCGCGTCGAAGTGCTGGTCGCTGATGCCTGGGTCACCGACATCGTTGATGTCCTGGTTTCAACCGCCAACACCGGCAGAGCCGGTGACGGGAAAGTGTGGGTGATCCCGGTCGAGGACGCCGTCCGCGTCCGCACCGGGGAACGCGGCGACGCAGCGCTCTGACCCGACTCACCACGCTTACCGAGGTCACCCTTCAGCTCCGAGATCACCGCCTACAGTGGGTGACAGGAGCAGGAGGGTGACCTCGTTGTTAAGCGCTTCCGCAGCGGCTAGCCGGTCCAGCCCACGGGGCCGGAAGAGCCCGCCGGATATTCGTCGAGCGGCACCTCATTGGCGGCCCATGCGGCGAGGACGGGATCGACGATCCGCCAGCAGTCCTCGGCGGTGTCGCCCCGCACCGACAGGGTCGGGTCGCCGGTCAGCACTCCCTCGAGGACTTCCCCGTAGGGCAACAGCTCCGAGGCATTCAGCTCGACCTCCAGTACCGCCCGGTCCAGGGCGAAAACGTCGCCCGGGCCGTTCACATCGATTTCCAGCTTGAGGGTTTCGGGGCCAAAACCGATCCGCAACTGGGTGGGTGAATCCTGCCCGCTGAAGCCCGCCGGAAGATGGCTCACCGGCTTGAACGTCACCAGCGCTTCTTTGCGGTTCCCGGCCAGCGCCTTTCCCGACCTCAGGATGAACGGCACACCCGACCAGCGGGCGTTGTTGATCGACACGGTGATCTCCGCGAGGGTCTCGGTTCCGCGGGCCGGGTCGACGCCGTCCTCGGCTGCGTAGTCGGGGAGCGCCCGCCCATCGACCGTCCCCGCTGTATACCGGGCGCGCCGGGTACTCGTCACGAAATCCGGGTCGACCGTGCTGGCGCGCAGCACGGCACCAAGGCCATCCCTCAGGTCCCGCTCGTGCAAACTGACCGGCGACTCCATGGCGAGGATGGCCATGGCATGGAGCAGGTGACTCTGGATCATGTCCCGGAGAGCCCCAGCGCCGTCGTAATAGCCAGCACGGCCTTCAAGGGCCAGCGCCTCGTCGTAGACCACCTCGACCCGATCGATGTGCAGGTTGTTCCAGACAGGTTCCAGGAGCCGGTTGGCGAACCTGAGCCCCAGAATGTTCAAAACCGTCGCTTTGCCCAGGAAATGGTCCACCCGGTGAATGTGGTCCTCGGGGACCAGCCGGGTCAGTGTTTCGTTGAGCTGGAACGCTGAACCCTGATCGGTGCCGAACGGCTTCTCCATCACCAGCCTGGTGTCCTCCGGCAGATCTCCGGGGGAGAGGAGCTCACACGCCTTCTCCGAGATTGCGGGCGGCAACGCAAAATAGACGGCGACCGGCCCTTGCAGGGAAGCAATCAGGTTGGCCAATTCGCCCGGCGCGGTCACATCAATCTGGCGGTACACGCTCGTGGTCCGCACCAGGTCGAGCACAGCCCGGCCGTCGTCGTCGGCCACCTCCCTCGCACTGGCAAACGACTGGGTGACCCGTTCCGACCACTGCTCGTCGCTCCAGTCGTCGTAGCCGGCGCCCACCAGGCGCAGACTCTGCGCCCGACCATGGTGGACCAACCGGGCCAGCCCGGGGAGTAACAGTCGTCCGGTCAGATCGCCTGACGCGCCCAGGATGAGCAGTGTCGAGACCTCCTGATCGGGGGAGAAGGGCAGGTAGTCCTGGACTGAGTTCGTATGCGTTTCCACACCATCCACCCTGCCACCCAAGCACCGAGATGTCCCGCAAGCCGCCGTCCGCCCCAGTTGGTACCCTTGATGGCAGAGTCTTTTATCCATCGAAGAAAGCAGTTCACGGCACGTGTTCAATTCACTCTCTGACCGGTTGACAGAAACTTTCAAGAACCTCCGCGGGAAGGGCCGGCTCTCCGAAGCCGACGTCGACGCCACGGTGCGCGAGATTCGTCGCGCCCTCCTCGATGCTGACGTCGCGGTCAGTGTGGTCCGCGAGTTCACCGCCAAGGTGAAGGAACGTGCGCTGGGCCTTGAAGTGTCCCAGGCGCTGAATCCGGGCCAGCAGGTCGTCAAGATCGTCAATGAGGAACTCGTGGGAATCCTGGGCGGGGAAACACGCCGGATCCGTCTCGCCAAGAACCCGCCGACCGTCATCATGCTCGCAGGCCTGCAGGGTGCGGGTAAGACCACCCTCGCCGGCAAGCTGTCCAAGTGGTTGAAGGGCCAGGGTCACAGCCCCCTGCTGGTCGCGTGTGACCTCCAGCGCCCCAATGCCGTCAAGCAGCTGCAGGTCAACGGTGAACGCGCCGGCGTGCCGGTGTTCGCACCGCACCCAGGTGTCAGTTCCGAGTTTGAAACCGCCACCGGGGACCCGGTCGCCGTCGCCCGCGCCGGCGTCGCCGAGGCACGCACCAAGCTGTACGACGTCGTCATCGTTGATACGGCTGGTCGCCTCGGTATCGACGCCGAGCTGATGCAGCAGGCCTCCGACATCCGCGACGCCGTCAACCCCGACGAAGTGCTGTTCGTCATCGACGCGATGATCGGCCAGGACGCCGTCAACACGGCGCAGGCGTTCAACGAGGGCGTGAACTTCACCGGCGTCGTCCTGACCAAGCTTGACGGCGACGCGCGCGGTGGCGCGGCGCTATCAGTGGCGTCGGTCACCGGGAAGCCCGTCATGTTCGCCTCGACCGGTGAGGGCTTGAACGACTTCGAGCTGTTCCACCCCGACCGGATGGCGTCACGCATCCTCGACATGGGCGACATCTTGACCCTGATCGAGCAGGCCGAGAAATCCTGGGACAAGGACGAAGCTGCGCGGATGGCGCAGAAGTTCTCCGACCAGGAAGACTTCACCCTTGACGACTTCCTGGCGCAGATGCAGCAGATCCGCAACATGGGCTCCATGAAAAAGATGCTCATGATGATGCCCGGCGCCGCCGGGATGCGGGAACAACTGGAGAATTTCGACGAACGCGAGATTGACCGGGTCGAGGCGATCGTGCGGTCCATGACCAAGCACGAACGCGTCGCACCGAAGATCATCAACGGTTCACGCCGTGCACGGATCGCCCGTGGCTCGGGCGTCCACGTCTCCGAGGTCAACGGCCTGCTGGAGCGGTTCGGCCAGGCGCAGAAGATGATGAAGAAGATGGCGTCCGGCGGTGGGATCCCGGGAATGCCAGGCATGGCCGGACCCGGCGGCTTCAACGGCGGCGCACGCAAGGGCAAAGCCGTGGCGAAGGGTAAGAAGAAAGCCAAGTCGGGTAACCCGGCGAAGGCAGCCCAGGAGCGGGCCGACGCCGAAGCCCGCCGCAACCGCCCATCGGTTCCGTCGGGAGCAGCCTTCGGCGCCCAGAATGACTTCGACCCGTCGTCCCTGAACCTGCCGAAGGGCTTCGACAAGTTCCTCGGCAAGTAGGCCCGCCTCCCGGCGCGACCCGCCACACCCCTCGGGTTGAGTCACCACAACCCCTGGATCGAGTCACCACCCATGACCATTTTTCGTGATGAAACCCGTTATGTGTGGTGACTCAATCCATCCCCGGAAGCTGAGAGCGACGCAATGACCCAGGAACGGCTCGTCTTCGTCCACGGCAGCGGCAGCTTCGGCACCGCCGCGTGGCCCACCCAGCACGCCCTCGCGAGCAGCTACGACTGCCTGTACCTTCGTCGCCACGGTTTCGAAGCAGGAGCCGACCCGTTGCCCACCGATTTCGCGGCGGATCAGCACATCGTGGTCGACGCACTGGGGGAGGGTGGCCACGTGGTGGCCCATTCGCAGGGGGCGATCTCCGCGATGATGGCGGCCGTTGAGCGGCCGGAGCTGGTCCGCTCCCTGATCCTGATCGAGCCCGCATGTTTGTCCCTGACGGCCGATCTGCCCGCGACCGCCGCCCATCGTGCACTGGTAGGGCCGCTCTACGATCGCCGCGACTCGCTGTCGGATGAGGCGTTCCTCCAGGAATTTGTTCGACTCGTCTTCTCCACCGAGGCCCGGCACCCCGCGACGTCGGAGGCCCGCCGTGCAGCCCACCGGCTCAGGCTGCAGTCCCCGCCATGGGAAGCGCCACTGGGCATTGTTCCTGGCGTTCCAACACTGATCATTACCGGTGGCTGGGAACCCCTCTACGAAGAAATTGCCGACTATCTGGCGGTCACCGGCGCCCGGCACGTCGTCGCCCCGGGCGCCCACCGGCCGCAAGACACTCCCGACGGCGACGCCCTGATCCGCGAGTTCATCGCCGAGCATGCAGGTCCCGGCGCCTAGTAGCAGTCCAATGACGGGCCTGTGTTGGTGAGCAATCTGGACACAGGGGGTCGACCTGGGGATCGGTGAGGGAAATCTCCGCCACCAATGTCCGGATTGCCCACCGAACCGGACGCTGGGGCCGCGTCGGCGAGGCTTGCCCACGGAACCGGATGTGCGACGCTGGGGCAGCCCTACACTTGAGCGCATGATCAGCATCCGCGAGGCCGGGAGGCTGGATATCATTTTCCTGCCCGCTATCGAGGCGGCAGCCGATTCCTTGGTGACCGTAATCAACGGGAAGCCCCTGCCGCTGTCCCTGCCCGCGGGGGCATCGCGAGCAGAACTCGAGGCTTCGCTGAAGCTATTGGTCGCCGGACGGCCATGCGTGGGGTTCTCGCGGCTGGTAGAGATCGACGGCGCCGCCCACCTCGAACAGCTGGCGGTCCTTCCGCGCTACTCGGGTCGCGGGATAGGCCGGGCGCTGGTCGAAGCGTCAAAAGCCTGGGCCAGCGACCACGGTTACACCTCGCTTACCCTCAGCACCTTCGCGGACGTGCCCTTCAACGCCCCGTTTTACGCAACCTGCGGATTCGAGCCGATACGGCAGCTCTCTCCGGCACTGCTCCAGCTGAGACGACACGAAACGGAAGCGGGTCTTGACCGGATCGGCCGTAGGGTGGTCATGCGCGCCGCTCTATAGGCAATCCGCAGGTGCTCAATCGGGCAGGTTTCCCCACCTTCCATGACAAAACGCGGCCCGACGGCGGCGAGCCCGGTCGCAACACGCCAAGGGGCTGCTACGACCTGGGGAATCTTGCCCGGCAGCCAGCGGGACCAGACCAGGACCACGGGGTACCCCGGGAATAACTTGAAGCTTCAAGTAGTTGACTCTGATACAGCAGCATGTTGAGGAGAACACCATGACCAACACCCAGGATCTACTGCCCGACGACCTATCGATGGGCGCAGTGCTACTCAAGGTCGGCGATCTGCCCAGAATGTCCGACTACTACCAGCGGGCCCTCGGACTCGAAGTCCTCGAGGAAACCCTCGACGGCGTGCACCTCGGTCGCGGAAACACGCCGCTGATTCACCTCGCACCGGCGCAAGGACTCCAACTCCCCGCTCGGGGTGAGGCAGGGCTGTTCCACACCGCGCTGCTCTTCGATGACCGGTCGGCCCTCGCCGCAACTGTCGCCGCGACCGCCCAGTACGACGCCGGCCTGTACGTTGGCAGCGCCGATCATCTGGTCAGTGAGGCGTTCTACTTCACCGACCCCGAGGGCAACGGGATTGAGCTCTACTTCGACAAGCCCCGCGACACCTGGCAGTGGACCACCGACGTCACCGGGCAGGCCACGGGAAGGAGGCCAGGGAAATCAGTCGTGATGGACAGCCTCCGGCTCCCGGCGGACACCTATCTGCAGGACCACCTGACCCAGGATGCGGTGACGGGCCAGGCCAAGGCGGCGGCCGTCGTCGGGCACGTCCATCTGCAGGTCGGCGACGTCGAAACCGCTGAGAGGTTCTACGTTGATACGCTCGGATTCGAGCGGACCGCCGGCTGGCACGGCCAGGCGCTGTTTGTCTCGGCCGGGGGATACCACCACCACATGGCCATGAACGTGTGGAACAGCCGCGGCGCCGGACCACGCAAAGACACGCTGGGACTCGGCGAGGTGCTCATCCGGGTTCCGGGCGGGGACCACGTGGGAGCTCTGGCCGAAAGGCTGAAAGCTGCCGGCATCGACAACCACCACACGGGCAGCGAACTCCGCTTCAACGACCCGTGGGACAACAAAATCCGGGTGGCAGTGAGCTAGCGTGGCGTGATTCGTGCTGGAGTCTGCGATCTGGCACAATAGACCTGTACTCGATCCGGGCAGCCCCTCTCTCTGCGCGCGCATCTTGTCCTTTTGAACCCTCAGAGGTGGCCCGCCCCACGGGAGCACTGAGTAGGGTTCACCCCTTTAGATCATCAAGGAGTGACCACAACAGTGGCCGTAAAGATTCGCCTGAAGCGCATGGGTAAAATCCGCGCACCTTTCTACCGTGTCGTCGTCATGGATGCACGCGCCAAGCGTGATGGCCGTGCCCTCGAGGAAATCGGTAAGTACAACCCCACCGAGGAGCCCTCGTTCATCGAGATCAACTCCGAGCGTGCACAGTACTGGCTCGGCGTTGGCGCACAGCCAACCGAGCAGGTTGCAGTACTGCTCAAGATCACCGGTGACTGGCAGAAGTTCAAGGGACTCGAAGGCCAGGAGGGAACCTTGAAGACCAAGGCTCCCAAGGAAACCTTCGTCGCTCCTGAAAAGGGTTCGGTCATCGTTCCTGAAGCGATCACCCCCAAGGCCAAGAAGTCCGACGCCGAGGCGCCAGCCGAAGCCGAGACTGAAACCGCCGAGGCCAACTAAATTGCTGGCCGAAGCGCTGGAACACCTCGTCCGGGGAATCGTTGACAGTCCCGATGATGTCAAGGTTTCCCTGAAGAACAACCGCCGTGGGGAAACCCTCGAGGTGCGGGTTCATCAGGACGATCTGGGCCGGGTCATTGGCCGCCAGGGCCGCACAGCCCGTGCCTTGCGCACCGTTGTGTCAGCCCTCGCCGACGGCGAACCGGTACGCGTGGACGTCGTCGATACGGACCGCCGCCGGGGCTAACAGCGCTTCAGCACAGTAGTTGAATAAAGCACAGTAGTTGAATAAGCAGCACAGTAGTTCATTGAGTTTGGCCCCGCACCGGATAATGGTGACGGGGCCAAATTTTTGCCCACCTACCCCAGCAGCACCAGGAGTGTCAGATGGAAGTTCAGGTTGCCAGGATCGGCAAGCCCCACGGTATTCGCGGCGAAGTGACAGTACAGCTGTTCACTGATGCGCCGGAGGACCGGTTCGAGGCCGGAGCCATCTTCCGCGCCGAGCCGGCAGCGCTCGGTCCGCTGACGGTCAGCGGTGCCCGCTGGAACAAAGACATCCTGATCCTCGGGTTCGACGGGTTCTCTGACCGCAACGCAGCAGAGACCCTGCGCGGCGCCAAACTGTTCATCGATACCGACGAGGCAGCAGATGACGACGACGACGCCTGGTACGAACACGAACTGGTGGGTCTTGAAGCACGAGTCGGGAACGACGTCGTGGGTAAAGTCAGCGGACTCCGCACCCTCGAGGTGCAGGACCTGTTGATGGTCGAAACCTCTGCAGGCCACGAGACGCTGGTCCCGTTTGTCGCCGAAATCGTTCCCGAGGTCAACGTCGCGGCCGGTTATGTGTTGCTGACCCCGCCCGCCGGGTTGTTTGAACTCAATCTGCCCGGATCGAACCAGGCCGGCCCTGACGACGGCGAAGTGACCGACGTCGACGACGACGGCCCCACTGACACTAATTCCGACACTGAGTCTGCCCCCGACACTGACTCTGCCCCCGACACTGAGTCTGCCCCCGACACTGAGGGCAGCGGTCGCTAGGTGCGCATCGACGTCGTCAGCATCTTCCCGGAGTATCTGGCTGCCCTCGATCTGTCGTTGATTGGGAAGGCGAGACAGGACGGGTTGCTGGATCTTCGGGTCCATGACCTGCGCAGCTACACCACCGACCGGCACCGCACCGTCGACGACACGCCCTACGGCGGCGGCGCCGGAATGGTGATGAAGCCCGAACCCTGGGCCTTGGCGCTGCAGTCAGTAAGTGACGCGTCGCCGGCTGATGGTCGCCCGGTGCTGATCGTGCCATCGCCAGCGGGGGCGGTTTTCACCCAGCAGATGGCGCATGAGCTGGCTGAGGAATCACACCTTGCGTTCGCCTGCGGCAGGTATGAGGGGATCGACGAACGGGTGCTCGAGTGGGCTGATGAGCTGTTCGACGTTCGGCCGGTCAGCCTCGGTGATTACGTCCTGAACGGGGGAGAGGTGGCTGTGCTGGCGATGGTGGAGGCCGTCGGAAGGTTACTGCCGGGAGTGGTGGGCAATCCCGCGTCACTGGTTGAAGAGTCCCACTCCGATGGACTGTTGGAGTACCCGGTGTACACCAAGCCGTCCGACTGGCGCGGCCGCGGTATTCCCGAAGTGTTGCTCAGCGGAAATCATGCGCGGATCGCCCAGTTCAGGCGGGACGAACAGTTCCGCCGCACGGCACAGCGTCGCCCGGACCTGCTGGAGGGGCTGCCCGCAGGGACCCTGAGCAAGGCGGACCTGGCCGCATTGGCGCAGCTGGGGTACGTCGTCGTCGACGGCGTTCTGACCCGGCAACCGGAGAAATAGGAAATCTCTCAAATAGGACTGAGGTTCGACTTACAATTTGCCTTAATGTGCCGATAGTCAATTATACGGCGCTGGTTCAGCCCGGATAAGTCTCAAGCATGTCTCCGAAAGGTAATCCTTTATGTCCAACCTCTCTTTCGCGCCGGGCGAAACAAATGTTCATTCGGAGAAGTTCAGCCCCTCCGTCATCATGTTTTGGCTCAAGACTGAAATAGCCTCAACAAACATGCGTATCGTATCTAAGTCGCCGAACACTCTTCTAGGGTTGATTCCGCTTGGCTACCGAGACGCAGCCTTCCCCCTCTCAAATGTTTCGTCCGTCGGGGTTGAAGTTAAGTTCTCGATGAAGCGTGCTATTTTCGGGTTGATCCTCCTCTTCATCAGCTTTGCACTTCTGGATAACTTCTTCGGTTGGGTGCTGCTACTTATCAGCGTTTCGATGCTTCTCAACTCGATCAGTGCCTCTCTCAAAATTCAGAACAATGGAGGAGCAGTGACGGAGCTGCGTGTTTCAATTTTGGAGAAATCCAAACTCGAGCAGCTTCGGGATGACATCAACTCACGGCTTTTCGCAGACCACGCAGGAATTCGCCATCAGGAGACAATGGACGTAGGCCGGGCAAGTCTCCTCAACCAGCAGGCACAAATCGACCTGCAGCAGCGCAATGGTGGCTCGTCGCAGGGTAACTATCCTACTCAGCCACCACAGGCACCGACCAGGTAGTCGGGATCTAGCGCTAGGGTCGGATTGGCCGACAGCCGGTCCGACCCAGCCAAAGCGTTGACTGACCACCCCGGTCCATATGGCATAATTGAGCTTTGTGTCTACTGGGTTGTTCCCTGCCACAGGGGGAGAACTACCAACAGGCTGACACGCCGGCAGCCAACTCATGGTTTGCCGGTCCACTTAATTTTCCGGCGGACATTGCCTAGGCCTTGACCGCTGTGACAAACGTGAATGACCTGTGGCGTTCACCAGGAGCAATAACCATGCATATTCTTGACGCCGTCGACGCAGCATCACTGCGCACCGACATTCCTGCATTCCGCGCCGGTGACAACCTCAAGGTGCACGTCAACATCATTGAAGGCAAGAACACCCGTGTTCAGATATTCCAGGGCTTCGTTGTCGGCCGCCAGGGCGATGGCCTCCGCGAAACCTTCACCGTCCGCAAGGTGAGCTTTGGTGTTGGTGTGGAGCGTACCTTCCCGGTTCACTCCCCAGTCCTCGACAAGATTGAGGTTGTCTCACGCGGCGACGTTCGCCGCGCGAAGCTGTACTACATGCGCGATCTTCGCGGCAAGGCTGCCAAGATCAAGGAAAAGCGCGAACCCAAGACTGCCAAGTAACACCAGTTCTTGAACCGCACCATGCCGGGATCAGATCGTCCCCGGCATGGCGCGGGAGCACGACCAGAACGCCGGCCCTTCCGGGGCTGGCGTTTTGTGCTGTCAGCACTTCTTATCGCAGTGGTGCTCGCCTCGGTCCTCAGGGCGACCGTGGTGGACATCTACTTCATTCCCTCGGCATCGATGCAGCCGCTCCTCGAAGAAGGAGACCGGGTGCTGGTTTCCCGGCTCGACGGCGAACCAGAGCGTGGCGACGTCGTCGTCTTCGACGGTCGGGGCTCGTTCGACCCCATCAGCGGGGGTGGCCCGGGGGAGCTCCTCGGGACGGTAGGCCACTGGCTGGGGGTCTCCGGCAGCGACACCGTCTATGTGAAGCGGATCCTGGGCGTCGGCGGTGACACGGTGGCGTGCTGCAGTCCGGACGGACAGCTGGAAGTGAACGGGAACCCACTCGACGAGCCCTACGTTTTCCCTTCGGACGCACCCAGTGACCAACAGTTCGAGGTTGAGGTTCCACAGGGTAAATTGTGGGTAATGGGTGATCACCGCTCCGATTCATTTGATTCACGGTCGTTGCTGGGGGCACCCGGAGGGGGGCTGGTCTCGACGGACCGGGTACTTGGCCGGGCAGTGCAGATTGTCTGGCCACCTTCGCGTTCCGGCCCCATTGAACGTTTCACCGACCACCGACCTTAGGTAGATGACCAGCAGATGGCAACAAGCGTCCCCGGCAAGTCCAACGACGACGCTGATGCCCCCAACCCGGAGATGAGCCGTTCGGCGCACCGTGACCGGAGCGGGAAGAAACAGGCGAACGACGACGGCGCCCGTAGCCTCGGTGGCTGGCTCAAGGAAATCCTGATCATCGTCGGCATCGCCATCCTGCTCTCCTTCCTGATCAAGACCTTCCTGTTCAGGGCCTTTTTCATCCCTTCCGGGTCGATGGAAAACACCCTCGAGATCGATGACCGGATCTTCGTTAACCAGTTGGTTCCCGCGCCCTTTGAACTGCAGCGTGGCGACGTCGTCGTGTTCCAGGACACCGAGGGCTGGCTCCCCGCACCGCCGCCCGGCACCGGTCCGGGCGCCAACTGGGTCAAGGATGGCCTGATCTTCGTCGGGCTGCTCCCCGATGACACCCAGCAGCACCTGGTGAAACGCGTCATCGGTATGGCCGGCGACCGGGTGGTGTGCTGCGACGACGACGGCCGGATCACCGTCAACGGCGAGCCTCTGGAGGAGCCGTACCTCTATCCGGGCGCCAGCCCCTCGGATACTGAATTCGATGTGACAGTCCCCGAAGGAAAAATCTGGGTGATGGGCGATCATCGCAACGCCTCGGCCGACTCGCGTGCCAACACCGACAAACCCAACTCCGGTTTCATTGGCGTCGAGGACATCGAGGGTAGAGCGGCAGTGATTGCCTGGCCCCTGAACCGGATGGGATTCCTCGGGAATTACCCGGAGGTCTTCGACTCAGTTCCCGGGCCCGAAGCTGCCACAGCACCCTAACCGCGATGAAATCTGCTGCCCCCACCCTCCGCTTTGAACGGTCCTTCCTCGACTCGGGTCACCGCTTCCTGGCCGGATGCGATGAGGTGGGCCGGGGTGCTCTCGCGGGTCCGGTCTCGGTGGGGCTCGTCATGATCGACCTGTCGGCGGTCACGGGGCTGAGAGGTGTCCGGGACAGCAAGCTGCTGTCGCCTGCGGATCGGATCAAACTGGTGCCCAGGATCCAGAAATGGGCGTTGGCCTACGGTGTTGGGCATGCCACAGCGGCCGAGATTGACGACGTCGGGCTGATGCGTGCGCTTCAGCTGGCGGGAAACCGCGCCTGGGAACAGGTGGTGGTTACGGCTCGGCCCGACGCTGTGATCCTGGACGGCAACCACGATTGGCTGTCGCCGCGTGAGCAGGCCACCCTGTTCGACGCCGACAACCTGAAGACCGGGGCGCTGGACGGTGTTGCGTTGGATGCTGACGCGTTGGACGCCGAGATCTTCACCGGATGCGATGTCCCAGTTCACACCCGTATCAAGGCTGACCTGCAATGCCTCAGCGTCGCGGCGGCCAGTGTCCTGGCCAAGGTGGAACGCGACGCCATGATGGTCGCCTATGCCGCTGACCATCCCCAGTATGGCTGGGAGATAAACAAGGGATATGCGACGGCGGGCCACCGCGCCGCGATTGACGGGCTGGGTGCCACCGCTTTGCATCGCACCACCTGGCGATTGGGGACCGGCGACAGGATCACCATGCCCCGAGTGGAAATTGGGGGATGATGGGGTCATGAGCGCTGAGGATCTTGAAAACTACGAAACCGACATGGAGCTGCAGCTCTACCGTGAGTACCGTGACGTCGTCGGGCTGTTCAGCTACGTGGTGGAAACCGAACGCCGGTTCTACCTGGCCAACCACGTTGACCTGCAGGCGCGCTCGGCCGACGGCGAGATCTACTTCGACCTCACGCTTCAGGACGCGTGGGTGTGGGATGTCTACCGCACAGCACGGTTCGTCAAGAACGTCAGGGTCATCACCTTCAAGGACGTCAACGTCGAGGAACTGACCAAGTCGGACGACATCGCCCTGCCGAAGGACGGTCCGCTCGGGAACTGAGTGTTTCCTTGTCTCTCGCGGTAGATCCAGCCTGACCGTTTCATGTCCTCTTGACGGGGAATGCCGTCTTCGCTAACGTACAACCGTATGGTTGTAGATGAGCTAAGTGACGCCGAGGTGGACCGTCTGTTCCAGGCGTTCGCCGATGCGACCCGACGGGATATCCTCGCCAAGGCCCTGGTCAGTGACTACTCAGTGTCCGGGTTGGCTGCCCACTATGCCATGAGTTTCGCCGCGGTGCAGAAGCACGTGGCAGTCCTGGAACGTGCCTCGTTGGTTACCAAGGAGAAGCGCGGAAGGGAGCAGATTGTGCGGGTTCATCTCGATGGGTTGAGAAGGGCGCGGCGCCTGCTTGATGAGTACGAGGTCATCTGGCGGCAACGAGTCGACCGGATCTCCGACATCCTGGCTGAGGAAGAAGGGAAATCACCATCATGACAGTTATCAGTTCACACAAGGACACCGAGGCGCTAACCCTCACGATCGTTGCCGAGTTCAGCGCCACCGTTGAGCGGCTCTGGCAGGTCTGGGAGGATCCACGCCAACTCGAACGCTGGTGGGGTCCACCGACCTATCCAGCGACGTTCGACAGTCATGATTTCGTACCGGGCGGCAAGGCCGCCTACTACATGACCGGCCCGGACGGCAGCACCAGCCGCGGGTGGTGGAAGTTCACCGCCATCAATCCGCCGACCCACCTCGAGTTCGACGACGGCTTCGCTGATGCGAACGGTGACCCCGTGGATGAAATGGGGATCACCCACGGCGTCGTGACGCTTGAGGCAGTGGACGGCCGCACCCGGATGACCACCGTGTCCAGCTTCGAGAGCCTGGACCAGCTGGAGAAGATGGTTGCCATGGGGATGGAAGAAGGGATCAAGGAGGCAATGGGACAAATCGACGCGGTTCTTGAACGAACCTCGGTCTAGCTCGGGCTGTCTCTCAGCTGCTGACCACGCCGACGGCTTAGCGGGCGGACCTGCTACCTCGGTCCGCGACACGGGCGGGCTCAGAAAGGAGGCGGGCGTCCTCGTCGGTGCTAACGACTTTCCCTTTCTCCTGGCGCTTGTTCAGCCTGCGCATCCTGCCCGTCTCGAGCGCCCAAAAGGTGGCAAACAGTCCGATTTCCCACCACTCAAGGAGGATGACCTCACGGCCCGGAGCGAAGCGCTGAGCCACAAGCACTGGAATAAAGGCACCAAAAGTCATGAGGACGGCGATGACCAGGTACCCCTGTCGCGCCGACTCACGAAGGGCACTGAACTTGTAGAAGGGCCAAGTATTGGTAAGAACTGCAATAAATAGCGAAGTGATCAAGAATATGGCCGCAAGATCGTGAATTGTGAGGGGGATGCCCCATGGGGTGAGTCCATCCATGGTGACGTCGCCTACAGGGAAGTACAGCTGTTGGCTTGCCAAAGCCAGGAACCCAATAAGGACCGCCATGGTTGCAACAAGAAAGACGCGGGTGAGCTTATGCAGCCAGTCGTGGGCAACGTCAGCTCGAAAGAGCCTCTGGATATTCCCCGCTCGCACCTCAAGCAGGAATACCACCAAGACGAGGAACAAGACACAGGCAAGTGTGACACGGAGGAAAAAGATGTACTCAGCTGCCGACGGAGCCAAACCGTCCGAAGTCTCTGATGCCTTCAATTTCTCCATGAGCACTGGAAAACCAGCCGGAACCAGAGCCACATAGACTGCATAAAAACCGGCGCCGTTGAGTGCATAGTCCTCGATCAGCCCCACCCCCTGATAAGCGACCAGGCAAACCGCTATCGCAATCAGCGTTCCCACGAAAACATCCCGTACCCAGCCCCCGTAGTAGGCACTGATCGACGTCTCCAAATGTCCCTGCTCAACTGCGGTGGAGACAGTAACAACGAAGAGGACCACTGGCAGCAGAATAAGAAGCCAACGAAGGTAGCTATACGTGATGAGGTGGATGTCTCTCGGTGTTTCGATCTGAAGGTCAGGAGGACCTGGTCCGTCTACGACCGGCGAGACCACATCGTGTTGGCCGCCGTCTTCCACTGATTCGTTAGTCACGACAGGCCCCTTTCCCGCATTCGCTTGGAAGAGCGTCCCGCTCCCAGCCTGATCTGTCAACCAGATCGCGGTGGGGACTGCCCGCGGTCTGGTGACTCGCGGGTTGAGCCGACCGCTGGTCCTCGTCAACTCCGCAGTCCCACTCGCCCTGCACAGGGCGAGGGCCGCTGATCTTTCACACATACAAGCGGTTTTCCAACACCTCCGGTACCAGCTGCAACAGGCTGGTACCGGAGGTGTTGTGATGAAAGCGAAAGACCGACTGGGACGCAGGGGAGAGGCGCTGGCTGCGTCGTATCTCGAAGCCGCAGGAGTGGACCTGGTGGACCACAACTGGCGCTGCGCACTGGGGGAGATCGACCTGGTCGCGATCGACGGATCGACGCTCGTGGTGATCGAAGTGAAGACCCGCTCGTCCCTGGATTTCGGTCATCCGATGGAAGGGATTAGCGCCACCAAGCTCCACCGGCTCTACCTGCTTGGCTCGATGTGGGCGCAGGCTCATGAGCTGCGCTTCTCGGCGATCCGCGTGGATGCTGTGGCCGTTGTCGACGACGGGACAGGGGCACCTCAGATCGACTATCTCCAGGCGGTCAGCTGATGCCGCTGGGACGCACCTACGCGGTGTCGCTCGTGGGGCTGAACGGCCACATCATCGAGGTGGAGGCCGACATTGGGCAAACCCTCCCCGCCTTCGTGATCCTGGGTTTACCCGATGCATCGCTCAACGAAGCACGCGAGCGAATTCGGGCCGCAGCACGCAACGCTGGACTTCCGTTGAGCCGTCGAAAGATCACCGTCAACCTGATTCCCGCCTCCTTGCACAAGCGCGGCTCGGGGTTCGACCTGGCGATCGTCATGGCGGCCCTTGCCGCTACGGGGGAGGTACGGGGTTGCGGCGACACCGTCTTCATCGCCGAGGTGGGCCTCGACGGTAGGCTTCGGCCGATTAGCGGCGTCCTGCCCGCGGTAATGGCCGGAGTCAAGGCGGGACATAAACGGTTCGTGGTGGCTGCCGACAATCACGGTGAGGCGGCGCTTGTGCCGCAGGCCGAGGTCAAGGGGTTTGCGAGCCTCGCCGAAGTCTTCTTGGCGTTCGGCGCAGATCCTGCGAAGGTGTCCTTGCCTGGCACGCCAGCTGATCCGGTGCTGGCACCCTTTTCTCCGAATCCAGGAAATCGCCAGTCAGCAATTAAGGACCTGGCCGACATTGCCGGCCAGCCAGCAGCTCGATTCGCTGTCGAGATCGCCGCCGCCGGGGCCCATCACATGATGATGGTGGGTCCACCCGGGGCCGGCAAGACGATGCTGGTTGAACGACTGCCCGGGATCCTCCCCGACCTGACCGATGAGGAGGCCATGGAGGTGACAGCTATCCATTCCCTTGGCAGGGTGCTTTCCTGTCACGGGTTGCAGCGACGACCTCCGTTTGAGAGCCCCCACCACACGTCCTCAACGGCGTCGATCATCGGAGGCGGTAGCGGTATTCCGCGCCCCGGCGCCGCGTCACGGGCACACCGTGGCGTTCTCTTCCTCGATGAGGCACCCGAGTATCAACGGGGAGTACTCGAGGCCCTGCGTGAGCCTCTGGAAAGCGGTGAACTGGTGCTGCACCGGTCGGCTGGGACCGCGTCGTATCCCGCCAGGTTCCAACTGGTGATGGCGCTGAATCCTTGTCCCTGCGGGCTGGCCAGCGGCAAAGGTATTGACTGCGTTTGTACTGCTGAACAGCGGCGACGATACTTCAACCGGCTGTCCCAACCCTTACTCGACCGGGTGGATCTTCAGCTTGCGGTGGCCCGGGTCTCGCTGGCGGATTACTCCGACGGCGCCCGGGCGGAGTCGTCGGCGGTCGTCGCCGCACGGGTGGCGACAGCTCGCGCGGCTCAACGAGACCGGTTGGCGAAATGGGGCGCAAATACGAACGCCGAAATGCTGTCATCGGTGCTCAACGACGGTCTCAAACTTTCGCGGGCCGTCACAGCACCGGTAGACAAAGCCATGAACAACGAGACACTCACCATGCGGGGACACGATCGGGTACTGAGAGTGGCGTGGACTCTCGCCGATCTGAGTGGACAGTCCTCACCCACCACCCATGACGTTGAAGTCGCCCTAAACCTTCGACTGCAGGAGCGTGCTTCGTGACCAATTTTAGCGATCCCACAGTCGTCGCTCGGGCAGCCCTATCGCGATTGTTTGAGCCATCAGACACCGTGGGCCTGGCCTTGACCCTCGCGTCTGGGCCAATTGATGCGCTGCGGATCGCGACCGGCCGGATCTCGGCTGGAACCACGCTGACGCTGGAGATCGCTGGGCTCCTCGAGGCACAGGGAATCAGTACCCGCCCGCAGGCGCTTGGCGATGCGCTGGAACGGTGGCGGCCACGGGTCGCGGATCTGGCTCCCGAACGAGACCTTGCAACCCTCGAACGGCTGGGTGGGATACTACTGACCCCGGAATGTGACGAGTGGCCCAAAGCCATCGATGACCTGCAGCTCTCAGCACCCTCCTGTCTCTGGGTCCGCGGAAACTACTCCCGGGGCATCCCTGAGCTCAACCGTATGGTGGCAGTGGTGGGGTCACGCGACAGCACAGCCTATGGAGCAGGCATGACGGGTGACCTGGCAGCCGGCCTGGTCACCCGCGGGTACACAGTGGTTTCGGGCGGAGCCTATGGAATCGACGCTCAGGCGCACCGTTCAGCTCTGGCGGCCGCCCAGGATGAACGGGCGATGCCGACTATCGGGGTGACCGCGTGCGGTATCGACCGGTATTATCCGGCGGGCAACGAGCAGCTCCTTCGCGAAACGGCGCGGCGCGGAATGCTGATCGCCGAAGTGCCACCAGGCTCGTCGCCGACCCGGTGGAGATTCCTGCAACGTAACAGATTGATCGCAGGCCTGTGCGCGGTGACCGTGGTGGTCGAGGCACGATGGCGGTCGGGTGCGCTGAATACCGCCCATCACGCTGCCGGGTTGGGACGATCCGTGGGTGCCGTGCCGGGATCGGTGTATTCAGCCAATTCAGCGGGATGTCACCGGCTCCTGCGGGAGGGCAGCGCCGTCTGCGTCACCGACGCAGCGGAGATCGCAGAACTGGCCGGCCCGATGGGGAGCGTCACGCTCCCTGAGCCAGACGAGGCACCTGCCGTACACGATGGTCTCACTGTCGAGGATCTCCTGCTGCTTGACGCGCTGCCCGTTCGGGCGAGCACAACCATCGACAAGCTGGCCTCGGTAGCCGGATTGAGCATCCGCGACGTTCTGGCAGGACTAAGCCGGTTGGAGCTAAGCACTCTCGCACAACGAACCGACGACGGCGGCTGGCGTCGCGACACGCCGCATCCCTACAGCAGACGCCCTCACAACAATTCCACCAACAGTTCCAGCAACAGTTCCAACAACAGCGAGAAAGGGTGACCCCGATGAAGACGCACAAGTTCATCGATACCCCGATTGGCAGGCTCCTCCTGGTCGTCGAACGAGGGGCGCTGACAGCGGTCTACCACGATCTGCATGAGCCACCACCGATCCCATCGGCGGTCGGCCTCCCGTTCGCCAAGGTATCGGGAGTGAGTACGATATCGGGCACGGGCACTATATCTGAGGTGGGCAGCGGGTCCGGCGGCTCGGCCACCCCGGCCGGTTCAACGGGCTCCGGCGGCTCGGCCACCCCGGCCGGTTCAACGGGCTCGGGCGGAGGCACCTCTGTTGCCGGTGTGCCCGGTGTTGAGCAGGAGCACCTGAGTGCGGCGAGTCTGAAGGCGGACACTGCAACCTACAACCGAGCGAGCGACCAGTTCCGCGCCTACTTCGCGGGAAGCCGACGCGCTTTCAGCCTGCCTGTCCACGCCAATGGCACTGAGTTCCAGCAAAAAGTCTGGGCTGTGGTGCTGGCAATCCCGTATGGCGAGACCCGCAGCTATAAGGAGCTGGCCGTCCAGCTCGGCAACCCTCTCATGGGTCGGGCGGTCGGCGCCGCCATCCGGGCCAACCCGTTGGCAATCATCATTCCCGGGCACCGCGTGGTCAGGTCCACCGGCGGTGTCACTGGATATTCAGCCGGGCCGGAGGTCAAACGATTTCTACTCGAGCTTGAGGCGGGTGATGCAATCTGTCCTGCTGCCTGAGATCAGGCGGAGTCTGTCACCAGCCAGAGGCTGTGACCGGAGGCAGGCGGAGTCCGTCACCAGCCAGAAGCTGTGACCGGAGGCCGGCGGAGAACTGTTTCAACACGAGATCTCGCCACAATAGGGCGGCAGACCGGAGCGCCTGCTTGAGGATGCAAGCCGCAGGGCCCACAGTGAATAGATGCAGCAATTGCCCGAGCCCTTCCAGAGTATCGTCGCTCGGTATCAGGGCTATCTCAGCGCCGAACGAAATCGTTCTGTGCACACTGTGCGTGCCTACCTGACCGATATCGGAGGGCTGCTCCGCTTTGCTCAGGAATCCGGTGTCACAGGCCTGGAGGAATTGACTCTGGCTGATCTTCGGTCGTGGCTTGGTTCGATGGATGCCCAGGGCCAGGCGCGGTCCACAATTGCCAGGCGCGCTGCCACCGTCCGGAGTTTCCTCGCATGGGCCGTGCGCGAGGAACTGATCGAAACGAACCCTGCACTTCGGCTACGTGCACCCAAACAGGAAAAGACCTTACCCGGGGTCCTATCCTCGAAACAGTTGAACGGAATCTTTGAAACCCTGCGCGCTGCAGCAACCGACGGCGACCCGATCGCCCTGAGGGACACAGCCCTCGTGGAAGTCCTTTACGGCACCGGCATCCGGGTGGGAGAGTTGGTCGGCTTGGACAGCGACCACCTCGACGTGGATCGCCGGACGCTGCGCGTGGTCGGTAAAGGCAACAAGGAACGAACAGTTCCCTACGGTGTGCCTGCGGCACACGCCCTCGATGATTGGCTCCGTCGCGGCCGTCCACGACTGGTCACTGCGGCCAGCGGCTACGCGCTGTTCCTGGGTCGACGCGGCGGCCGCATGGATCAACGCCAGGCGCGGTCGACAGTCGAAAGGCTGTTCGCCGGCGTCGAAGGCACTTCGGCGACCGGACCCCATGCCTTGAGACACAGCACTGCGACCCACCTCCTCGATGGCGGCGCGGACCTGAGGGCAGTCCAGGAGATCCTCGGACATTCCAGTCTCGCCACCACCCAGATCTACACGCACGTCTCCGTGGATCGGCTCCGCTCAAGCTATGAGCAGGCCCACCCTCGCGCCTGAGACCACACCTTGTGTTTGTCGTGACAGCAGTCAGACGAACGACCAGTAGTCCACGTGGCGAAGTGTGCAGCACCAACGTTATGACGGTGGCGGAGCGTCATGACAGTGGCGCAAATTCGTGTCGGTGGCGCAAATAGGTTATGTAAGGCAGAATGAACCCTAGTCTGCCGTGTCGGCGGACACACACAGATATTTTCGTTCCCGTTGCAGGTCGTTGGGGAAGACGTACCTACAGCTATGGAGGATGGAATGTCTGGTATTACGGCGCGCGGAGTGTTGTATATTCACTCAGCCCCTTCCGCGTTATGCCCACATATCGAGTGGGCGATCGGTTCTGTGATTGATCAGCGAACCGATCTAGAGTGGAGCCCTCAACCTGCTTCGCCCGGCATGTTTAGGTCCGAACTCTCCTGGGTCGGACCCCAGGGATCCGGCGCGCAGTTGGCATCAGCCCTGCGGGGTTGGGCACATCTTCGGTACGAGGTCACCGAGGAGCAGAGTGCCGGAGCCGACGGCGGACGGTGGTCCCACACGCCGGAACTGGGCATCTTCCACGCCGCAACCGACGTTCACGGCAACATCATGGTGACCGAGGACCGTATCCGGTATGCCTATGAAACGGGCGCGGGCGACCCCGCTGCCGTTTACCACGAGCTCTCCCTTGCCCTCGGGGAATCCTGGGATGAAGAACTCGAACCCTTCCGGCACGCTGCTGAAGGCGCACCGGTCAGGTGGCTTCACCAGGTCGGCTAAGCAACCCCCCGCTGTCTGACGGACGCCAACAGTTCCAGAGATCTCAGTTCCTGACACAGTAACCCCGGACACAGTAGTTCCTGACACAGTAAGAGGCGCCGCCCCTGAGGGACGGCGCCTCTTACTGTGTCCGGGTCACTAATGGTGACCCGGCTGACTCACTAGACGCTGCGCACGACTATCACTGCGTTGTGTCCGCCAAAACCGAACGAGTTACTCAGCGCCACCAGATCGCCAGCGGGAAGCGTCCGCTCGGTAGTCACAATGTCCAACGGAATTTCTGGATCCTGGTTCTCCAGGTTGATCGTGACAGGCATCTTGCGTTCGTGGACAGCGAGCACTGTCATCACCGCCTCAACGGCTCCTGAAGCGCCGAGCAGGTGGCCGGTCTGCGACTTGGTGGCTGACACCGCCACATTGTCGATGTGTGAACCCAGCGCTGTTTTCAGAGCTACGTATTCGGGTTTGTCACCCACGGGAGTGGAGGTTGCGTGTGCGTTGACATGCGAAATATCCGATGGCTGCACCCTGGCGTCGAACATGGCAGCCTTCAAGGCTCGCGTTGCGCCCAGTCCGCCGGGATCGGGGGCAGTGATGTGATAGGCATCTGCGGTGACCGAGGTGCCGGCAAGTTCGCCGTAGATCCGGGCTCCACGTGCCAGCGCATGTTCCTCGGCTTCGATGAGGAGAGCCCCAGCACCTTCGCCCATGACGAAGCCATCTCGCCCGGTGTCGTAGGGGCGTGACGCGTGCTCGGGATCGTCATTCCGCCGCGACAGCGCGTGCATCGAGGCGAACGCGGCAATTGGCATCGGGTGGATGGCCGCTTCGGCGCCGCCACACATGACGACGTCGGCCTTCCCGGAGCGAATGAGCTCGAGCCCCTGGTGGAGCGCCTCGGTGCCGGATGCACACGCGGACACCGGTGTGTGGGCACCCGCGCGGGCACCGAGATCCAGGCTGACGGCTGCTGCGGGCCCATTGGGCATCAGCATGGGCACCGTCATGGGCAGCACGCGACGTGGGCCCTTGGCGCGGAGGGTGTCCCATGCATCCAGCAGGGTCCACACCCCGCCGATACCGGTCGCGAAGGCTACCGCAAACCGGTCATGGTCAACTTCTTCAAGGCCAGAGTCCCGCCAGGCCTCGCGGGCTGCGATGACCGCGAACTGGGTGGACGGATCCATGCGCTTGGCTTCAACTCGCGAGAGGACCTCGCTGGCAGGGGTGGTGACCTGTGCCGCGAAGGTCACGGGCAGCTCGTACTCCTGGACCCAGTCGGCTTCGATGGTTCGAGCACCGGAAACACCTTTGAGGGCGTTCTTCCACATGGTGGGAACGTCGCCGCCAATGGGCGTCGTCGCGCCTAGGCCAGTGATCACTACTTTGCGTGCCATGGTTCACTCTCTAAAACGTGGGGGTGTTGCGATGGAACGTGCTAATGGGTCTTCCGGGCCGCCGGTACCCAAGGATGCCGGCGGCCCCGAAGGCTGAACTGCTTAGGCCTGAGCGCCGGAGATGAAGTTGACGGCGTCGCCGACGGTCTTCAGGTTCTTGACCTCTTCGTCGGGGATGCGAACGCCGAACTTTTCCTCGGCGTTGACCACGATGGTCATCATCGAGATGGAATCGATGTCCAGGTCATCGGTGAAGGACTTGTCCATCTCAACCGACTCTGGTGCAAGACCAGTTTCCTCGTTGACGATTTCGGCCAGTCCGGCCAGGATTTCTTCGTTGCTAGCCATGGATGGCTCCTTTTCTTGTCTAGCCGGATCAATGACCCGACATGGTTAATCAAACCGCGGTTGACGGTTTTGCTTGGGAAAAACTAGGGGAGCACGATCACCTGCGCGCCGAACACCAACCCGGCGCCAAAACCGATCTGCAACGCAAGACCGCCACTCAGAGAGGGGTTTTCCTGCAGCATGCGGTGCATGGCAAGGGGAATGGAGGCGGCCGAGGTGTTCCCCGCGTCTACAATATCGCGAGCCACCTCGACATGCTCGGGAAGCTTGAGCTGCTTAACCATTTCATCGATGATGCGGATATTCGCCTGATGAGGGACAAACGCGGCCAGGTCGTCAGCTGTGACCCCGGCTTCGTCGAGAGCACGTTGTGCCACCTTGGCCATTTCCCAGACAGCCCAACGGAAGACGGTCTGCCCATCCTGGCGCATGGTGGGCCAGGATGCCTTTGGCGCATCATCGAGGGTCCCACCCACCGCGGCAACCGAGGCCAGCTCGGCGTCCCGGATGTCAAGGAGCGAGTGGGACATCCGGATGGCCTGGTGCTTGCTGCCATCGGAGCCCCAGACGGACGGACCAATCCCTGCGCTGTCGGCAGGACCGATCACCACAGCGCCAGCGCCGTCGCCCAGCAAAAAGGAAATCGTGCGATCTGCGTTGTCGATGAAGTCCGACAGCTTCTCAACGCCCACCACCAGTACGTACTCGGCGGTTCCGGCGTGCACCATCGCATCAGCCTGTGCAATGCCATAGCAGTAACCTGCACAGGCTGCGGAAATGTCGTATGCCGGCGCCGGGGTCGCGCCCAGCCGGTCGGTGAGTTGAGCGGCAGCCGAGGGAGTGGCGTAGGGATGGGTCACGGTCGAGACGAGCACGGCGCCGAGCTGGGATGCCTCAATGCCGGCATTCTCCAGAGCGCTTCGCGCAGCCGCTTCGGCCATGTCGATCACACTGGTGTCCCGGTCGGCGCGATGCCGCGTCACAATACCGGTCCGCTGTCGGATCCACTCATCAGAAGAATCTATCCACTGACAGACGTCTTCATTGGTAACAATGACATCGGGGCGGAAAGCCCCAATGCCCAGGATACGGGTGTGCTCGCGCAGTGGAGCTTGCTTCAAAGCCGGGGCGTTCACGAATGTCCTTCTGCGATGGGGGAAATGACCGGATCCGGTGTACGGGAATGCTCATCAATAAACGCAGCCGCAGCAGCAAGATCCTCCGGCGATTTTACGGGCAATGTGGGCGTCCCGCGCATTCCGCGCTTCATCAGGCCGGTCAAAGTACCTGCCGGCGAAAGTTCGATCACTCCGGACACGCCCATCTGTTCCATCTGGGCCATGCAGAGATCCCATCTGACCGGCCGGGATACCTGGGCGATCAAACTGTCCAGATTGCCCTCCCCAGTGACCACCGGCGCCCCGTCAAAGTTGGACAACAAAGTAGCGGTCGGTGCCATCGGCGTCAGGGACCCGCGCAGCTCCTGGAGGGCCGTCGCAGCCGGGCTCATGTGATGGGTGTGGAAGGCTCCGGCAACTTTGAGGGGGATGACGCGGGCTTTCGTCGGCGGATCAGCTGCCAATGCCGCGAGCTGGTCCAGCGTGCCGGCGGCGACTACCTGGCCACCACCATTGCTGTTCGCCGCAGTAAGACCGTGTCGGGCAAGGACGGCGGCGACGTCGTCGGGGTCCCCACCCAGCACTGCACTCATTCCCGTGGGGAGGAACGCGGCTGCCTCCGCCATGGCTGTTGCACGGACGCGAACGAAGGTGACGGCGTCCTGTTCGGACAAGGCGCCTGAAATGGCCGACGCCGTGAGCTCGCCGACCGAGTGGCCGGCGACCACTGTCGCTGCGGTCATCGGACGACCGGCCAGCAACACGCGTGCTGTCACCAAACCGGCAGCCACAATCAGTGGTTGCGCCACCGCAGTATCCTTGATGGTCTCCTCATCTGACTCGGTGCCGTGTCGGATGAGATCCAGCCCGGCCTGGCCGCTGAGGGAGTCTAGATGCTCAGGGACACCAGGAAGTTCTAACCAGGGGCTCAAGAAACCGGGCGTTTGGGACCCCTGACCGGGGCAGACGATTGCAAGCACGTTTCAAGCTTTCCAAACTGGGAGAGGTTTATCGGGTACCCCGGCGCACGAAGCTCCGGGAGCCGCTTTGTAGGAAGTCTACAACGAGGGACCGGGTTACGGACGAGTAACAGGGCGCTCGGCGGGCCCTGGCGACGGCTGGGATAGTCTTCCCACCATGAGCGCCGTCTGCAGGACAAACGCTTCACGGGGGAGCAAGGGATCCCATCCGGTGATGTCGCAGACGCGTCGCAGCCGGTAGCGAACGGTGTTCGCATGAACGAACAACGCGCGGGAGGTCGCCTCCAGCGAATGCCCCAGATTGAGGTAGGAGGACAGGGTCTCCTCGAGACCATTCGATGCACCGACCAGCGGACGGTAAATGTTGCGAATCAGCGCCTTTCGCGCCGTGTCGTCGCCGGAGATGACACGTTCGGGCCACAGGTCGTCCGCAGCGACCGGGCGGGGTGCGGCAGGCCAGGCACGCGCCGCAGTCAGTCCGGCAAAGGCTGCCTGCGCCGAGCCACTTGCGGCCACCAGGGATTCCGATTCGGGTCCGTACACCACAGGCCCCGACCCGAACAGATCACTCAAACGGCTGTAGGTGCTCTCGTTATTCTCCACCCCGCCGAGAACGAGGATCAGCCGGTCGCCCTGGATTCCCACCAGGGTATCTTCGGCGATTCGATCAGTGGTGCGCCGCAATTCGTTGAGGAACAGGGCGTTGGGCTCCGGCGGCGAACTGCCTACCATGACGGTAATTCGCGCCTGGGACTGCCAGCCCACGGCAGCGATTCGTGAACGCAGGGCGTCCGAACTTTCACCGCGGAGGATGGCATCGACTACGAGCGCTTCGAGTCGGGTGTCCCAGGACCCGCGGGTCTCAGCGGCCCGCGCGTAGACGTCGGCAGCAGCAAACGCCACCTCCCGTGAGTAGCGCAGAACGGCCTCGCGGAGTGCGCCCTGATCAGCGTCCGCTGCCAGGTCAGGCACTCGGTCCTCGACCACTTGGACCACCACACGAATCAGTTGCAGCGCCTTCTGCAGGCTGATCGAACGGGTGAGCTCGGTCGGCGCGGTGCCAAACACGTCGCTGAGGACCCAGGCCGGCGACACGGGGCGCTGATACCAGTTGACGAAGGACGCGATCCCCTTCTGCGCCACCATGCCCAGGGCAGACCGCTCATCCGGGCGCAACCCCCGGTACCAGGGCAGCGACGCGTCAAGTTGCTGCAGGGTAGCGGTTGACAGGGCGCCGATCTTCGACTTCAGCCGTTCCACCGTGTCCGGGTCGGCGACCGGGATCTGGGCCTTGCGGGAACTGGGCGGAAATGGGCGTTCGGACACAGGCATGGGTCGAGCATACGTCCCCTGGGTGTCAGGCTCCATTTTGTGTGGAGGCTACAAACACGCCGACAGCACGACGGGCACCGACAGAAACGGCCCTGAGCCTCAGATCCGCCGGTGGCAACCGGCAAACCTGACCCTCAGGGCCGTTTATGGTACGAGTTAGCTGTCTCCGCCGGTGGTGCCGGTGGTGCCGGCGTTCACATCAAGCAGCTTGTACTTGTCGATCGCTTCGGCGGGCGCACCAGCGTCCACCTCACCGCGGCGTGCCAGCATTTCGAGGGCTCGCACCACCACGGAATGGCTGTCGATCTTGAAGAACCGGCGTGCCGCGGCCCGGGTATCGGAGAAACCGAACCCGTCGGCGCCGAGCGTCGCGAACTCGTTCGGCAGGAACTGCCTCACCTGGTCCGGAACAGCCTTCATATAGTCAGTCACTGCCACGATCGGACCAGTGGCGCCTTCGAGCTGCTGGGTGATGAACGGTACCCGGGCGTCGTCGGACGGGTTCAGGAACGCGTCCTCTTCAGCAGCGAGCCCGTCCCGGCGCAGTTCGTTCCAGGACGTCACCGACCAGACGTCAGCAGAGACACCCCAGTCGTCAGCGAGGATCTGCTGCGCTTCCAGTGCCCACGGCACCGAGACGCCCGAGGCGAGCAACTGAGCGCGCGCACCGTCGATCTTGGCCGGGGACAGCAGGTAGATGCCCTTGAGGACTCCCTCGACGTCGAGTTCTTCCGGCTCCTTGGGCTGCAGGATCGGCTCGTTGTAGACCGTGATGTAGTACATCAGGTTCCGGTCCTCGGACCCTTCGCCGTACATGCGCTTCAGACCGTCCCGCATGATGTGGCCGATTTCGTAGCCGTAGGCCGGATCGTAGGTGACCACTGCCGGGTTGGTGGAGGCCAGTAGCGGGGAGTGCCCATCAGCGTGCTGCAATCCCTCACCGGTCAGAGTGGTGCGGCCCGCGGTGGCACCGATGATGAACCCGCGGGTCATCTGGTCAGCGGCAGCCCAGTAGGAATCGCCGGTGCGCTGGAACCCGAACATCGAGTAGAACACGTAGACGGGAATCAACGGCTCGCCGTGGGTGGCATAGGCAGTTCCGGCGGCAGTGAACGCTGCTACCGAACCAGCCTCATTGATACCCGCGTGCAGGATCTGCCCTTCGACCGACTCTTTGTAGGCCAGAACGAGGTCCCGGTCCACCGACAGATAGTTCTGGCCATTCGGGTTGTAGATCTTGGCCGTCGGGAAGAACGAGTCCATCCCGAAGGTGCGCGCTTCATCAGGGATGATCGGCACCACGCGGTTACCGAACTCCTTGTCCCGCATCAGGTCCTTCAACAGTCTGACGAACGCCATGGTGGTGGCCGCCATCTGCTTGCCGGAGCCCCGCTTCGCCACCTCGTAGGCTTTGTCGCCCGGGAGGGTAATCTCCGTGTGCTTGTTCCGCCGCTCGGGGACAAACCCGCCCAGCGCCTTGCGGCGATCCAGGAGGTACTTGATCTCGGGGGCGTCCGCACCTGGGTGGTAGTACGGAGCGTTGTAAAGGTCGTCGTCGATCTGCTCGTCCGAGACGGGGATGCGCAGGTGGTCCCTGAACGCCTTCAGATCCTCCGACGTCAGCTTCTTCATCTGGTGGGTCGCGTTGCGTCCCTCGAAGTGTGGGCCTAGACCGTAACCCTTGACCGTCTTGGCCAGGATGACGGTCGGCTTCCCCTTGAACTCGGTCGCGGCTTTGTAGGCGGCGAAGACCTTACGGTAGTCGTGGCCACCGCGCTTGAGCTTCCACACGGCGTCGTCGCTGTAGTCAGCGACCATTTCCTTGGTCTGCGGTGTCTTTCCGAAGAAGTGCTCGCGGACGAATCCACCGGACTCCGCCTTGTAGGTCTGGTAGTCGCCGTCGGGCGTGGAGTTCATGATCCCGACAAGAGATCCGTCCTCGTCCTTCTCCAACAGTTCGTCCCATTCGCGGCCCCAGACCACCTTGATGACGTTCCAGCCAGCGCCTCTGAAGAAGGCCTCAAGTTCCTGCATGATCTTGCCATTGCCGCGCACCGGGCCATCGAGCCGCTGGAGGTTGCAGTTGATGACAAAGTTGAGGTTGTCCAGCCGTTCGTTCGCCGCGAGCTGCAGCAGGCCGCGTGACTCTGGTTCGTCCATTTCGCCGTCGCCCAGGAACGCCCAGACCTGCTGGTCGGAGGTGTCCTTGATGCCACGGTTGTGGAGGTACCGGTTGGACTGGGCCTGGTAGATCGCGTTCATGGGGCCGATGCCCATGGACACGGTGGGGAATTCCCAGAATTCTGGCATCAGGCGCGGATGCGGGTACGAGGAGAGGGCGTGGCCTTCCTTCGACTTCTCCTGCCGGAATCCGTCGAGATCTTCCTCGGTCAAACGTCCTTCGAGGAAAGCCCTGGCATACATCCCCGGGGACGCGTGGCCCTGGAAGAACACCTGATCACCGCCGCCGGCGTGGTCCTTGCCGCGGAAGAAGTGGTTGAAACCGACCTCATAGAGCGTGGCGGCACCCGCATAGGTGGAGATGTGCCCGCCGACGCCGATTTCGGGGCGCTGGGCGCGGTGCACCATGACTGCTGCGTTCCAGCGCATCCAGGCGCGGAACTTGCGCTCGATTTCTTCGTCACCCGGAAAGTCGGGTTCCTGATCCACCGGGATGGTGTTCACGTAGTCGGTGGTTGTCACCATTGGCACACCGACGCTCCGCGCTCCGGCACGCTGCAACAGCGAACGCATGATGAACTGCGCCCGTTCGGTGCCCTGGACCCGGATCAGCTCATCGAGGGATTCAATCCACTCGGCTGTTTCCTCCGGATCACCGTCCGTGCCGCCGGTCAAATTGCTTAGAATCTCCGGTCCACCCTGCTCTACAGCCACGCCAAACCTCTCCCACTTCGCAGATGATGTCTGCGATGCTCAAAACTGCCGCAACGGAGCTGTACTCCGAAGCCTGTCTGTAGCCACAATCCAAGATTGTCAGGATCGTGGCGGATCACCTAGTTACTCTAGCCGCGACGTGCCGGGGATGCGTAGCCGGGACAAGGTGACGGGCGGCTCACTTCAGCGAGAACCGGCTATAAGGTGTAGGTAAGCAGACAATAGACCGCTGGAAACCCGTGCTGGCTTGATGCATGGCGTTAAAGGGTGTTGGCTGGTAATAATGCATATCAACGTAACTAGTGGTCCCGTCCTCAGGATGGTCCACAGTCTTTCGGGAGGACAACAGTGAGCGAGGCCGAAGCCGCCACAGCGGATACTGTGGCGGGCAAGTTGGGTTTCAAGGACGGGGACCTGCTGCAGGAACTCGGATACGACGAGGATGTGGACTTCGACTTTCGCGCCACCCTCGAAGATGAAACCGGATCGGAATTGCTCACGGAAGATGACCAGGACGTTGTCGACGGTGTGCTCCTCTGGTGGCGCAGTGACGACGGCGACCTGGTCGACGCGCTCGTGGATTCTTTGACCTGCCTCGACGAAGGCGGCACCGTGTGGGTACTCACCCCCAAGTCGGGACGCGACGGCTACGTTGCTCCCGCACTGATCCAGGAGGCCGCACCCACCGCTGGACTGCACGCGACGTCGTCGGCCGGTGTGTCGAAGGACTGGGCAGCCACCCGATTGGTCAGCCGACGGAAGAGCTAGCATGACCGGGCTCCCGGCAATCGGCGAGCCAGCGCCGGACTTTGAACTATCCAACCAGTTTGGCGAAACAATTCGTCTCAGCGAGCTGCGCGGTACACCGGTCGCGCTGGTGTTCTACCCCTTCGCCTTTTCGGGCGTCTGCACCGGTGAGCTCTGCGAGCTGCGTGACAATCTTGCGATGTTCGACGACGACGACGTTCGTCTCCTCGCGGTGTCCGTGGACTCGAAGTACACGCTGCGGGCCTACGCTGCAGAGCAGGGCTTCAGCTTCGACCTCCTCGCGGACTTCTGGCCCCATGGCACCCTGGCAATCCGGTACGGCGCCTTCGACATCACCCGCGGTTACGCCGAGCGGGCCACCTTTTTGATCGACTCGGACGGTCTCATCGCAGCGACCTTCAGGACCGAGCTCGGAGCCCCGCGTCCGCTGCGGGCCTACCAGACGGCGCTCGCTACCCTTGCGGCACCGGCACGGCACTCCCCATGACCGCGAACTCTCCCGATGCTGAAGCTCCTAAGGGTCTGGGGCTGACTGGTTTCGCCAGCGGCGATCCTGTGGCTACCGCCCAGGACCTGACCGCAGACCAGGGCAGGGCGATGGAGGTGGTAGCCGAAGTGCTCGGCGGTCGCCGACTGGCAGTCCTCACCGGGGCCGGACTCAGCACAGACTCGGGGATCCCGGACTATCGCGGCCCCGAATCAGTGCCCCGGAGCCCCATGACCTATCAACAGTTCGTCGGGGACGAAGCACTCCGGCGCCGTTACTGGGCCCGGAACCATGTGGGCTGGCACCATCTCCGTCATGCGGACCCCAATCCCGGACATCTCGCGTTGGCAACACTCGAAGCGCGGGGCCTGCTCTCGGGGCTGATCACCCAGAATGTTGACCGGCTCCACTCGGCCGCCGGGAGCGCCGAGGTGATCGACCTGCACGGCACCTACGATCGGGTGGTCTGCCTGCAATGCCGGAATCACTACAGCCGCGCCGCCATCGCCGTCCTCCTGGAAGCGCTCAACCCCGGGTATCTGGAGCGTGAGTCCGACGCCGGCGACGTGGCACCCGACGCCGATGCCGACGTCGACGACACCGGCGATTTTGTCATGGCCCCCTGCCCCAACTGCTCAGGCATGCTGAAACCAGACTTTGTGTACTTTGGGGAGAACGTGCCGAAGGACAGGGTTGCCGAGGCCTATCAGGTGGTCGATTCCGGTGATGCCCTCCTGGTGGCAGGATCATCGCTCACGGTGATGAGTGGACTGCGTTTTGTGCGACACGCGTCGAAAGCTGGCAAGCCCGTGGTGATCATCAATCGTGGTAAGACCCGCGGTGACGATCTGGCCACTATCCTGGTGGACATCGGGGTGTCGGAGGCGTTGGCCTTCCTCGCCCAAACCCTGCCGGACCTTGAGCGCCGTTAGGCCGGCGGCGATTGGCATTCTATTTCGAATGCCAGTAGAGTAATTCTTCGTTGGTTTGGCCGGTTCCAGGACCGCAGGCCACGCGTTTGGGTCTTTAGCTCAGCTGGTAGAGCGCCACGTTTACACCGTGGATGTCATCGGTTCGATCCCGGTAGGACCCACCACCGAAAACCCCGTTCTTTCGAGCAACAGAGCTTGAGAAGACGGGGTTTTTCCATTTCCCATCGCCTATGGCCGATCCACGGGCTGGCAGGAGCCCTTGAGCTGTGAACCGGAAAACATCGAACCACGCCGCCAGCGCGGCGATACTGTGTCTGCTGGCTGGGCTGACCGGCTGCGGGTCGGCCAGCGGAGCCGACAGCGCAGCCGACAGCGCAGCCGACGCCCAGGAACGGTTCCTGACCGAGTTGCGCCAGGCAGCACCCGACTCAGCGTACTCAAAGGACGAACAACTCCTCGCCACCGGCCAGCAGGTCTGCGCGGAGCTGGAGGCTGGAGCCGATCTCGAGCAACTCGGAGCCCGCAACCCGGCAGAGAATCTCACCGACGAAACCGTCGAACGGATCCGAATCACCCAGGCCCTCGCCTCCCAGTACCTGTGCCCTGACGCTGGCTAGACAGCTGACGCTGCCACGATCCTGACGCGGCCTCCAATGGCGCCCCCGCCACTACCGGACCCGGTCCAACTCGTCTCCCAGCGGTCCCGCCAGGGCCCGACTGAACTCGGTGGTGATGTGGTGCTCGTCCCGGTAGACCAGCAGGTCGCCAATGATCGAAGGGCAGAGATTGGTACACAGGTAGCCGTTGAGGTCGACATAGAACGAGTTGTTCTCCTGGGCCGTGGCTCGTTTCTCCAACGCGACGACTTCCTTATCGATGCCCTCAGTCCGCTCCAGGTCGCACCTGGTCGCATCTTCAGTGTTTTGCGACAAACAATCCAGGGGAGAGGCATCGTGACTTGGCGTATCGGCCAGCACCACAGCCCGCGATGACTCTGGCAAAGCCGCCAGGGTGGAACGCAGCCCCGCTTCCCACTGCTCAAGCAACCCCGTCGACGTGTCCACCGGGGAGACTTCTCCGAAGTTGCTGAGCAGGACCAGTTCGGGGTCCACCTCGTTGATGTAACTGAGCGCGCTCTGGTGCCACTCTTCGCACTCGGAATAGGGGGACTCTTCACGCATAATCCCGATTTCCACAGAGGGACAGCTGGATTTGGTCAGATTGTGCAGCCGATAGGAATTCGCGGCGGCGTAGGCCTCCACGGCGGGGAACCATTGAGCGGCATGGGAATCTCCGAACAAGACAATGTCCCGCTCTGCGCTGCTGTCCCCGTAGACGCAGTCGGCCTGGACAACCGTGGCGGCAAAGTCAGCATGGCAGCCGTCTGCATAAATCCCGGGGACGCTCTCGGGTGCATCGCGGAGGGAGGGCGTCAGGTTGGCAGGCACGAACGTGGACCCGGTGGGGGAGAGCTGCAACGGTTGGGCGGGGGCGTCCCGGGTGGTGGCAATGGGGGTGCTGCTTTGCACCGCGCTGAGGCCGGCGGCCACGGCGACGAACGCTAACGACGCCGCTGCAGCGGTGGCGATGACGCGGCCAGTGCGGGCGGGCGCACCCGCACTCGGATGCCTGAAGCGGGTTTCGACAAACCTGTACAACAGGACAGCGAGGGGCACGCTGAGCACGCCAAGGGCGAGCGTTACGACGAGCGGAAGCGGGTTCTCGTAGCCAACGGCGGCCTGAGGAATGATCAGTAGCGGCCAATGCACCAGGTAGATCGAGTAGGACCAGGCGCCGATCTTCTGTAGGGGTCGAAGTCCGAGCACCCTGCCTGCCCCGCCAGCAGGACTCGCGCTGCCACAGATGATGACGGCCGCGGTGGACAGGACCGGAAGCAGCGCAGCCCACCCGGGAAACACGGTTCCCGAGTTCAGGACCACGAGGCTGACGGCGATGCCTGCCAGGCCCACCCAGGTTCCGGCTGCCGCTGTCCTGCCGTTCAGGCGGATCAGCCCCGCATGAAGGGCGAATGCTGCGAGAGCACCGACCCCCAATTCCCAGGCCCGCGTCGGCAACAGGAAAAATGCTGCCGGCTGCGAGGTGGTGGTCATGATGACGCACAGCACGAATGACACAGTGACAATCGCCAGGACCACCCAGAACAAGCGCTTGATGGACTTGCTGACCAGCAGGAAACCCAGCAGGAGAATCAACGGCCAGAAGAGGTAGAACTGCTCCTCAATGCCCAACGACCAGTAGTGCTGGAACGGGGACGGCGCTGTCTCGGCGAGGTAGTCGGCGCCCTGCGCGGCGAACAGCACATTGGGGACGTAGAGAGCGGTGGCAATGGCATCCTGGAGGGCGCCCGGCCGGGTGGACGGCGGGAGGAAGACCAACGAGGCCAACGTCGTCAACGCGAGGACAGCAAACGACGCTGGGATAATCCGCCGGATGCGTTTGGCATAGAACTCACCGAACGGGATCCGGCGGTGCGCCTGAAGCATCGAAATCAGCTGGCCGGTAATCAGGAAGCCGGAGATCACAAAAAAGACATCCACCCCGACGTACCCGCCCGGGACCACCGCCAGTCCGGCATGGTAGAGGACCACGGCGCCAACGGCTATCGCGCGCAACCCCTGAATGTCGGGCCTGAACGACGCCGACTGCCGGGCAGGTGGAGAAGAAATGACATGTCCTTTCGCCGGGGATGCCTTGGTTAATCTATATCAATTCAGCAACGATACGCAGCGGACGGGTTGACTACTGGAAATGACACGTCTAGAGGTCTGATCGTCACGATCGGACCCCGTCTGGCCTCGGGGCTACCGGCAGTAATAGGGTGAAACTACTGCTTCGTAGCGCGGGCTAGCCAGCTGTCCGCGGATCGGCCCGCTTCCGTGGGGGCATAAACCCAGTATTGGAGACTTCATGAGTGCACAGATCGGTGTCACAGGCCTAGCGGTCATGGGCGCAAACTTGGCCCGTAACCTTGCGCGCAACGGTTACACCGTCGCGCTGCATAACCGCTCGATCGAGAAGACCGACGTCCTGTTGGAGAAGCACGGCCACGAGGGCAACTTTGTGCGCACCGAATCCCTGCAGGAACTGGTCGATTCTCTGGAAACGCCGCGCCGGGTGCTGATCATGGTCAAGGCTGGCGGCCCGGTGGACTCGGTCATCGGGCAGCTGGCGCCGCTGCTCGAAAAGGGCGACATCATCATCGACGCTGGCAACTCGCACTACGAGGACACCCGCCGCCGTGAAGCTGACCTGGCAACCAAGGGCCTACACTTTGTGGGCGTCGGTGTCTCCGGTGGCGAGGAAGGCGCGCTGCTGGGCCCATCGATTATGCCGGGCGGCTCCCGCGAATCCTACGATTCGCTGGGACCGATGCTCGAAAAGATCTCCGCCAAGTACAACGACGAACCATGCTGCCGCTGGATTGGCACCGACGGGGCCGGTCACTTTGTAAAAATGGTCCACAACGGTATTGAGTACGCCGATATGCAGGTCATCGGCGAGGCCTACGACCTCCTCCGATCGGGTGCAGGCATCGAGCCAGCCGAGCAGGCCAAGATCTTCACCGAATGGAACACCGGCACCCTGTCATCGTTCCTCATCGAGATCACCGCGGAGGTTCTCGCCCACACCGACGCCACCACGGGTAAGCCTTTCGTCGACGTCGTCGTCGACTCGGCGGGCCAGAAGGGGACCGGCCGCTGGACCGTGGTATCGGCGCTCGAACTGGGCAGTCCAACATCGGGCATCGCCGAGTCGGTGTTCGCCCGAGGTCTGTCGTCCCAGCGCGACCAGCGTGCCCAGGCACAGGAGATCCTCGCCGGTCACGAGGGGTCCGTGGCGCTTCCCGAGACCTTCGTCGAAGATGTTCGGCTGGCCTTGTACGCCTCCAAGCTGGTCAGCTACGCGCAGGGTATCGACATGCTCACCGCCGCGGCCAAGGAGTATGGCTGGGAGCTGAAGCTTGATGAGATTGCTTCGCTGTGGCGGGCCGGCTGCATCATCCGGGCCGAGCTGCTGGACGACATCATGAAGGCCTACGCCACCGCTGACGGTCAGCCAGCCAACCTGCTGCTCGCCCCGGCCTTCGCCGAATCCATTGCCGGTGCGCTTCCGGCCTGGCGCCGGGTCGTCTCGACCGCCGTGCAGCTCGGCATTCCGGTGCCGGTGTTCTCGGCCTCGCTGGCGTACTACGACGGACTCCGTCGTCGTCGCCTGCCGGCAGCCCTCACCCAGGGCCTGCGTGACCTGTTCGGCGCGCACACCTACAACCGGGTCGACATGGAGGGCACCTTCCACACCCTGTGGGGCGAAGACAAGTCGGAAATCGAAGCCGTCGACACGCACTAGACCACCACTGGTCCGGCAGCCCAGGTACGCCGTGGCTGTTTAACTGAGATTGGCCCGGCAAGTTGCCGGGCCAATCTCAGTTAAACAGTGCTCTAGATGTAGAGCGCAGGATCGATGTACTCCGCTGGGTCGACGGCAGGAAGGGTCTCCCGTGCCGAATCGCGATGCCGGTAGGTCGCCGGGATCCCGGTCGCAATTGAATCGGGCGGCGTGTCCTTGACGACGACGGCGTTGGCGCCGATGGCGCTTCCGGCGCCGATGGTGATCGGTCCGAGCACCTTCGCGCCGGCGCCGATGGTGACCCGGTCACCGATGGTCGGATGCCGTTTGACCTTTTCCAGGGACCGTCCACCCAGCGTGACGCCCTGATACAGCATCACGTCCTCACCGATTTCGGCTGTCCCGCCGATCACCACTCCCATGCCGTGGTCAATGAAAAATCTCCGGCCAATGGTCGCTGCGGGGTGGATTTCAATCCCGGTCGCCGCCCGGGCCAGCTGCGCGAGCAGCCGGGCCGGGAACCGGAGACCGGGTCTGGCCCACATCCGGTGCGTCAGGCGGTGCACCCAGATGGCGTGCAGGCCGGAATAGACCAGCCCATTTTCTAAGGAACCCCGGGCGGCCGGATCGTGTTCGCGGGCCGTCTGAAGATCCTCGTGCAGTCGCGCTAGAAAACTCACAGACTACTTTCTGTTGAGGGGCGTTAGCCCCTGATGTCGTCAAACAAGACAGTTGAGATGTAACGCTCACCGAAATCGCAGACAATTGCCACAATGAGCTTACCTGCGTTCTCTGGCCGCTTGGCGAGCTCCAGGGCTGCCCAGACGATGGCACCGGAGGAGATGCCCCCGAGGATGCCTTCCTGTGTTCCGAGGGCACGGGCCACCCGTACTGAGTCCTCGACCGAGGCGTCGATCACCTCGTCGTAGGCGTTCCGGTCAAGAATTTCGGGGATGAAGTTTGCGCCAAGACCCTGGATCTTGTGGGGGCCCGGGGCTCCACCGTTCAGGATCGGCGAATCGGCTGGTTCCACCGCGACGATCTGAACGCCAGGCTTGCGTTCCTTGAGGACCTGCCCGACGCCGGTGATGGTTCCGCCGGTGCCCACTCCCGCCACAAAGATGTCTACGGCACCGTCGGTGTCTTCCCAGACCTCCTCCGCAGTGGTGGCGCGATGGACGGCCGGGTTGGCTTCGTTGGCGAACTGCTGGGCCCAGATAGCGTTCTCGGTAGTCGCCACAATGTCCTTGGCCTTCTCCACCGCGCCGCGCATGCCTTCGGACCCGGGGGTCAACACGATCTCGGCCCCATAGGCCCGCAACATCACCCGGCGTTCGGTGGACATTGTCTCGGGCATGGTGAGCAGGACCCGGTATCCCCGTGCGGCGCCCACCATGGCAAGAGAGATGCCGGTGTTGCCAGAGGTGCCTTCAACGATGGTTCCGCCCGGCTTGAGCGCTCCTGCCTTTTCGGCGGCGTCGATGATGGCCACCCCGATCCGGTCCTTGACGCTGTTAGCGGGGTTGTAAAACTCGAGCTTGACGGCGACCTGGGCGTCGAGGCCCTCGGTCAAGCGGTTCAGGCGCACCAGGGGGGTGCGTCCGACCAGCTGGGTGACGTCGTCGTAAATTTTTGCCATGGGTACCTGCCTAGGTTGGAAGTCGGGACATGTCCGCCGGATACTCCGGTTCGCGCTGGGATTCAGCCTAGCGGCGTGGGTGTGCTGGCGGGCGGGTGCGTTACTCGATCAGCCATTGGGCGTAATACTTCCGCGCCTTGGCCAGTTTGGGGTTGATGATCACCTGGCAGTACCCCTGCTCGGGGTGCTTGGCATAGAAATTGTTGTGCCACTCCTCGGCCAGGTGGAAGCGGGGGAGCCGGCTGACCTCGGTGACGATCGGAGCGGACCAGCTCTCCTGGTTCCGCTCAACGGAACGCTCGAACAGTTCCTTCTGTTCGGTGTCCTGATAGAACATTGACGAGCGGTACTGCGTGCCGACGTCGTACCCCTGCCGATTGAGCGTGGTCGGATCGTGCGACACGAAGAACATATCGAGGATCACCTCTGCCGGGATGATCGACTCGTCGAAGGTTACCGCCACCACTTCGGCGTGACCGGTGGTGCCGGTGCAGACAGCGTCGTAGTCAGGGTCCGGGGTGTGACCGCCGGTGTAGCCGGAGATAACGTCGGTGACGCCGCGGGTTTTTTGGTAAAGGGCGTCGAGGCACCAGAAGCAGCCTCCGCCAAGCACGAATGTCATCATGCCTATAACAATGCGTTGCCGATCCAGAAGATTCCCGAGGCACCCGAGCAGTGGCAACCGGGACCCCCACAATTGGGCCTGAGCCGCGATTGCGGGGTACAACTAGTGCTATGGAAGCTGAACCTCAGAGCACTGAGCAACCCTCCGATCAATCCTCCGAGCAGCCCACCGAAGGTGCGACGAAGCCGAGTGTGGGCGATGCCCTGCTAGCCATTGAGGAGCTGTGGCCCGAGTCCCTGGCCGAGAGCTGGGACACGGTCGGCCTGGTGGTGGGGAGGCCGGAGCGTAGCGCGGCGAAAATCCTGTTCGCCGTCGATCCCACCCACGATGTAATCAGCGAGGCCCTCGACTGGGGTGCAGACCTGGTGATTGTCCATCACCCCCTGATGATGAAGCCCGTGAACTCGGTGGCGGCCAGCCACTTCAAGGGCAACGCTGTGCACCGCCTGATTGAGGGCGGGTGCGCCCTCGCAACAGTCCACACCAACGGCGATAGCGCCGTCGGTGGCGTCTCGGATGTGCTGGCAGACGCGTTCGGGCTGCAGGACGTCCACCCCCTCGCCCAATCGGCCGATGGGCTCCCCGAAGAGGGTATCGGGCGTGTCGGTAATCTCTCCGAGGGGACCACCCTGGGTGATTTTGCCGGGGTGGTGTTCTCGATCCTGCCGGCGGTGGCGGGAGGAGTACGCGTGGCTGGCGACCGCGACGCAATGGTGCGCCGGGTTGCTGTCTGCGGCGGAGCCGGCGACAGCCTCTTCGACCAGGTCCGGGAAAGCGGCGCCGACGTCTACGTGACCGCTGACCTTCGCCACCACCCGGTGTCGGAAGCGCGTGAAGCCGCCCGGGATGGCCGGCCATACCTGATCGATGTCTCACACTTTGGAAGTGAATGGCTCTGGCTGACACCCGCTGCCACCGCCCTGGAGAATGTGCTGGCCGATCAGGGATTCACCGCCGAGATCAGGGTCAGCACCGTCAACTCGGACCCCTGGGATTTTGTCCTGACGCCCGGCACCGAGTAGCCGGAAACCAAGCAGCCGGCCCACAACGGTTCGCAGCTTCTCGACGGTGACCGGATCGTGCTCCGTGCAATAGGGTGGATAGACGCCCCATCAGCAACTGCGGAGGTTTTACTGTGGCAAAAGCACCACCGGCAGAGCAGCTTCGGCTGTTGGAACTACAGGCGCTCGACTCGCGGCTGAACCAGTTGCAACGTCAGGCGGCCACAGCGCGGGCCAATCCCGCCATTGCTGAGCTTTCCTCACAGCTTGAAGGGACCGACGGCGACCTGGTGCGTGCCGAAACGGCACTGCTCGATCTTGAGCGTGAACTGACCCGCTCCGAGGACGACGTGCAGTCGGTCGTCAACCGGCTAGAGCGCGACCAGAAGCGACTGGACAGCGGCACGGGCAGTCCCAAGGACCTGATAGCACTGCAGAGCGAAGTTGCGTCCCTGACCAAACGACGCTCCGATCTTGAAGACGTCGAACTGGACATTATGGAACGGGTCGAGACGGCCCGCGGAGCCAAGCAATCGGCACAGCAGTTGAAGGATGACGCCCGGGAGCGTCTCGGCGCGATCGAAGCCACCCGGGACGCCGAGCTGGCCACCATTGCGGCCGAGGCGGACTCGGTCAAAGCCAAGCGCGCCGAACTGGCAGCAACCTTCGAGGCCAGCCTCCTGGCCCTGTACGAGAAGACCCTGGCCCGCCGCGGTGTAGGTGCTGCACGGTTGTTCCACGGCACCTCTGAAGGCTCGGGAATGCAGCTGAGCCCCGGTGACCTCGCCGACCTCCGCAAAGCTGCCGAGGATGACCTCGTGTTTTGTCCGGATTCGGGCGCCATCCTGGTGCGATCCGCCGAGTGGGGCAACTAAGCCGGTGCCCGCTGAACAAACCCTTTTTGACCACGCGGACGAAACCCGCGCCACGGCAACTCCGCGGTTCCTGATTGTGGAAGCCGACGGCGGATCCAGGGGTAATCCCGGGCACGCCGGTTACGGTGCCTTGGTGCGCGACCCGGAATCCGGCGCCATCCTGGTGGAGAAGGCCGCCTACATCGGCAAGGCCTCCAACAACGTCGCCGAGTACTCAGGCCTCGTTGCAGGCCTGGAATTGGCCAACGAGCTCGATCCCACCTGCCGGATCCTCGTCAAGATGGACTCCAAACTCGTGGTGGAGCAGATGGAGGGGCGCTGGAAAATCAAACACGCGGACATGCAGGCTCTGGCTCGAAAGGCCCGGGCGGTGCTGGATCCTCGACGGGTGAAATACCAGTGGATTCCGCGGGAGATCAACAAGGATGCCGATCGTCTGTCCAATGAGGCGATGGACGCGGGCATGGCGGGCACCCCCTGGGTGCCACGCGCCCTCCCTCAGGCCCCGGCCGGATCGACCGCTGAGGTAGCCGAGTCTGAGCCGGTCAGGATGCCGTCTGGACGCCTGCACCATGTTGAGCTGTGGGTCAGTGACTTGCCGGCGGCCACAGCTTCCCTCGGCTGGTTGCTGCTGCAGCTCGGCTTCACGGCCAAGGAGACCTGGGCGGACGGTGCCAGCTACGTCGGCGCCGACGGGCTGTACCTGGTGATTGAAGCGGGCCCCGATGTCACCGGTGAGCTTCACGAACGTCGTCGGCCCGGGCTGAACCATCTGGCGTTCCGGGCCGGCAGCCCGGTTGAGGTGGATCTGCTGGCACGCCGCGCCACAAGCCATGGCTGGACGCCACTGTTCGCCGACGCGTATCCGCACGCCGGGGGTCCGCAGAGTTACGCGGCCTATTTGGAGAACGCAGCCGGTTTTGAAGTGGAGCTGGTCGCCGACTGGGACGGACCAGCTCAAACCACCTGAGCCTCTAGCCCTGCAGGATGATGCTGAGCTGGGCTGGCTTGCGTGAGGTGGCCGGGGTGAGCTCGGCCTGCCACTGCTCGCGGGCAGCCAGCAGCAGCTGATCCGGGGTAGTGGGCCGGCCGGACCGCCGGGTGATCAAATGCCGTGCCAGCAGTCCGCGGGTGTGCTTGGCTGAATGGGACACCACCGAACGCTTCCCATCCCGCTCCTGCAGCACATTAACGGCGACGGTTCGCTCGGGGACGCCAGCCCAGGCGGCCCCGTAGGTGCTGGAGCGGCAGTCAACCACCAACGAGTCGCCGGACCGATGATCCAGGGGGCCGCCAAGGCGTTGCCTCCAGAAGGAGGCGAGCGTGCCGGTGTCGGGAAGCGACACCGACATGGACAAGCGGTAGGCAGGGATCGGATCGGCGAAGCCCAGCGCACCCCAGAGTGCCGAGATCACCACCACCGACTCCTGGGCCTTCCGGCGTTGCACCGGCGTAAGGGTGCTGTAGCCCAGTGCGTCGTACAGGACCCCCGAGTAGACCTTGTAGGCCGGAGCGGCGGGCTGATCCAGCAGGGTGATGTTGCGGAGCACCTCGGCGCCCAGCGATTGGCCGACGCCAAGGATGCGGTGGGCGTCCGGGCCGGTACTGGCGGTGGCCAGGGATGCCAGCACCGTCTGGCGGGCCGCCGTGAGCTCCGGGAACTGGAGAGCCCCGAGATCGACGGCGGGGCCCTTGACCGCTGGGGATTTACCTTCGGACGGGGGCAGCAAAATCAGCACCGCACTACTTTACCCAGGTTCACCGCCCCCATTGCGCAGGGTGTCGAGGACCACAGCGGATGGGCGGTTAAGGACTCGGTCGCCGGCCGCGTAGAATCGGGTGCGGATGGGTTGACTAGGCGGTCGCGTTGCACCGACTCACGCGCCCGGCGCGGGAAATCGGTGCACCGAGGAACGTCCGGGCTCCGCAGAGCAGGGTGGTGGGTAACGCCCACTCGGGGTAACCCGCAGGAAAGTGCCACAGAAAATAGACCGCTGCAGTACGCAGCAATGCGCTGCAGTAAGGGTGAAAAGGTGGTGTAAGAGACCACCAGCGTGCCGGGTGACCGGTGCGGCTCGGTAAACCCCACCCGGAGCAAGGCCAGACAGGGCGCGTTTGAAGGCTGCTCGCCTGAGTGTCCGGGTAGGCTGCTGGAGGGCGTCGGCAACGGCGTTCGTAGATGGATGGCCGCCACTTCTCCACCGGCGACGGTGGCGAAGGACAGAACCCGGCGTATCGGTCAACCCATCCCCAAAAAACCGGCGATTATCACCGCGCCAGTGCCGCTGGTCAAGACCCCGGGACCAAGTTCGAACGGAATTCCCGATCTGACCAGTGAAGCGATTCCGCTCGGCTACGCTATCCCAATGACCGAGACCCTGGTGCCCCAAAAGTCGTTGCTGGTTCGCAACCGCAACTTCCGGGCACTCTGGCTTTCCAGCACCGTCGGGGTGCTCGGAACGGCAGTGACCTCCATTGCCTTCCCCGTCATTGCCGTCATCGAACTGCAGGCCAGCGACTTCGCTGTGGCCGCACTGGCGGGAATGACCTTCCTTCCCTGGCTGCTGCTGGGATTGCCGGTGGGAGTCTGGGTGGACCGCTGGCCACGGAAGCCGGTGATGATCTGGTCCCTGATCGCGCGAATCCTCGTGCTGGCGACCCTCCCGGTGGCGTTCTGGTGCGGCATCATGTCGATCGCCCAGCTGTTCGTCGTTTCCTTCCTCGTCGGCCTGTCGGCAGTCTTCTTCACCCTGGCCGATCAGGCGTTGATACCCCAGGCGGTGTCGAAGGATGAACTGGTCGAAGGCAACGGCCTGATGACGGCGTCGTCGGCGTCCGCCGACGCGGCCGGTCGCGGCCTGGCCGGCTGGTTGACCGTGGCGTTCGGCGCCTCCAACTCCTTGCTGGTGCAGATTGCGACGTCGGTCGCCTCCCTGTTCGCCATTTCGTCCCTCAAGCTCGAGGAGGCTCAGCCGTATCAGGGGGAGCGGCGGATCTTCCGGGAGATGAAGGACGGGCTGCGGTACACGTTCAGTACCGGTCCGCTGCGGGCGATCCTGTTCAACGCAGCGCTCTGGAACCTGGGCGGAAGTATGGTCGCATCGCTGTTGGTGCTTTTGGTGCTGCGAACCCTCAACGAGTCCGAAATCTGGTTGGGTGTACTCCTCGCCGCAGCGTCCGTCGGGGGAGCGTTGGGCGGTATCACCGTCAAACGCGCCACCGAGCGGTTTGGGTCGGGTCCCGTTTGGCGCTATTCGATGGTGCCCGGCGTGCTGGGCTACGCCTCACTGCTGGTGATGACCCCGGGCTACGGAATGCTGTGGGGCGTTCTGGGCCTGTTCCTGATGGGCGTGTGCGTCGCCTGGAACATCGTGGTCGGGGCAGCCTTCAGACAGCGGGTCTGCCCGCCCGCTATGATGGGCAGGCTCGGTGCCGCTTCCCGAATGGTCAGTTGGGGGATGCTCGGGATCGCCAGTATCCTCGGCGGCATCCTGGCAGAGCTGGTGGGTATCTGGACGGCTGTCCTGATCGGCGTCGTCCTGACGGCCGGAGCCCCGCTTGTGGCGATCTTTGGGCCGCTCCGCCACGTCAAGCGGCTCGAGGATCTCGAACCCGGGCAGGAGCCGGCCGCCGCCGCCAAAAAGGACTAGCGACCACTCACCGACCGGCCACTCACCGCCTGACGAACGGGCCGACGGGGGTCGGCAGCTAGTGGCCGAAGGGGTCCGGGTCCACTCCTGGCATCCAGGTCAGACCGGGTGTGCCCCAGGCGTTCTTCTTGATGGCCTTGCGGGCGGCGCGTGAGTATGGTTCGACCAGCCGGTCCACGTACAGCTTGCCTTCCAGGTGGTCGTACTCGTGCTGCATGCACCGTGCGAACCAGCCGGTGGCCACGAATTCAACCCGCTCACCGAATCCGTCGAACCCCGTCACCTTGACCCATTCGGCGCGTTTCAGCGGAAAGGATTCACCGGGGACGGACAGGCAGCCCTCGGATTCTTCGTCGGGATCCGGGTCAGCCCCCGAAATCTTGGTGGTCACCAGTGTCGGATTCACCAGGACGCCGCGGGGCGCGACGTCGTCGTCGTTCACCATGCCATACACGAAAATCCGCTGGCCCACCCCGATCTGGGGGGCGGCGAGGCCGACGCCGTTGGCTTCGTCCATGGTTTCGAACATGTCGGCAATGAGGGTGCGCAGCTGCTCATCGAACTCGGTGACGACGGCGGCGCGGCGGTGCAGCACAGGCTCACCGGTGATGGTGACTGGGTGAACGGTCATTGTTGCTTTCCTGGAAGGGGAGAAAATCGGAAGGGGCTAACGAGCCCGGCTATCAGCTGGCGATGTGGCGGCCGACGACGTCGCGCATGATCTCGCTGGTGCCGCCGAAGATGGTGAGCAGCCGGGTGGCGAGAAACGCCTGCGCCACCGGATACTCGAGGATGTACCCGTACCCGCCGTGGAGCTGCAGGCAGCGGTCAGTGATGGATTTGGCCCGCTCGCTCGCCCACAGTTTCACCCGTGCGGCGCTGGCCGCGTCGAGGGTGCCTGCGTTGAATGCGAGCATCGCCTGGTCCACGTACGTTTCGGTGACTTCAACCTCGGTGAGGATATCGGCCAGCTGGAAACGGGTGTTCTGGAAGTCGATAACCCGCTCACCAAACGCGTTGCGTTCCTTGGTGTAGATGACGGCGGCTTCGTAGCTAGCGCGGCACACGGCCGACGCGGCCACAGCAATTGCGAGGCGCCCCTGCGGTAGCTGTTCGGTGGCGTACCGGAGCCCGTGGCCCAGCTCTCCCACCAGGTTGTCCCCGCTGACCCGCACCCCGTCGAAAAAGAGTTCCGCGGTGTCCGAGGCTTTGAGACCCATCTTGTCCAGTTGTTTGCCCGTGGCGTAGCCCTCGCCTTTTTCGACCATGAAAAGGGAGAACGAATCGGCAGAGCCCCGGCCGGTGCTGCCATCGGTGCGGGCCATCACGAGGGAGGCGTCACCGCTGATGCCGTTGCCGATGAAGGTTTTCTGTCCGGAGATCAGCCAGTCATCGCCGTCGCGCACGGCCTTGGTCCTGATGCCCCGCAGGTCACTACCCGCGCCGGGCTCGGTCCACGCAACGCTGGTGACTCGTTCGCCGGTCACCATTCCAGGGAGCCACCGGGCTTTGAGGTCCTCGGAGCCGTAGGCCAGCAGGTGGGGAAGGACCAGGTCGTCGTGCAGGTGGAAAGCGAGCGCGACGGCGAGGTGGTTCGTGGTGGCGAATTCCTCGTCCAGCACAGCGCGGAAACGATAGTCGGGCATTCCCGCCCCGCCGAATTCCTCGGGCACGGCCAGGCCCAGGAGTCCCTGATCGCCGGCAGCAGTCCACAGCGTGCGCGGCATGAGGTGGTCCTGATCCCAGCTGGCGTAGTGCGGCGCCACTTCGCGGGAAACGAATTCGGCTGCGACCTCGCGGAACAGCAGATGGTCTTCCTCAAACACGTTGCGTTCCATGCGGTCCAACCTCCACGGTGGCTCAACGCCAGCTGACGCCGGCCTGGGTCCTACAGGTAAGGCCGCCCCCGAAAATCTTCAAGGACGGCCTTCCAAGGTCAACGATCGACCTTCTTGGGGTGAGTAACGGGGCTTGAACCCGCGACCTCCTGGACCACAACCAGGCGCTCTGCCAACTGAGCTATACCCACCATGTGCCTTCGGCCAACATGACATCCCAGCGGTTGTTTCCCGTTGGCTTGTCACCTACAAAAGGCAGCGCAGACAAGTCTACACACTTTTTGCGGTCCCTCTGCAACCGGACGTCCAGAAGCGGTTCCGGGCTCGAAAACTAGTCGGCCATCGATCCCGCTATTGCCTTGCTGGAGGCAGAATCGGGGCCCGGGCTCGGCACGAAAATCGACTCCCGGTAGTACCGCAGCTCACGGATGGAGTCCTGGATATCCCCCAGGGCCCGGTGGCCCCCGCTCTTGGCAGGGGACTGGAAATACGCCCGGGTGAACCACCGGCGAGCGAGCTCCTTGATGGTTGATACGTCGATGATCCGGTAGTGGAGGTGCTCAATCACGGCCGGCATGTCGCGAGCCAGGAACGACCGATCAGTGCCCACCGAGTTCCCTCCCAACTGGGCCTTGCGCGGTTCGGGAACCCATTTGGTGATGTAGGCCAGGACCTCAGCCTCAGCTTCCGCCATGCTGATGCCCTCGGGGAGTTCGGTGAGCAGCCCCGAGGTCGTGTGCATGTCCCGCACAAAATCACCCATCTGCGCGAGCGCTACGTCGTCGGGCTTGATGACGACGTCGACACCCTCTCCCAGGATGTTCAGCTCGGAATCAGTCACGAGTACTGCAACTTCGATGAGTGCGTCCGAGACAAGGTCGAGCCCCGTCATTTCGCAGTCAATCCAGACAATGTGTTCATTAGATATCGGCACACCCCAAATGTACCGCGTGATCAGGCGCGGGAGTGGCTCCACTGTCGGCCGTCGGAGCGTTGCTCGACTGATCCGGCGAACACTCCCGAACCGCGGTTGCGCCGATAAGTCTGCACTGGCAGGGGACCGGTGTCCGGCGGACCGAACTCCTGAACCCATCGGCTCGCGGCGGTGGGGATCGATGCGTCAGAGGCAGGCCGTTCGTGCGCGGGTCGCGCCCGGGCCGGAAGGGCGGGCTCCGGCGTCGCGGCCGGTGCTGTGGTGCCTAACGCTGCGGAGGGCGCTGTTGGCGCAAGCTGGCGCTGGGCCGAGTGGGCTCCAGCGGGGTGTGGGGTAAGGGCACCGTTGGTGAGGATCCAGACCACACCGAAGGCGGCCGCAGGCATCGCGCTCAGGAGAAGTCCGGGTCCGGGGTCTAGGTCCAGGACCCAGATGGATCCGAGACATGCCACCGAGATGAACACACCCCACGCAAGAAGATCGTTCGCGGGTTTCTGCCGTTTGACAGGTTCCGCACTGTGGCGCCCCAAAGCCATCAACCACCAAATCGTCAAGGAATACTGGTCAAACCCAGTCTAAGGGCTGTTGTGCCGGATCCGGACGCAGCCACCGGGTGCGGCGATACCGGCTACGGACCAGTCGTCAATGCTAAAATCTAGCCAGTCTGCCCGGCCACGGCACATCGGTCTAGATACAGTATTTCAGCAGGATTGCCGTTCGAGATTTGTGTTCGACCGAAGATTGGATAACCACAGATGACTGCCCAGGTGCCAGCCGACGCCTCGCAGCCCCGGACGGACTCAGCCTTGGCGGGCCGCCCGAATGTCGCGGTGGTCCAGGGGTTCGTCGGATCACTGCTGATGATGATCGGATCCTATGGTGTCGGCTGGCTGTCGCTGGCGTCAGTTGAGTTGCGCAGGATCCCCGTCATTATGTGGATGCGGTTTGAACCGGCCGGCGCTGTGGTGTCCGTCCTGATCCTCGCCCTGGGTGGCATGCTCCTAGTCCGCTCCTGGCTGCGGCTCGGTCAACGTCTGCACGGGTGGGGGCCCGAATCCCGGCCGGTGATCCTTCGTGCCGTGGTTGCCTGGGGTGCGCCCATGTGCCTGGCCCTCCCGCTGTTCAGCAGGGATGTGTTCGCCTACATTGCGCAGGGCCAGGTGGTGCTGTCAGGGCTGAACCCCTATGTCGACGGTTACTCCCAGATCTCGAACTACCTGCAAATCGGCGCGGACGATATGTGGGCGCAAAGCCCCACTCCCTACGGGCCCCTATTCCTGTGGATCGAAGCGCTGGTGGTTGGCAGCACTGGCGGGCAGCCTGACTTCTCGATACTGCTGTTCCGGCTCATCGCCATTGTGGGAGTGGCACTGTGCGTGTACTACGTGCCCAAACTCGCCGAACTGCACGGCGTCAACCCTAACCGCGCGCTGTGGCTGACGGCAGCTAACCCCCTGTTTCTGATCAATTTCATTGCCAGCATCCACAATGATGCGCTGATGATTGGTCTTGCCCTTTGGGGGCTCTACCTGGCGGCGACCCAAAAACCGCTGCGCGCCATCGTGATCGTCACCCTGTCTATTGCCATCAAGCCCATCACGCTGATCTTCCTTCCTTTCATCGGGCTGATGTGGGCTGGTAAGGGTGCCAGCTGGCCGCGGAAGTTCCTCTACTGGGGTCTCACCGCTGGCATCTCCTTCGGCATCCTCTGGGTGATGGGAATGATCAACGGGTTCGGGTTTGGCTGGGTGGGCGCGCTGAGCACCCCAGGCAGCGTCTGGATCTGGTATGCGCCCATCGGTTTCCTGGGCATGGTCGTGATGATCCTCGCGGACGCACTGGGCTTTGACGGTCAAGCCTTCACTGATGTGGTCTATCTGCTGGGGCGGATCACCTCCCTCGCCATTATCGGGTGGCTCATGTTCACCGGCGAACACAGCCGATTGGTACGCCGGCTGGCACTCGCCTTCGCCGCGATCGTGTTCCTCGCGCCGATGATCCAGTCCTGGTACGTCGTGTGGCTGATCCCCTTGTTCGCGGTGACTGGTATCCGGAACGACTGGCAGGTCAAGACCCTCTACTTCATGGTGTCCTTCTTTATGATCTATGCCATCTCGGATCAGCTGGACATCTTCCCATATTTCGAGCTCAGCCTGACGGTGGCACGGCAGGTCGCCGCGGTGGTGGCCCTGGGCTTCGCGTCCTACCTGGTTTTCCTCGATCCGAAGACCAAGATCCTGTTCCGTAAACGCTATGAAACCCTGGCGGCAGGCGAGCTGCATTGATCACTGGAGTCCGCCCGAACATGCTTTCTCGGGCTGAACCGGCGATACTGGATCAATGACCGACTCGACAGAACACATCATCAGCGGCGATTTCGAGATCTCTGACTGGAGTCCTGAGCCCTACTCAGTTCCCGGATCGTCGAGTGAATTGTCCCGGGTCAGCGCCACCAAAGTCTTCACCGGTGACCTTGCTGGCACCAGCTTCGCCGAGTTGCTGATGGCGGGGAACGACTTCGGCGCCGGGTACGTCGCATCGGAGGTCTTCACCGGATCGATTGGCGGCCGGGTGGGCACCATGATCGTCCAGCACTGGGGGATCGCCGAGGGCACCGCTGCGGCCAGCTCAGGCCACATCATCCCGGGATCCGGTACTGAAGGCCTCACTGGAATCTCCGGCAAGGCTGTCTATTCGCAGGACGTCGCAGGCCAGCACCACCTCGAACTGAAGGTGACCTTCGGGGCGTAACCACCGGAGTGCCCATCGTCACGACGATGCCGGGCAGCGTAGTAACCTTGAAAAGTCGCCCCCGTAGCTCAGTGGATAGAGCAACGGCCTTCTAATCCGTTGGTCGCGCGTTCGAATCGCGCCGGGGGCACCACAGCATTACCGGAACGACAGCATTACCGGAACGACAGCATTACCGGAACGACAGCATTACCGGAACGACAGCATTACCGGAACGACCGGCGGGTGGGATGCCAGCCCCGGGCCAGGACGGACGGGGGATGAGCCCCCGGCCCCGGGCCAGCGTCGTCCGCGACGACGCGGCCGACGACGCGGCGGACGACGGCCGGTTCGGCGAGGTGTTGACTTTCCCTCCACTTCCGAGTCTCCTCTGAGTCTGTCCACATAGGGCCGTCACAGCCCCCGCAGGCACCCCGCTGCCGGTGAAATAGTGTGTGCTGGCAGACCCGCCAGCTCACATCTTTGCTGAAGGGGAGTTCGATGAGCGACAACATCACAGTCCGAGGCTATGTGGCCACCGACGTCAAGTCCGGTGTCGCAGTCAGTGGCCTGGCCTACGCCAGTTTCCGGATGTGCTCGACGGAGCGCCGATTCGATCGGAACACCAGCTCCTGGGCTGATGGCCAAACCAACTGGTATGCCGTGTCGATGTTCCGACAGTTGGCCACCAACGCCGGAGTGAGTATCAGGAAGGGCGACAAGGTGGTGGTGAGCGGGCGGCTTCGGGTCCGTCCGTGGATCCGGGAGGACGGGAGGACCGGTACCTCGGTGGATATCGACGCCGAAACGGTCGGGCACGACCTGATGTGGGGGACCGCCCACTTCCACCGCACCAGCTCGGACCGCACCGGAGGGGAAACGTCGACGGCGGGTGATCCGTCGGATGTTCAGGACTCCGACGTGGATGATCCACGGGTCGACCAGGCCACCGGGGAAATCATGGACAAATCGGGCGGCTACCCCGCGCCCTCTGAGGGGCCCGCCGCTGACGCTGAGGACGCCGGTGACCCGTCTGGCAGTGGCGACAGTTCGCCGGAAGCAGGACGGGAACTCAGTGATGCACCCTTCTAGAACTCAGTGACGCACGCTTCTGAAGGGGGTCGCTCCTGTCAGGCAACGGGACCTACCGCACACAAATGGGAGATAGTTGGTTGCACCGACTAGCCTTGGAGCATGGCGGAATTTATCTACACAATGACCAAGGCACGCAAGGCTGTCGGCGACAAAGTAATCCTCGACGACGTCAGCATGTCCTTCTACCCCGGCGCGAAGATTGGCGTCGTGGGCCCCAACGGCTCGGGCAAGTCCACCATCCTGAAGATCATGGCAGGCCTGGACACCCCTTCGAACGGCGAAGCAAAGCTCAGTGCCGGCTACTCAGTGGGCATCCTGCTGCAGGAGCCACCCCTGAACGAGGAAAAGACCGTTCTGGGCAACGTCCAGGAGGGCGTCGGCGAGATTTACGGCAAGATCCAGCGATTCAACGAGATCTCCGAAGAGATGGCCAACCCGGACGCCGATTTCGACACCTTGCTTGAAGAGATGGGCAAGCTGCAGGAAGCCATCGACGCGGCCGACGCCTGGGACCTCGATTCCCAGCTGGAACAAGCCATGGACGCGCTGCGCTGCCCGCCACCGGAAACGGATGTCACAATTCTTTCCGGTGGTGAACGACGCCGGGTCGCGTTGTGCAAGCTGCTTTTGCAGAAGCCGGATCTGCTGCTCCTTGATGAGCCCACGAACCACCTTGACGCTGAGAGTGTGCTGTGGCTGGAGCAGCACCTCAAGAGCTACGCCGGCGCAGTCCTGGCCGTGACCCACGACCGGTACTTCCTCGACCACGTTGCCCAGTGGATCGCCGAGGTCGACCGCGGCCACCTGTACCCCTACGAGGGTAACTACTCCACCTACCTGGAGAAGAAGCGTGCCCGCCTCGAAGTGCAGGGCAAGAAGGACGCCAAGCAGTCCAAGCGCCTCACCGAGGAACTCGAATGGGTTCGCTCCAACGCCAAAGGCCGCCAGACCAAGTCCAAGGCCAGGCTTGCCCGGTACGAGGAAATGGCCTCAGAAGCGGAGCGCACCAAGAAGCTCGACTTCGAAGACATTCAGATCCCGCCGGGCCCACGCCTGGGCAACCAGGTCATTGAAGCGACCGACCTGCGCAAGGGCTACGACGATCGCGTCCTGATCGACGGGCTGTCCTTCTCGCTGCCCCGCAACGGCATCGTCGGCGTGATCGGGCCCAACGGCGTCGGTAAGACCACACTGTTCAAGACCATCGTGGGCCTTGAACCGATCGACGGCGGCCAGCTGACCATCGGTGATTCAGTGAAGATCTCCTACGTTGACCAGTCGCGTGGCGGCATCGACCCCGAGAAGACCCTCTGGGAAGTGGTCTCCAACGGACACGACTTCATCCAGGTGGGACAGGTCGAAATGCCGTCACGGGCCTACGTATCGGCCTTCGGCTTCAAGGGCCCCGATCAGCAGAAGCGCGCCGGTGTGCTCTCCGGTGGTGAGCGTAACCGGCTGAACCTGGCGTTGACGCTCAAACAGGGTGGAAACCTGCTCCTCCTTGACGAACCGACCAACGACCTCGACGTCGAAACGCTGTCCAGCCTGGAAAACGCGCTCCTCGAGTTCCCCGGCTGCGCCGTGGTGGTATCGCACGACCGGTGGTTCCTCGACCGGGTGGTGACCCACATCCTCGCCTACGAGGGCACAGAGGAGAACCCGGACAAGTGGTACTGGTTCGAGGGCAACTTCGAATCCTATGAGGAGAACAAGGTGGAGCGCCTCGGCGCCGACGCCGCAAAGCCTCACCGCGTCACGCACCGCCGACTGACCCGCGACTAACAGCGGGTCCGCCGGAAAAGGGAGCGCCCCGACCGTCAGCGGTCGGGGCGCTCCCTTGTGTCGGGTCAACACCAATTACTCTTTTGGGGCGATTTTCCGGCTATTTGTGTTGACTCGATCCAGGTGGGGCATCAGGGCACGCGGACCATGCCCTCCTGGGCAACGGTTGCCACCAGCTCGCCGGCACGGTTGAAGATCTGACCAGTCGAGAGACCGCGTGCCCCCGAAGCGCTGGGGGACTGCTGGACATAAAGCAACCACTCATCCACCTTGACCGGACGGTGCCACCACATGGCGTGATCCAGGCTGGCGACACTCATGCCGGGGGTGATCCAGCTCAGGCCGTGCTGGCGGAGGATTGATTCGAGCAGCGTGTAGTCACTGGCGTAGGCCAGGGCCGCCCGGTGCAGCCCCTGATCTGCCGGCATCGGGGCGAAGGTTTTCATCCAGACCGCGTTGCGTGCCACCCGGTCGCTGTCATGCTGCACATAGAGCGCACCATCCACGTGCCGAATATCGAACGGCCGGTCAAACGACCATGCGCGCGCCAACGGGTGGTCCATGTCGCCGAGCAGGTCAGCGGTGCTGGGGAGCGACTCCGGATCGGGTACTCCCTCAGGCATCCGCTCCTGGTGGGAGAGGCCGTCGTCGGGCTGCTGGAAGGAGGCGATCATCGACAGGATGGGGACACCATTCTGGTATGCATGCGCCCGCCGGGCCGAGAAGGACCGGCCATCACGGAGCCGCTGCACCCCGAAGGTGATCGGTTCAAGCGCATCTCCCGCCCTCAGAAAATAGGCATGCATGGAGTGGACTTCCCGGGTCGGCTCGACGGTGCGAATCGCCGCGATCAATGCCTGCGCCAACACCTGACCGCCGAAAATCCGTCGCCCTGCCTGTTGCACCGAGGTACCCACGAAGATTTCCTCGTCAGTCTGCGCCCCATCCGCGCTGCTCAGATCAAGCAGGTCGACCAGCGTTTGGGTTGGATCGACAGTGGACTCGACAGCCATAGGTCAGTTCTCCTTGTAGTGCGGTGGGGCAGATCCGTCGCGGGAACCACGTCGAAAGTACCTCTGACCTTAGTTGCACACGCGTCCGCCCCTCAACACCGGCGGAGAAGCGTTTAGCTGGGCCGGGGTTCCGTTTGAGAGGATGGGAGCATGCCCCGGATCCAACGCTTCCCTATTCAGCTACGCTTCGGCGACGAGGACTCCTATGGACACGTCAATAACGTGCGGTTCCTGCAGTACCTCGAAGACGCGCGCGTCCAATTCATTCACCTGCCGCTGTCAGACTCGGCACCGGAGCGCGGCGGGCAGCGGGATACGCTGCTGGATCTGATCGGTCCCGACCATTTCACCCTGGTCGCACGGCACGAGATCGAGTACTCGGCGCCCCTCAACTACCGTCCCAGCCCCCTGGAGATCAGCATCTGGGTGACAGGAGTCGGCGGCTCCAGTTTCGACCTCGGCTACCAGATTGCCGAGCCAGACGGATCGTTGAGTTACGCTCTCGCGGCCTCCACCATGATCCTGGTCAATCGGACCACCGGCCGGCCGGCGAAGCTCAACGAAGCCCAGCGCGCCGCGCTCGAGCACTCGCTCGGCGACCCGGTGGCATTCCGACGCCGATCGAACGGCTAACCGGTGGAACCACACTCGTCATCAGAGTTGGTCTTCGCTGATCAGTGGAATGTCGCCGATCTGCGCACCTTCATCGCGCGCGCCCGGGCCGCCGAGGACGGTGCCGTCAGGCTGCAGGCTGCAGGCAGCGTCCTCGCCGCCTACATCTGCATCCTCCGTCCACGGATTCTGGGCGAAGCCACGCCCACGGTCCTGGGACTGCGGACCATGCCGCTGAACGCCCCCGCCCAGGTGGATGCGACGGTGGCGCTGGCCTCGGTGTCGGACCGGCTTGCCCGGATGGCCGACGACGACGTCGTTCTGCAGGTTCCGCCGACCACCGTCACCGAAAGCTGGGCGGGAGTCCTTCCGCCGCGGGCCGGATGGGTCTCACACGGCGACCTGGACGCCAGTGTGGTCGAAACCGCAGCCCGAAACGGGATTCGGGAAGTTGCGGAAACCGTGCCCAACAACCCGGGTGCCCTGATCGTGAACAGCGCCAGGGGAGCCATCTGGGGCCGCAGCATCGAGGGTTTGCCGGTCGAGGTGCCAGCGGGGGCAGCCTTTGGCGCCTTCGCCCTGGGATTCCTCGCGAAGAGCGAACGCCCAGCGATCTTCACCAACGGCCGATGGACCAGGATCAGCACCTCACGGGGTCATGTGCTGTCTCGGATCCCGACGCTCCTCTAACCAATCGGTTCGAAAGGGCAGGGTCCTAGCGGTCGTCCGCTGAGTTGACCATTGAATGGGCGGCCCGCTCCAGGTAATCCCACAGGGTCGCTTCGTGCAGGGGTGCCAGGTCAAGCGAGTCGAGTGCTGCGCGCATGTGCGTCAGCCAGTGATCGCGTGCCTGCGGCGACACGGTGAACGGCATGTGCCGCATCCGCAGTCGGGGGTGGCCGCGCTGCTCGCCGTAGGTCTTCGGGCCGCCCCAATACTGCTCCAGGAACATCAGCAGGCGCTCCTTCGCCGGCCCCAAATCTTCCTCCGGGTACATCGGCCGCAGCAGCTCGTCTTCGGCGATGCCGTCGTAGAAGACGTCGACCAGCTTGACGAAGGTCGGGTGGCCGCCTACCGCCTCGTAGAAGTTGTCGGTGTAGGCGGGCTGGTCGAAGCGCGGCCCCACCGGGGTCAGCTTGGCCAGCGGCTCACCGAACCTTGATGGGATGGGAATGCCCTCGGGGCTTCCAGGGGTGGTCATGATTTCTCTCCTGTCGGGTCGTCGGCGGCTACCGGGGCTACATAGTCACCCTGTGAACGGTTGCCCACTTTCATGATGTCCCCGTTCCGGATGTACCAGATGGCACCGTTCTCGTCGATCAGCCGGGTGATCCGCAGCCCGACCGACTGCACCACACCCACGGTGTCCCCGACCTCGATGGTGTCGCCGATTCCGTACTGGTCCTCGAGAGTGATGAAGAATCCCAGGAACGCGTCCCTGATGATTTCGCGGGCGCCGAAGCCGATCGCAATACCCACAATGCCCACGCTGGCGAGAATCGGACCGATATCCACGCCAAGCGCCTGCAACGCCATCATGATGGCGATGATGGCAATGGTCAGGCCCGAGACGCTGCGCAGCAACGCGCCGATGGTTTCAGTGCGTTGGACCCGCCGCTTGTGGTCAAGCGTGCGAAGGACCGGCTGCGCCCACTTGAAGTGGGGTTTCTTGAACAGGTCGGAACCGCTGCGCACCCGGCGCACCATCCGATTAATGACAAACCGGACCACCAGCCACAACACCAGCCCTGCCACGATGATGATGGCGGCGTTCAGTAGCTGGTCTCCTAGACCGATCTCGGTGGGGGACTGCATGGGGGAGTGACCGATTCCTTCACTGGCTCAGGTGGGCTCTCCGCGCGGCGGAAAGGGTGTCTGCTCCTAGGCTAGCGCCGTAGGCTGGGCGGATGCGCATCCTGATCCTTGGCGGAACCGTATTTCTCTCCCGGCGAATTGCTGAACTGGCCCTGGAGCTGGGCCATGAGGTCACCTGCCTGGCCCGCGGCGCGGTGTCCGTGCCACCACCGGGTGCCGCCTTCGTCCAGGAAGACCGTGACGGGTCCACACCGTACGTCGGAGTGGACCGGGACTGGGACGTGGTGGTCGAAGTATCGTGGCAGCCCCATCAGGTTGAGGACGCACTGAGGTTTCTGGGTGCCAGAGCGGGACTCTGGATCTATGTCTCAAGCTGTTCCGTGTACGCGGACAATTCGGTGCCTGGCGCGGACGAGAGCGCTACCCTCCTTCCGGCGTACGACGGCGACACCCCCGCACCCGGCGAGTCGTATGGCGAGGCGAAGGTGGCCTGTGAGGAGCTATGTCGCTCCTATCGCAATAACGGTGTGCTGATTGCCCGTCCCGGACTGATCTGCGGCCCGGGCGACCCCAGTGACCGGTTCGGCTACTGGCCGGGCCGGCTGGCCCGCAGTGGAACGGTTATCGTGCCGGCCATCCGCGATCGTCCGACCCAGACCATCGACGTGGACGACCTCGCCGGCTGGCTCCTCACTGCGGCCGCCCGGGGTCTGACCGGTGTGTTCAACACGGTTGGCCCGTCGACCGGGTTCGGGGATCTCATCGACCAGACGGCGTCCCAGGTCGGCTTCGGGGGCCTGCTGCGGTGGGTGGAGCCGGACTGGCTGGCCGACCACGGCGTCGCCTACTGGGCCGGCCCTGATTCGCTGCCGCACTGGTTGCCGGAGGGCTATGACGGGTTCGCCTCCAGATCGGCGGGGGCTGCTCGGGCCGAGGGGCTGACCCAGCGACCGGTTCAGGAGACGATCAAACGGGTGTTGGAGGATGAACGACGGCGGGGGCTCGACCGGGAGCGAAAGTCGGGGCTGTCCGCAGGCACTGAGGAACAGCTGCTCGCGCAGCTCCCGGACAGGTAGCGTCCAAACCTGCATCACCCTAGGCGTGCTGTGGGGTGTCCTCGGCAATCATCACCACTGGCTCGTGGTTGACCGGAAAGTTGACCGACCGCGCAATGAAACAAGACGCGGCGGCCTCGCGGTGGATGGACTGCGCCGTGTATTTCAGCAGATGGTCGGTGATGGTCACCCGGGGTTTGAGGGTGACGCTGAGGAATTCCCCGCTGCCGTCAGGGTTCAGGCGCATGGTTCCGACAGCTGTGTCCTCGTACGCCGTCACCACCACACCGTGTTTCACCGCCATGTGCAGGTACGCGAGCATGTGGCACTGGGAGAGCGCGGCCAGCAGCAGCTGCTACGGGTTCCACCGGTCCTTGTCCCCATGAAACGTGGGGTCCGCCGTGCCCAGGAGCAGCGGCGGACCCTTGGCCGAAACCTCATGTTCCCGGCCGTAACCGCGGTAGGAAAGAGTTCCTTCGCCGCGGTTACCCGTCCATTTGGTGTTGACCCGATAATGGTGCTCGGAGAGGTTCATGGGATATAAACTACACCCCAAACCGCCTGATTTACCGGTCGACGGCCTGCGCTTTCAGAGCCCGCACAATCCCGTCCTGGCTCTCCAGGATCAGGCGCCGCAGCGAGGTGCTTTCGGCGTCGAGCGCGGCCAGGAAGGCCCCCGATTTATCCAGCGTCTCCTGGGTGGTTAGCCGGGATGGGTACAGGCCCACGATGATTTGCTGAGCGATCTCGTGAGTCCGGCTGCCCCACACATCAGGGGCAGCGGCAAAGTACTGGTCCACGAAGGGTGCAAGGACGGCTGGGTCGTGAACGCGCATGAACCCGGCAATCGCTGACCGCTGGGCCGCGTTGGGCATGTCCGACCGTTCAACGATGCTGTGCCACGCCTCGGCCTTCGCCTCCGGCGTGGGGATGGCAGCCTTCGCCTGGGCGGCTGCCAGCTGACCGGTCGCAGTGGCATCACGCTCGAGTTCGGCGTCGATGTCAGGCTGCGCGAACCTGCCCCCGGCCACGAGTGAGGTCACCAGTTCCCAGCGGAGGTCGGCGTCAATTTCCAACCCCTCGGGTGTCTCGGAGCCGGTGAAGATCGCTTCAATGGTGTCCAGATGGGAAGCGGTCTGCGCGTGTCCGGCGAACGCCTTGATGAACTGCAACTGTGAGTCCGACCCGGCGTCGGCCCGCTGGGCGAGTTCCCAGAGGCTGTCGGCGGCCGCGATCGTCATCGCTGTCCGGTCGTCGGGATTCACATAGAACGCGAGCGTCGTGGCGAGCTGACGGAGCAGGACCAGCACCACCGACGAATCGGATTCAGCGCCGATGTTCTGCAGGATCAGCTCCACGTAGTTACGGGCCGGCGTCTCACCGTCGCGTGCTGCGTCCCAGGCCGACGCCCAGACCAGGGTGCGGGGGAGCGAGTCGTTGAAGTCCTTGAGATGTCGCGTTGCAGTGCGTAGCGACACCTCGTCCAGTCGGATCTTCGCGTACGCCAGATCGTCGTCGTTGAGCAGCACCAGATCGGGGCGGGCCCGGCCCACCAGTTCAGGCACGTCGGTGCGTTCGCCGTCGACGTCGAGTTCCACCCGGTCGATGCGCTGCAGTTTTCCCGCATCATCCAGGGAATAGCAGCCAACCGCCAGTCGATGCGGGCGGATCGTGGGATAGTCGGCAACCGCTGACTGGAGGACCGCAAAGCTGGTGATCACGCCGTCGTCGTCGACCTCGAGTTCCGGCCGCAGGGTGTTGACTCCAGCCGTTTCCAGCCACAGGGCCGACCATTCCGTGAGGTCACGGCCGCTCGCCTTCTCCAACTCTGACAAAAGGTCCACCAGTTCGGTGTTCTTCCAGGAGTGCTTGCCGAAGTACTCCCTGACGCCTTCCATGAACTTGTCCTGGCCCACCCAGGCCACCAGCTGCTTGAGCACCGAGGCGCCCTTCGCGTAGGTGATGCCGTCGAAGTTCACCTGGACATCTTCGAGGTCGTTGATCTCGGCGACGATCGGGTGGGTGGACGGGAGTTGGTCCTGGCGGTAGGCCCAGGCCTTCTCCAGCGAGGCGAACGTGGTCCATGACTGTTTAAACTCGGTCGCCTCTGCGGCGGCGAGCGTGGACATGAACTCGGCGAAGGACTCGTTCAACCAGAGGTCATTCCACCAGCGCATGGTGACCAGGTCCCCAAACCACATATGGGCGAGCTCGTGCAGGATGGTGATGGCCCGGCGCTCAACCGTGGCGTCGGTGACCCGGGACCTGAAGACGTAGCTCTCCACAAACGTGACCGCTCCGGCGTTCTCCATGGCACCCGCATTGAACTCGGGGACGAAAAGCTGATCGTATTTGGGGAAGGGGTAGGGTGTGCCGAACTGCTCCTCGAAGAAGGTGAACCCTTGCCGGGTCAGGTCAAACACGTTCTCCGCGTCCAGGTGCTGCATCAGAGACTTCCGGGCAAAGACGCCCAGGGGAATGACGCGGCCGTCCGAACTGGTGAGCTCGCTGCGCACCGACTGGTACGGGCCAGCGATCAGTGCGGTGACGTAGGAGGACAGCACACCGGTGGGCTCGAAAGACCAGGTGGACGTCGCGACGTCGTCGTCGGCCGATCCGGCGGCGACGGGTTCGGGGGTGGGAGAGTTGGAGATGACATCCCAGTGCGACGGCGCCGTGACAGTGAAGCGGAAGGTTGCCTTCAGATCGGGTTGCTCGAAGACGGGGAACACCCGCCGGGAGTCTGGCACCTCGAACTGGGTGTAGAGGTACACCTCGTTGTCGACCGGGTCAACGAAGCGGTGTAGACCCTCGCCGGTGTTCATGTAGAACATGTCAGCGTCAATGACCAGTTCATTGGTTGCCGCAAGCTGGGGCAGCTGGATGCGGATTCCATCAGAGACCTCGGACGGGTCGAGTTCGACGCCGTTCAGGGTCACCCGTGACACGTCCTTGGTGACGGCGTCAATGAACGTTGAAGCACCCTGGGTGGCCTCGAACTTCACGACGGTCCTCGACCCGAAGACCGTGTCGCCACGGGTCAGATCAAGGTTGATGTCGTAGGAGGTGACCGTCAAAATGTCAGCGCGAGCTCGTGCCTCTTCGCGCGTCAGATTCATGCCTGGCACAGTGGAGCCTTTCGGAAAAGATGATGGGAAGCCCTGCGGGTGGCGGGCATCGTGTGTGATGCAGCTTACGCAGCATAGCCATTGTTTCATTAGCGTCGACCAACCTGCACACCCGGCCAGCAAGTACCCTTGACAGCACACACCCATCTCATCGAACGGATCTTTCATGCGCGTTCATATCGCCACTGACCACGCCGGCATGGAGCTCAGTGCCCACCTGATCGAGCACCTGCGCGGAGCCGGGTACGAGGTCATCGACCACGGACCACAGGCCTACGACGCCGAGGATGACTATCCCGGGTTCTGCATCAACGCAGCGCAGGCCGTCGTCATTGATCAGCAGGCGGGGCGCGAGGCGCTGGGGATTGTGCTCGGTGGATCCGGCAACGGCGAACAAATGGCGGCCAACAAGGTGCGGGGAGTCCGTGCTGCGCTGGCTTGGAGCCTGGACACCGCAAAGCTGGCGCGCCAGCACAATGACGCCAACGTGGTGGCAGTGGGCGGACGGCAGCACTCGGTCGAGGAAGCAACACTCATTATTGAGGCCTTTCTTACTGAGCCGTTCAGCGACGCGGAGCGCCACGTACGGCGGATCGGGCAGATCGCTGCCTACGAGACCACCGGCAGCGTCAACCTGTAGCCCCATGCCCGAAGGCCATTCAATTCACCGGCTGGCGTCCCAGCTGTCCTCAGTGTTCGGTGGGCAGCAGGTGGCGGCATCCAGCCCACAGGGTCGGTTTGCTGCCGGAGCGGCCGGCCTGGACGGACGTGTGCTGGTGGGAGCCACCGCGCATGGAAAGCAACTTTTCGTCGAGTTCGCCGACGGACTCGACGAAAGCCCCACCCCCGCACTCTTCCTCCGCGTACATCTGGGGCTTTACGGTGCCTGGAGCTTTGGCGGCGACAAATCGTTCATGGGCGCGTCCAGCATCGGTGCACCGCGCAAGGTGGGGGAGCGGGAGCTTGCCGGCACCCCCGACGCGAGCTACGACGGGCCCCCGGCTCCCGTGGGTGCCGTCCGTCTGCGCCTGGTCAGCGACTATGGCTGGGCCGATTTGCGCGGCCCGACAGCCTGCGAGGTGATTACCGAACCGGAGCGTGACGCCGTCGTCGCCCGACTGGGCCCCGATCCGCTCGGCCGTGCCGCTCGGGACGCTCCCGACGACGTGGCCCGGTTTGCTTCCGGTCTGCGCAAGAGCGCCAGCCCGGTGGGCCTGCTTCTGATGAATCAGGCGGTGATCGCGGGCGTAGGGAACATTTATCGGGCTGAGGCACTGTTCAGGCGAAAGCTTGACCCCTGGCGCCCCGGTAAATCGGTCAGCGTCGAGGAAGCCACGGTCCTGTGGGAGGACATCGCCGTGATCATGGGGGACGGAGTCCGTGCTGGCCGGATTGTTACGACGACGCCAGCCGACCGTTCCTCCTCGTCGTCCAGGGTCAAGCGCGAGGACGCGCACTACGTCTATGGGCGGGCCGGTCTGCCCTGCCGCCTTTGCGGCACACCGGTGGCCGTTGCCGAGATGGCCGCACGGAAATTGTTCTGGTGTCCCGAGTGTCAGGCACCCTAGCAGCCCGATCACCCAACAAAAAAGCACCCTGGCCAGATTGGCGGGGTGCTTTTTTATCGGGACCTGTGGGGGAATACTCCCGCACTGTGGAGGGGATGACGGGAATCGAACCCGCATCATCAGTTTGGAAGACTGAGGCTTTACCACTAAGCTACATCCCCGAAAACCCGAGCGTACTACCAACTACTTTAGCTGCTCAGGCCGTCGGAACGCCTATAACTACACCACAGGCAGGGCCGTTTAGCCAAATGTGCAACTGGGGCAAAAGTTACGTAGACTAATGGCTGCACTTACGGGGTGTAGCTCAGCTTGGTAGAGCGCCTGCTTTGGGAGCAGGAAGTCGCAGGTTCAACTCCTGTCACCCCGACTCTGCATTATCGCCGCGGATGCCGTTCCGGTAATTCCACGGACGCCGTGTGGTCATTCATCTTCAATCATTCAGGAGTACTACGCCGTGAAGAGCGCTGTCGAAAACCTCACTCCCACGCGAGTGAAGCTCAATGTTGAAGTTCCTTATGAGGAGCTCAAGCCAAACATCGATGCGGCTTACAAGACCATCTCCGCGCAGGTCCAGGTTCCGGGCTTCCGTAAAGGACGCGTCCCCAACCAGCTGATCGACCAGCGTGTAGGTCGCGGCTACGTCATCGAAACCGCCATCAACGATGGTTTGAATGACTTCTACCAGAGTGCCGTTCAGGAAACAGGGATCCGTCCCCTGACCCGCCCTGAGGTGGAGATCACCGAAGTGCCTGACCCCGCTGGCAAGGATGGACAGCTCCTGTTCACCGTCGAGCTGGACGTCCGCCCGGAGATCACCCTTCCCGAGTACTCGGGTCTCGAAGTGACAGTGGAAGCAGCAGAGGCATCCGACGCCGACGTCGACAAGGCACTTGACGAGCTGCGCGGCCGGTTCGGCACCCTGACTGCGGTTGATCGTCCCGCCGCCGACGGTGACTTCCTCACCGTCAACCTGGTCGCAACGGTCGACGGCGAGCAGGTCGACGCCGCACAGGACGTCTCCTACCAGATCGGCTCCGGCACCATGCTTGAGGGCATGGACGAAGCGGTGACAGGGCTCAGCGCCGACGAGGACGCCATCTTCGAGACCACGCTGGCCAACGGCGAGAACGCCGGCAACAAGGCGCAGGTCAAGGTCGAGGTCAGCGCCGTCAAGGAGCGCGAACTCCCGGAAGCCAACGACGACTTTGCCCAGCTTGCCAGCGAATTCGACACCATCGCTGAACTGCGCGCCGATCTCACCAAGCGCGCAGCCGAAGAAAAGGTCACGGAGCAGGGCGTTGAAGCTCGCGACCTGGTCCTGGAAAAGCTCATCGAGCTGATCGAGGTTCCCGTCCCGGCAGCCTTCATCGATGACCAGCTGGAACAGCACTTCACCGGTGAAAGCGCTCACGCCAACGCTGAGGGCCACGACACCGAAGAGCACCGCACCGAGATCCGTGAGAACACCGAACAGGCGTTCCGCAACGAAATGATCCTCGACGCGATCGCCGAGAAGGAAGAAATCGGTGTCAGCCAGCCAGAGCTGATCGATTACATCGTCTCGACCGCTGGCCAGTACGGCATGGAGCCGAACCAGTTCGCCCAGATGCTGGACCAGAGCGGCCAGGTTCCGATGATCGTCGGAGAGGTCCGCCGTCGCAAGGCACTGGCGAAAGTCCTTGAACTTGCAGTCGTCACGGATAGCTCCGGAGCCGTTGTCGATCTGAGCGACTTTGTCCGCCCCGGTGACGAGGACGACGACGCATCAGAGGCCCCCGCTGAGAAGAAGCCGGCCAAGAAGGCTCCAGCAGCCAAGAAGGCCCCTGCGGCCAAGAAGCCAGCTGCTGAGAAGAAGCCAGCTGCGGAAAAGAAGCCTGCGGCTGAGAAGAAGCCAGCTGCGGAAAAGAAGCCAGCGGCTGAGAAGAAGCCTGCCGCCAAGAAGGCGGCTCCGAAAAAACCAGCCAAGGCTGAGCCTGCCGCTGACGAAGAGCCCAGCAAGGCATAGCTCCACCCTTCACGACTGAGGGCCGTCTTCCCACCGGGAGGGCGGCCCTCAGTCGTGAAGAACCGCAGCCCCCGCTCTGGTGCGCCGTCAGCGAACAGCCTCCGCAGCGGGATCAAACGGACCCCCAAACAAGTTACTGTCCAATGAGAGACAAACGGTCGGCTACCGGCACCCGGTAGACCAACCAGAGTGAGAGGCTAACTTCCAATGGCAATCGAACCCACCACACCGACCATGGCGACCGTAGACCCCGCTGGCCGGGATGACTACATCTATAACCGGCTCCTGAAAGAGCGCATTATCTGGCTCGGCTCAGAGGTCAGGGATGACAACGCCAACGCCATCTGCTCCCAGCTACTGCTCCTGTCAGCTGAAGACCCGGACAAGGACATCTTCCTGTACATCAACTCGCCTGGCGGGTCGGTGACGGCGGGCATGGCCATTTACGACACCATGCAGTTCATCCCGAACGACGTCGTCACCGTGGCCACCGGGCTTGCCGCGTCGATGGGACAGTTCCTCCTCTCCTCGGGCACCAAGGGGAAGCGCTATGCAACCCCTCACGCCCGCGTGCTGATGCACCAGCCCTCCGGCGGCATTGGCGGTACCGCTTCGGACATCAGGATCCAGGCAGAGCTGATCCTGCACATGAAGCGCGTGATGGCTGAACTCACGGCAGAGCAAACCGGGCAGACGGTCGAGAAGATTCTCAAGGACAACGACCGCGACAAGTGGTTCACTGCGCAGGAGGGCCTGGAATACGGCTTCTTCGACAAGATCGCTGCGCACGCCAACACGGTATCCGGCGGCGGCGGAACGCAGCGCGACTAGTCGCTGCGCCTGCGCCCCACCCACCACAGCAGAGATCACCCAGGAGAGACCATGAACCACAATTTTGGAGCCGCAGCAGGCGGCGCCGCACCGCAAATGCCGTCCAACCGCTACGTTCTTCCCCAGTTCGAAGAGCGCACCCCGTACGGGTTCAAGCGCCAGGACCCTTACACCAAGCTCTTCGAGGACCGCATCATCTTCCTCGGGGTGCAGGTTGACGATGCATCCGCCGACGACGTGATGGCCCAGCTGCTGGTGCTTGAGTCGACCGATCCAGAGCGTGACATCACGCTCTACATCAACTCGCCGGGTGGATCGTTCACCGCGATGACTGCAATCTACGACACCATGCAGTTCATCCGCCCCGAGATCCAGACCGTCTGCCTGGGCCAGGCTGCCAGCGCAGCAGCCGTGCTGCTCGCGGCTGGCGCGCCGGGCAAGCGGCTTGCACTTCCCAACGCCCGTGTCCTGATCCACCAGCCCGCCCTTGGTGGTGGCCAGGGTGGCCAGGCGTCGGACCTGGAGATTCAGGCCAACGAAGTTATGCGGATGCGCACCTGGCTCGAGGATACGCTGGCACTGCACAGCGGAAAGAGCTCCGAGCAGGTCAACATCGACATTGAACGCGACAAGATCCTCACCGCCGCCGACGCCAAGGCGTACGGCCTGGTGGACGAAGTTCTGACGTCACGGAAGATCAGCCCACCGAAGATCAACAAGCCGTAAGGCACTTTTCTCCGGACGAAGGCCCGTGGTGCGAAACAATCGCACCACGGGCCTTTTGGTGCAGAATAGCCGCGCCAATTGTCCTAGAGTGGAAGGTAGCCCGCTTCCATCAGTTCGGATCCTGGGTGTCGATTTCAACAGATCCACGTAAGGGGACTGACACATGGCTCGCATTGGTGAGAGCACAGACCTGCTTAAGTGCTCTTTCTGTGGGAAAAGCCAGAAGCAGGTCCGAAAGCTGATTGCCGGGCCGGGCGTCTACATCTGCGATGAATGCATCGATCTCTGCAACGAGATCATCGAGGAAGAGCTGTCCGAGGTAGCTGACCTTGGTACCTTCGAGCTTCCCAAGCCCCGCGAGATCTTTGATTTTCTGCAGGAATACGTGATCGGCCAGGAACCCGCCAAGCGGTCTCTCGCCGTGGCCGTCTATAACCACTACAAGCGGATCCAGTCCGGGCACGCCCCGCGGAGTACGGGAAACCTCTCCGACGCGGTGCCTGCCGAGGAGGTGGAGATTGCCAAGTCGAATATCCTCCTCATTGGCCCTACCGGCTGCGGCAAGACCTATCTCGCGCAGACCCTCGCGCGCCGACTGAACGTACCCTTCGCCGTTGCGGACGCCACGGCACTCACCGAGGCTGGTTATGTGGGTGAGGATGTTGAGAACATCCTTTTGAAGCTCATCCAGGCTGCCGACTATGACGTCAAGAAGGCCGAACAGGGCATCATCTACATCGACGAGATCGACAAGATTTCCCGCAAGTCCGAGAACCCGTCCATCACCCGCGACGTGTCCGGTGAAGGCGTGCAGCAGGCCTTGCTGAAGATTCTTGAGGGGACCGTGGCCTCCGTCCCTCCTCAGGGCGGCCGCAAGCACCCGCACCAGGAATTCATTCAGATCGACACCACCAATGTGCTGTTCATCGTTGCGGGGGCCTTCGCGGGCCTGGAAGAGATCATCGGCTCCCGGGCAGGACGCAAGGGGATTGGCTTCGGCGCGCCGTTGTCCTCCCTGAAGAGTGAGGAAGCCAGCTACGGCGATGTCATGCCCGAGGACCTGCTCAAGTTCGGACTGATCCCCGAGTTCATCGGCCGCCTGCCGGTCATCACCACGGTGACCAGCCTGGACCAGAAGTCACTCATGCAGATCCTCACCGAGCCGAAGAACGCCCTGATCAAGCAGTTCCAGAAAATGTTCCTGCTCGACGGCGTCGAGCTCACCTTCGAGCCGAAGGCTCTTGAAGCCATCGCCGATCAGGCGCTCGAGCGGGGAACCGGTGCCCGCGGGCTGCGCGCCATCATGGAGGAAGTCCTGCAGCCCGTGATGTTCGATCTCCCCAGCCGGGACGACATTGCCACCGTCGTCATCACCGAGGATGTGGTCGGCAAGAAAGCCGAGCCCACGCTGATCTCGCATGACGTCGTTGCGAAGCGCCGGAACAAGTCGGCCTAACTCAGGAAATTTCGGCATTCTGCCGGAATACGTCGGTTGGAACCCGGGTTGTAGGGAATATGACTGAAACGATTGTTCCCACCGACAATGTCCAAAAAGCCGATTTCTGGTTCGATCCCGCCTGCCCCTTCGCCTGGATCACTTCCCGGTGGATGGAGGAAGTGGAGAAGGTCCGCAGCATCAAGGTCGACTGGCATGTCATGAGCCTTGCGGTGCTCAACGACGGCCGTGATCTTCCCCAGGAGTACCAGGATTTCATGAAGCAGGCATATGGGCCGGTCCGCGTGATTATTGCCGCGGCCGAACTCCATGGCAACGACAACATCAAGAAGCTCTACGATGCGATGGGCACCCGGATTCACCAGGGACAGAACCAGGATTTCCCTGCAGTGATCCGTGAATCACTCGAGGAAGTCGGACTGCCCGCCGAACTCGCGGACTACGCCACCAGCGAGGAATACGACCCCCAGCTCCGCGCCTCACACCAGGACGGAATCGACCGGGTGGGCGATGAAGTCGGGACCCCCGTCGTCGCGTTCAATGGCACCGCGTTCTTCGGCCCGGTGCTGACCCGGATCCCCCGTGGCGAAGACGCCGGACGCATCTTTGATGGTGCAGTCACCCTCGCCGCCTTCCCGGAGTTCTTTGAACTGAAGCGCTCACGCACCGAGAGCCCAGTCTTCGACTAACGGTTACAGCTGCAGAGTACTTAACCGGCTCTTCATAGTTGAGGGTGTAGGTGGGGTCTGAAGCCGCCTGATTCGAGCAGGCTGCGGGCGATGTAATTGGTGAGGTT
>NZ_BAAAIJ010000001.1:0-71931 GCF_039526005.1 Arthrobacter flavus | reverse complement strand
ACCACTATTTTCCCAAGTCAGAGCACTCTTTCCCTGCTTAAACACGCCCCGAACCACACATCCGATGAAAACCCGGGGCTAGTTCCCTCCCCGCATGGCGACCCGATGGCGCCGGCACCCGAGCCCGGGTGGGATCAGGCGACCCGGGTCCCCTGTGCGAGCCGCCGGGCCGGGGTCACCAGCTTCCGCTGACCGAGCCACAACAGCCCGCCGGCAAGCGCCGACTGCAGCACCAGCCCGAGGGGCCAGATCGGGAACCGGTCTTCGGGCAAAACCGGACCGAGACCCTGCGACTCTTCGCAGGTGATGTCATAGTCGGGTCCGGCCTGCAGGAAGCGGACACCCTGGCTGATGCCCTCCATCACGCCGGACGGCTGAGTCCCGGTGTTAACCGGCTGCGATACCTGCCCAAAATCACCACCGCGGGAGTACGGCACCGAATCCGCCACAATGACGAAGGGGTTGGCTGCCAGCAACCAGGCCGTCCGTTCGGTGTGGTGCACGGTCTGGATCTGGGTCCGGGTGATGCACTCCATCTCGGCGGAGGGTGGCAGCGCCACCGAATAATCGGTATCCGGCGGATAGTCCAGGTAGGAGTAGGTCACCTCTGCGTTCTCCTCCTCGATCAGCGCGTAGCTCAGGCCGAAGGTAATCAGGGTGCCGATCCCCAGCAGGGCGACCACCATATAGGTGGTGACGATGGAGAAGAGCGGTCGGTTGGCCAGCGCCGAAATGCCGATACCGATCGCCGAGACGATCCCCAGTTCCACGCTGAGCATCAGCAGCGAGACGAAAGCCTCCGCGGGATTGACCCCGCCCAGCGCGAGCGCCCAGAAAATGAACGGGGTACTGACCAGAAGGAAGGCGAGCGAGGCAACCCAGGAGGCGAGCCATTTGCCCCACAAGATTTGCCCCGGGGTGAGCAGTGTGATCTGCAGGATGGCGAGCGTCCCGGCCGCTCGATCACCGTTCACGGCATTGGCTGAGAGTCCCGGCGCCACCAGCAGCCCAAAGAAGAGGACGAACCCCACCACCAGGTCGAAGAGGATGGCTCCCGACCCGAACGTTGCGGCGGTGGTCACGGATGCCAGCAGGAACACCAGACCGATGACGACGAACCAGACACCCAGCATGATGTACCAGGCGCGGGCGCGGAGCCGCTGCCGCATTTCGAGGCCGAACACGGCTTTGACGCCGCTCCAGTAGGCCAGTGCCAGGTCTGGGGACGCGCCGGTCGTGCCCGGCTGCTCTGTGATTGAAACGCTCATTGTCTGTCCGTATCGAGGCTCATATAGGTTTCTTCGAGGGCGCCGCCGGCCGGCGCGAAGGCGGTGATCGCGACGTCGGCCATCACCAGGGTGCGGAGTAGCCAGGCCGCCTGGTCGGTGCTGCTGACCATCACCTGATACTCGGATCGGCGGGAGTCGCCACGCATCTCGAACTCGACGCCGTGGCTGGCGAGGGCATCCGCCAGTGGCTGCATGGGTTCCGCCTGAATGTAGTAGCGGCGGATCTGGGTGCCGGCCTCATCGAGCGTCTGGTTTTTGACCGACTCGCCACGGTTGATGAACACCGCGCGGTCGGCGATTTCGTCGAGCTCCGACAGCACATGACTCGACACCACCACAGTCTTCCCCTGGTCCGCCAGGGAGCGGAGCGTGGCGCGAAGTTCCACCCGGGACCCCGGGTCCAACCCCGATGCCGGTTCGTCAAGGAGGAGTACCGCCGGATCGTGGATCAACGCCCGTGCCAGACTCAGTCGCTGCTGCTGTCCCCGGGACAGCACCCGTGCAGGCTGGTCGGCAAATTCCTCCAGGCGTACGGCGGCGAGCAGCTCTGCAGCCCGTGACCGGCGCTCCTCAACAGGCATTCCATAGAGCGAACCCATCACGGTGAGGATCTCGGTAGCGGTCAGCGATTCCCACACCCCCAGGGTGTCAGGCATCCACCCGACCCGGCGCCGCACAGCCGCCGCGTCCTGCATCGGGTCCACCCCACCAACCGTGAGAGTCCCGGTGTCGGGCGCGAGGAGCGAGGCAAGGATCAGCAGCAGGGTGGTCTTGCCCGAGCCGTTAGGCCCAATGAGCGCTGTCACCTCGCCGGGTGGTGCCGCAAAGTCTATGTGCCTGATGGCCGCAACGGAGCCGAAACTCCGCGCAATCCCCCTGGCAACGATTCCCCCATACTCGTTGTTCATAAGGTGAACCCTATGCGACTTGTGTCACCTCTCGGGGATCTGGACGGAACAATCGGACGCGCAATTGGCTGCCACAAAAGGCGCGGGGCTAAACTTGGACCGTCAACCGAGGCGCCGTAGTCGTCGAGCGGCACCACCTACAAACATTCGTCAGCGAGCGTGCGCATGAGCCTGATCGTCCAAAAATTCGGTGGTTCCTCAGTGGGGGACGCCGCCGGGATTAGACGTGTCGCGCAGCGGATCGTCCAGACGCAGCGCGCCGGCCACCAGGTGGTGGTGGTGGTATCGGCGATGGGCGACAGCACTGATGAGCTCCTCGACCTCGCCGCGCAGGTCTCGAACGACGTCGCCGCAGCCCCCCGCGAGATGGATATGCTCCTGAGCGCCGGTGAACGTATTTCAATGGCTCTCCTGGCGATGGGCATCCAGGGTCTCGGCTCCTCCGCCCAGTCTTTCACCGGCAGCCAGGCCGGCATGATCACTGACGCCATCCACGGCCGTGCGCGCATCATTTCGGTGTCCCCGCATCGGATCAAGACCGCAATCGACCGCGGCGACGTCGCGATTGTCGCCGGGTTTCAGGGTATGAGCCGGGAAAGCAATGACATCACCACCCTCGGTCGCGGCGGGTCGGATACGACGGCGGTGGCGCTCGCCGCTGCGCTGAACGCTGACGTGTGCGAGATTTACACAGACGTGGACGGGATCTATACGGCTGATCCGCGGGTGGTGCCCAGCGCCCGGAAGATCGACGAGATTTCCAGTGAGGAAATGCTGGAGATGGCGGCCTCGGGCGCGAAAATCCTGCATCTGCGTAGCGTCGAATACGCACGGCGGTTCGGGGTCCGGCTACACGTCCGGTCCTCGTTCAGCGAGCAGGAAGGGACCTGGGTCCTGCCCAGCCCCGACGACCAAATCAAAATTCAAGAGGGAGATCCCATGGAACAACCCATTATCTCGGGCGTCGCCCACGACCGTTCGGAAGCGAAGGTCACGGTGGTGGGCGTTCCCGACATTCCCGGCAAGGCCGCAGAGATCTTTGGCATCGTCGCGGGGGCGCACTCCAACATCGACATGATCGTGCAGAACGTCTCCACGCACGGTTCGGGCCGCACCGACATTTCCTTCACCCTGCCGATCGTCGAGGGCTCCGAGGCATTGGCCGCGTTGAAGAACGCCCAGGACCATGTGGGCTATGAAAGCGTCGACTACAACGAGAAGATCGGCAAGCTTTCGCTGATCGGCGCAGGCATGAGGTCCAACCCGGGGGTGTCCTACCGGTTCTTCAAAGCGCTGTCCGACGCCGGAGTGAACATCGACATGATTTCCACCTCCGAGATCCGCATTTCGGTCGTGACGGACGCCGACCTGCTGGACCGCGCCGTCCGTGCTGTGCACGCGGCGTTTGATCTGGACGGCGAGACGGTCGCTACGGTTCACGCAGGTAGCGGACGCTAATCCTCGGTGTGAAGGACCTTTTTGCCTGACCAGTCGGGGTATTTCATTGGAGGTTCGGGGGCGGGACCGGCGGGTGCTCTTTCCGCACGGCGTAGTGGTGGCCCTCCGAATCTTCCTCCACCTCGAACCCGGCGAGGTCCGCCTCAGAGGCCTGCTCGAACTCGTCGTGTCGGTGAACCACGGGAAGGGTGGGATCGCTCCGCTCAGCCGGGCCCATGAATACTTTGGCTGGGTTCTTCAGCCATTTTCGAGGGGAACTCTTGCTGGGATTACCCATTCGAACCGCCTTCTCTCTTCGCGATACGCTGTTGGCCAATTTTACCGCCAACGCATCGAAAAGGCGCCTGCATTCCGGGCGCTATCCTTCCGTTTCTGAGCTGTGTCCACCACAATCGATACATAGACCACCAGGCCTACCCAAGGAACCCTCGATGCGGAACTCGGCAGCAGCAGTCTGGCAGACGGTCCACACCGAACGACGGCATCTTGCCGCAGATTTGTCCGATCTGGACGAAACACAGTGGGCAGTTCCTTCGCTCTGCCCCGGTTGGACTGTCCACGATGTGCTCGCGCACCTCGTGGATACAGCCCAGACCGGCAGGGTCTCCTTTGTCCGTGACCTTCTGGCGGCGCGAATGGACTTTGACCACGCGAACGAAATCGGTATTGCTCGCACCCGGCGGGATGACCCGCGGGATACGCTCGCCGCGTTCATGGACACGGCGCATCTCACTCGGACACCTCCGGCCAACCTTGCAACCCGGTTGGTCGAGGCAATTGTGCATGGTGAGGACATTCGCCGTCCGCTGGGTCTTCGCGGGAGCTATCCCAACCGAGCGGTGCTGCAGGCTCTCGCCTACCAGCTACGGACCCGTGTCTCCTACGGGGGCGATCGTGAGCGGGCCGCCGGGCTGCGGCTGATCGATCGCGGGACCGGAACATCGTGGGGGCTGGGTGACGACGTCGAAGGGGATCCCCTCGACCTGTTGGTGGCGGTCTCGGGGCGGCCGGTCGGTCCAGAGCGCCTGGCGGGCAGCGGCGCGCACCGTCTGATCGGTGCCGCCTGAAAGTCGCCGTCTGATCGGCGCCGCGTGGCCTTAGCTCTTCGGAATGATGTAGGTGCTGCCGTCGGGCCGCTTCACCGTCTCCCACTGTGACGCGTCTGCTTCGCGTTCCTTCAGCGATGCCTGGTTCTCACTGGTCATCGGGTGGTCCAGGGCACTGCTCTGCGCCGGCCCGAACACCGCTCGCGCACGTCCGGTCGCCTTCATGAACCGGTGCACAAAACTGGGCTTACTAGCCATACTGTTCCTCCCGCGGGTCCTGCTTGACCGAGTGTCTTCACCTATTATCCTCCTGCGCTGACAGGCCCGGCGCTTCGACCGGAGTGCGGGGCCGGTGAGACACTGGGACGGTGAGTAGCTCAACAATCAATGCGCCGACGTCGGCCCGCCCGCGCACCCTCACGGTGCTCCAGCGGGACGAGTGGATTGCCGCTGCCGAAACTCACCGGGCAAGAGTGGAGCCGTTTGCGCAGCCCTACCTGAACCGTCGCGCAGCAGGGAAAAAGCACCCGGTGGAAGATTTCCTGTTCACCTACTACACCCAGAAACCTGGCCCCCTGGCGCGGTGGCACCCGGGCGCCGGCGTCGTGCTTTTGGGTCCCGAGGCCGCCGAGCGGGCCGGCTGGAAACACTATCGGCTGCTCACCGGCGCCGAGCGTACGGCGCTGGCGCTGGCCGACGAGGACGTCGCCGTCACCGCGGACGTCGACGGCTTTCGGCAGGACCGGGCAGAAGCACTGGATTTCGCGGCCATCATTGTTCGCCGTACGCAGGCCCGGCGGGCGCAACTCGGTTGTTTCGGGTTGCATGAGTGGGCCATGGCATACCGGTCCCAGGTCAACGGCGTGCGGCATGAGTATCTCGAACTCCGGCTGGGGGCTGAAGGAACCGATCAGTTGGTGGAGGACAGCCGGATCAGCTGCACCCACTTCGACGCGTTCCGCTTCTATACGCCGCAGGCTGCACCGCTGAACGTGCTGCAGCCCACCAGGGAAACACAACGCGACCTTGAACAACCGGGCTGCCTACACGCCAACATGGACCTCTACAAGTGGGCCTACAAGCTCAGTCCTTTGCTGCCGAGCGATCTGGTGATGGACTGTTTTGAGCTTGCCTGGCGGATCCGCGCAATGGACATGCGGGCGTCGCCCTATGACCTCGGCGCGTGGGGTTACGCGCCGATCCGCATCGAAACCCCTGAGGGCCGCGCCGAATACGCCCGGCTGCAGCGTGGGTTCTCCGAGGAGTCACAGCAGCTTCGGCAACGATTGGGTACCGCTTTGGAGACACTGGAACCCGCGGGCACCGAGCAGACGTTGGATCAGTGAACCACCGGCGCCCCGCAGTACGTCCTATCACGGCAAGTGAAGGAGCTCCCATGATCCGTGAACCTCAACCCCGACACCAGATGTCGCGGGTGAACCATCTCCTCGGTGCAGGTGTACTGCTCCTGGCTCTTGCGGGATGCGGTGCCGAAGGCGGCGGCCCGGCGCCCGGGGCCACCAGCGCCGCGCCCACCCCAGAAGCCACGACGGTCACCCCCGGGCCATCAGCATCCCCCGGGGAGGGTGCCACCTTTGATTCGCAGCTCACAGTGATCGTGACAGCCGGCGACGACGTCGAACCCGTCACCTACGGGTTGAACTGTGCCGCCGGGAGCCCGGTGGGCGAATCGGCGTTGCCCGATCCAGCCGCGGCCTGCGCAGTGCTGGCGGAGCACGGCGACCTGATCATGACGGAACCGGACCCGGACGCGATGTGCACCATGGAGTACGGAGGACCGGAGACCGCCGTCGTGACCGGCACCCTCGACGGCGAACAGATCGACGCGTCCTTCTCCCGTGAGAACGGGTGTGAGATCGACAGGTGGAGCATGTTCGAACCGCTACTCGGAACCCCGGGCGGCACCGGCGCCCTGTGACCGCCGCCCGGGTTTTCACGAGTGACACCGTCAAAAACACTGCTGGTAGGCGATCCCCGTTAGACTGATAGCGCAAGCTCGCGGAGCGCTGGATTCACCACACTTCTCAGCGTGAGACGGCACCTCCGAAGCCACTGCATTTAACGCACCTTGAGCCCAGGAGTTACCGGATGCCCCGGATAGTTGTCGACGTCATGCCCAAACCCGAGATCCTTGACCCGCAGGGCAAGGCCATTGCCGGCGCACTGCCCCGGCTGGGCTTTACCGGTTTCTCCGGAGTCCGGCAGGGCAAGCGTTTCGAGCTCACCGTTGACGGCGAGGTCACTGAGGAACTGCTGGAGCAGGCACGGACCGCCGCCAGCACCCTGCTGTCGAACCCGGTCATCGAGGACGTCACCCGTGTGGAGGTCCTTGCCGACAACACCGCCGAGGGCGAGCAGTGACCCTGGAAACCGACGCACCGTTCGGCGCTCCAGCCTTGGATTCCGTCCGGGTCGGCATTGTCACCTTCCCCGGCTCGCTCGATGACCGCGACGCGGCACGCGCAATACGCCTCGCCGGCGGCACCGCAGTCCCGCTCTGGCACGGGGACCACGACCTGCAGGGTGTGGACGCCGTCGTCGTCCCCGGTGGTTTCTCCTACGGGGACTACCTACGTGCTGGCGCCATTTCCCGGTTCGCGCCGCTGATGGAGCAGATCACCGCTGCCGCGTCCGGCGGCGAGCGCGCCCTGCCCGTCCTGGGCATCTGTAACGGGTTCCAGGTCCTCACCGAGGCCCACCTGTTGCCCGGTTCAATGATCAAGAACAACCACCTGCATTTCCTCTGCCGCGACCAGCGGTTGCGCGTGGAGAATGCCGACACGGCATGGACCGCTTCCTACGCGGCCGGTGACGAGATCGTGGTCCCCCTGAAGAACCAGGATGGACAATTCGTCGCCGACGAGCGCACCCTCGACGAGCTGGAGGGCGAGGGCCGGGTGGTGTTCCGTTACGTCGGCGCCAACCCCAACGGTTCACGCCGCGACATCGCCGGGATCTCCAACGCCGCCGGCAACGTGGTGGGCCTGATGCCGCACCCCGAGCACGCGGTCGAGGCGGGTTTTGGCCCGGATTCCTCTGCTGCAGGGCTGGTTGGTGTCCGCGGTGGCACCGACGGACTCGGAATATTCACCTCTGTACTGAAGAAGCTGGTTAAGTAAGTGACGATCAATAGCTCCTCCGCGCCCGCCGAGGCCCGTAAGTTCAACATTGACACCGTGGCCCACGCCGCCGAAACTCCCGACGTCGAACTGCCCTGGGCCGCCCTCGGCCTGAAGGAGAACGAGTTCGACCGGGTTGTCGAGATCCTTGGACGCCGCCCCACCGCCGCCGAGTTGGCGATGTACTCGGTGATGTGGAGCGAGCACTGCTCCTACAAGTCCTCAAAGGTGCACCTGGCTCAGTTCGGCGACAAGGTCACCGACGCCATGAAGGAGCATCTTCTGGTGGGCATCGGCGAGAACGCCGGCGTCGTCGACATCGGTGACGGCTGGGCCGTGACGTTCAAGGTGGAATCCCACAACCACCCCTCCTTCGTGGAGCCATACCAGGGCGCTGCGACCGGCGTCGGCGGCATTGTCCGCGACATTATTTCCATGGGCGCCCGCCCGGTGGCGATCATGGATCCGCTGCGGTTCGGCGCCATCGACCACCCGGACACCCCGCGCCTCGTGCACGGGATCGTCTCCGGCATCGGCGGCTACGGCAACTCCCTCGGCCTGCCGAACATCGGCGGCGAGGTGGTGTTCGACTCCGTCTACCAGGGCAACCCGCTCGTGAACGCCCTTGCCGTCGGCGTCCTGCGCCATGAGGACATCCGCCTCGCCAACGCCTCCGGCGTCGGTAACAAGGTGGTGCTCTTCGGCGCCCGCACCGGCGGCGACGGCATCGGCGGCGCCTCGGTGCTGGCCTCCGAGTCCTTCGACGCCGACAAGCCCTCCAAGCGGCCCGCCGTCCAGGTGGGCGACCCGTTTGCCGAGAAGGTGCTCATCGAGTGCTGCCTCGAGCTCTTCAAGGCCTCGGTGGTGGAGGGTATCCAGGACCTGGGTGCCGCCGGGATCTCCTGCGCCACCTCCGAGCTGGCGTCCAACGGCGACGGCGGCATGCACGTCGAGCTGACCGATGTGCTGCTCCGCGATCCATCGCTGACCCCCGGCGAGATCCTGATGTCCGAGTCACAGGAACGCATGATGGCCGTGGTCACCCCGGCCAACGCCGCCGCGTTCGAGGCCATCATGGACAAGTGGAACGTCGAATATTCGTGGCTGGGTGAGGTCACCGACACGGGCCGGCTCATCATCGAGTGGGACGGCGAGAAGATTGTCGACGTCGACCCGCGGACCGTCGCCCACGATGGGCCCGTCTACCACCGGCCGTTCCACCGCCCCGAGTGGCTCGACGCGCTGCAGGAGAACACCTTCGACGGCGACCGGCTGACCGACGGCGACTCCCTTCGCGCCGCGGTGCTGGAACTGATGTCTTCACCGAACATGTGCTCCAAGGACTGGATCACCAACCAGTACGACAGGTTCGTGCAGGGCAACACCGCTCTCGCCATGCCCGACGACGCCGGCGTGGTCCGGGTGGATGAGGAAACCGGTCTCGGCGTGGCCATCTCCACTGATGCCAATGGCCGCTACTCCTACCTCAACCCCTACGAGGGTGCCCGGCTGGCCCTCGCCGAGGCCTACCGCAACGTTGCCACCACCGGTGCCAAGCCGCTGGCTGTCACCGACTGCCTGAACTTCGGCTCCCCCGAGGACCCCGAGGTGATGTGGCAGTTCGCCGAGACTGTGCGCGGCCTCGCCGACGCCTGCCAGGAACTCGGCGTCCCGGTCACCGGCGGCAACGTGTCCCTCTACAACCAGACCGGTGGAGTGCCCATCCACCCGACCCCCGTGGTTGGTGTGCTTGGCGTGTTTGACGACGTCGCCCGCCGCACTCCGTCAGGCTGGCGCGACGACGGGCAGGCCATCTACCTGCTCGGCGCCACCCGGGACGAGCTGGACGGCTCGGAGTGGGCCAACCTGCGCGGCCACCTCGGCGGGCAACCACCGGTAGCCAATCTGACGGCTGAGAAGACCCTCGCCGCGATCCTGATCAACGCCTCCCGGGACGGCATGATCGACGCCGCCCACGACCTCTCCGAGGGCGGCCTCGCGGCTGCACTCTCCGAGTCGGCGCTGCGCTTCGGTGTGGGCGCGCGGATCGGGATCGATGAACTGTGCGAGCGCGACGGCATCGACCCGTTCACTGCCCTGTTTTCCGAGAGCCAGGGTCGCGCCGTCGTCAGCGTCGCCCGTTCGGAAGAGGTGCGGTTCAACGACATGTGCACGGCGCGCAACTACCCGCACCTGCGGATCGGTGTGGTCGACGTCGAGAACGGTGCACTGGACGTGCAGGGCCACTTCACCCTGCCGTTGGAGGAACTGCGGAAAGCCCACGAGGCGACCCTGCCCGGTCACTTCGCCTGACCGCTGGCCGGGTCCCGTTGCTGGTCCTGCTGCGGCTGACCACCCGTTGACCGTGCAGGTCTCCCCACCTTGTCGCCTTGACCGCCCAGAAACGCTGCGTGTTGCGCTGCGACACGCAGGATAAGGGCCAGAACGTGGGGGAACCTGCACGCGCCCGACTCATCGGGGGCGGCGGTTAAGCGGCCAACCGCTGTGCCGTGGCCAGGTACCGGCGGGTGACCAGCTCCTGGAAAAAGCGGGCCACCGGGGCGCCGAGAGTGAAGAACCAGTTGGCGTGCTGGCTGAAGGCAAAGACCTCGAAGTACACGGCACCATCCGGCTCAAGCACGGCGATGAACGCTTCCTCGCCCCGTTCGGGGTGGCCCGGCAGCGTGCCGTACCCGAATCCGGCGCGCTGCGGTCCGCCGTCGTCGTCGCCCGGCTCCTCGACCCACACCACCCGGCAGGGGGCTGGAAGGCGCAGCCTACCCACCCCAAACGCGGGCACGACGTCGACCCCGACGCTGGCACGAGCCTGCCCCGGGGGAACCCGCAACCCGGCACCGCGATGCAACTGCCAGGACAGGATCCCCTCGGCGAGTCGGACGTAGGCGGCGTGCCCCGCACCGACCCGGACTCGCCGGGTCACCCGGCGGAACCCTGCTGGAGATTCGCCCCGCTGGCTCAGGCCGATGGTGGGGTAGGTGAAATCAGGAGTCGTCATCTGCTGCCAATCTGCTCCAGCCGAGCATTACACGGTCCCGGACGGGCAGGGATGCCACCACCAGGTCGTACGAATCCTCAATCATGTCCCGGATCATCGGATCCGGTAGATCCCCGGTGCACGACACACCGTTCCAGTGGGTTTTGTTCAGGTGGTAGGCACCCACAATTTCGGGGTGCGCGGCGCGGAGCTGTTCGGCGAGGAGTGGATCGCATTTCAGGCTCACCGACAGCTCAGGGGCGGAAAGGTCTGACAGGGCAAACATCTTCGCGGCACCGCCCGGCGCCTTCACCTTGAACACCGAGGCGAGGGGACCGAAGGGGAAGTCCTCATAGGTTCCCGGCAGCGCGAGACAGAACTCCCGCAGAACAACTGGATCCATGGGCCGAGCTTACCGCCAAAGGATGGCAGGATAGGAGAAAACCAACCGCAGGAGTGCATCATGGGCGAGGCCAAACGCCAGGCCGGCAAGGCGAAGGACACCGCCGAGGACGTATCGGACTCGAAAGCTTTCGAGGTCCTCGCAAGGGCCGGTTACATCGCTGCAGGGCTCCTGCATATTCTGCTGGGCGTGATCGCCCTTCGGGTGGCGATGGGCGGGTCCGGGGAAGCCGATCAGGGCGGTGCAATCAGCGCCCTCGGCGACGGCCCCGGCGGCTCGCTCCTCCTGTGGGCGTGTGCGATCGGATCGATCGCCCTGGCACTGTTCATGCTCAGTGAGGTGTTCTTCGGTGCCCGCGGCCTGAAGGACTCCGACAAGCTGAAGTTCCGCGCCAAGAACGGCGCCAAAGCCGTCACCTACGGCGTGATCGGCGGAACCTTCGCCACCTACGCTGCCGGCGGCGGGAGCGACAGCGGTGAGAGCACCCAGGGGGTCAGCGCCACCCTCATGTCCAACCCGGCAGGTTCGGTCCTGCTGATGGCGGTTGGTGCGGGGGTCATGGTGGTCGGCGGCTACTTCGTGTACAGCGGGGTCACCAGGAAATTCAAGGAGAACCTGAAGAGTCTTCCGGGCAAGGGCGCCGGCCAGGCGATCGTTCGTCTGGGAATGGCGGGGTACGTGGCCAAAGGAGTGGCACTGCTCGTCCTGGGCCTGCTCTTCATTGTGGCGACCATCAACAACGATCCTGAGGAATCCACCGGCTTGGACGGCGCGCTGAAATCCCTGCAGGATCAGCCGTACGGCGCGTGGATCCTGGGCGCCGTGGCAGTGGGCCTGATTGCGTACGGCGTGTTTATGGTGATCCGGTCCCGCTACCAGAAGATGTAGCGGGTCCAGAGCTCCAGTTAGAGCCCCAGACCCGGCGCCTCGATGGCCGGGCAGGTATTCATGACGACGTCGAGCCCTGCCGCCTTGGCGCGTTCCACCGCGGCCTCGTCGATCACCCCGAGCTGCAACCAGACCGCCTTCGCGCCCACCTCGATGGCCTGATCCACCACCGCTCCGACCTTCGACGAGTTCACGAAACAATCGACGACGTCGATGTCCCCGGGAATGTCAGCGAGCCGCTGATACCCCTTGCGGCCATGTACGTCGTCGCCCTTGAGGCTGACCGGGACCACGTCCATTCCGAGGTGATCGATCAGGAACCGTGAGACTCCGACTGCCGCCCGCCGGGGGTTGTTGGAGAGCCCCACCACCGCCCAGCGTGCGGGAGTTGTGAGGAGCGTGCGGATCACTTCAGGATCGTTGCTGTGTGCCATGGCGGTGTGCCCTTTCGCTGTAATCGGTCGGATTGTTACGCCAATACTTGCGAAGAACCCGTGCACAGGAGTTTAGTGGTGATTGACCATCCCGAGCGGCCGAGAGACCTGGATCGATGAAGCCGCAGCAACCCTGGCCATCCGGCTGACCATTTGCAGAGCAACAGTGCAGAGGGCAGCCGGTGACAGTAGGGTGCTACCGCCAGGATCGATGGAGTTAACCCTATGACCGTTCTGGCATCACCACAGTCCCGTTCCACCGTGTCCGCCAAGCAGGCGCTCAACGTGCAGTTCACCGGCCTCGGTCGCAGTTTTGGACCCGCCACTGACCGGCGCACCGTCCTCCGCGACATCAACTTCGAGGTCAACGCGGGGGAAGTACTCGCCATCCTCGGCCCGAGCGGCTGCGGCAAATCCACGCTGCTGCGGGCAGCCGCCGGGTTGGACTCCCTCAACGCCGGGTCCGTCTTGATTGACGGTACCGAAGTGCACGGCATCGACGAACGGTGTGCTGTGGCTTTCCAGGAGCCCCGACTGCTGCCCTGGCACACCCTGCAGGCCAATGTCGCTATTGGCCTGCCCAAGGCGTCCAGTGCCAGCGTGGGCAAGGCCAAGGTCGCCGAACTGCTGCAACTGGTCGAGCTCGACCAGTTCGCCAAGCACCGCCCGCGGGAAGTCTCCGGCGGAATGGCGCAGCGCGCTTCGCTGGCCCGGGCACTGGCGCGGAACCCCGGGGTCCTCCTCCTCGACGAGCCGTTCGGTGCCCTGGACGCCCTCACCCGAATCAAAATGCAGGACCTCCTGCTCGACATCCACCGGGCCCAACCCACCACCGTGCTGCTGGTGACCCACGACGTCGACGAGGCGCTGCAACTGGCAGACCGCATCATCATCCTGGGCTCCGACGGCGACCTGCCGGGCGCCACCATCACCGAGGTCCTCACCGTCCCCGGCGACCGCCCCCGCGACCGCAACGCGGCCGAGCTCGGCCGGATGCGCAGCTCGTTGCTGGCCTCCCTGGGAGTCACCGGCCACTAGGCCGCGCCTTCTCCTGCCCTCCGGGCTTCTCTTTTGTCACCCACCCCGGCGCGCCGTGCCGCACCGTACCCACCCTTTTTGCTCGTCTCACCCACCTCGTCTCAGACGATCCGTCTCACCGAAGGACACTCATGAACCGCCACCCATCACCCCACCCCCGCCGCACCACACTGGGCGCGGCCTCCCTCGCCGTCATCGCCTCCTTCGCCCTGACCGGGTGCATGGCCGGTGAGGACGCCGTCGGCACCGCTGGTCCGGCGGGTGGCGAGCTGAATATCGACTTCGCCACCTACAACCCCCTGAGCCTGGTCATCAAGGAACAGGGCTGGCTTGAGGATGAGCTGGCGGAGGAAAACGTCACCGTCAACTGGATCCAATCCGCCGGGTCCAACAAGGCCAACGAGGCGCTGCGTGCGGGCGCCATCGACGTCGGCTCCACCGCGGGCTCGGCAGCGTTGCTCGCCCGGTCCAACGGTTCACCCATCAAGACGATCGACATCTACTCCCAACCTGAATGGGCTGCCCTGGTCACCACACCGGATTCGGGCATCGAGAACATCGAGGACCTGCGGGGCAAGTCGATCGCCGCCACCAAGGGGACGGACCCGTACTTCTTCCTGTTGCAGGCACTCGAGGCCGGCGGGGTGGATCCCTCCGAGGTGACGGTGCAGAACCTGCAGCACGCCGACGGCCGGGCCGCGCTCGCCAACGGATCGGTGGACGCCTGGTCGGGCCTCGACCCGATCATGGCCTCAGCTGAGCAGGATGGGGCCACCCTTTTCTTCAGGGACATCGACTTCAACACCTACGGTTTCCTCAACGCGACCGAGGAATTCCTTGAGGAATCCCCCGAACTGGCCCAGACCGTGGTGAACGCCTACGAAAAGGCCCGCGAATGGGCCATCGAGAACCCCGAAGAGACAGCCGAAATCCTCGCCGAGGTGGCAGGGATCGACGTCGAGATCGCCAACGCGGTCATCATTGACCGAACCAACCTGGACGTTGACCCCGCCCCGGGTGATGCACAGCGGGCAGTGCTGGAGAAGATCGGTCCGGTGTTCGTCGAATCCGGTGACGTCTCCAGCCAGGAACAGGTTGACGAAGCGCTCGACAGCCTCTTTGATGACTCCCTGGTGCGCAACGCGGACCCGACGGCGATTGAGGCCTCCTCATGACTCACCTCGGGAACCCGTACGTCACCGGGAACAGCGTCACGGGCGTGAGCAAGACTTCCCTGGAAGCCTCAAGCTCAGCCGTGGCAACGGCAGACGCCACCCAGCCGCCGCCCGAACGGGGCGGACCGGCACATGGATGGTCCCAGACCGGTCCGCTGCGGCGCGGTTGGGTGCGTCTGCTCCTTGGGCTGATTCTGCCCGGGCTGATTATCACCATCTGGCAACTGAACTCAGTCACCGGCCTGTTCAGTGCTGTCCAGGTCCCGCCCCCCGCGGCGGTCTTCAGCGCCGCCGTCGAACTGATCCAGCGCGGTGAGCTGTGGACGCACATCGGCATCTCCACGCAACGGGTCCTGCTGGGCTTCACCTTCGGCGCGGCCCTGGGACTGGTAATCGGTTCGCTGGTGGGGTTGTCCCGGATTGCAGACGCCCTGCTGGCACCGACCATCGGTGCATTGCGTGCCGTCCCGTCGCTGGCCTGGGTTCCCCTGCTCATCCTGTGGATGAAAATCGGCGAGGATTCGAAGATCACCCTGATCCTCATCGGCGCCTTCTTCCCCGTCTTCACCACGGTGTACCTCGCGCTACGGCACGTGGACCGGAACCTGGTGGAGGCCGGCCGGGCGTTCGGGTTGAAAGGCTTCAAACTGCTGACCACGGTGCAACTCCCGGCCGTGATTCCGTCGGTGTTCTCCGGTCTCCGGTTGGGCCTGGCCCAGGCGTGGCTGTTCCTGGTGGCTGCGGAACTGATCGCCTCCTCCCTAGGACTCGGATATCTGTTGAGCGATTCGCAAAACAACGGGCGGGTAGACAGGATCTTCCTGGCCATCATCCTGCTGGCCATCATCGGTAAAACCACCGACGCCCTCCTGGGGATCGCCGAGAAGTGGGCGGTCCGGCGATGGGCCTGAGTCTGCAGGAGGCCGACCCCCTGACCGAGACGGACCGTCTGGCGTTCTGGGAACAGCAGGCGCGCAGGCTCGACTGGGCTGCGGAGTGGACGACGGCGCACAGCTTTCAGCCAGCCCGACCGGTATCGGATGGCACCGACGGGCAGCTGACCGTCCCGGTGATTGAATGGTTCGCTGGGGGCCGCCTGAATGTGGCGCACAACTGTGTGGACCGGCACGTCGACGCCGGGTTGGGGACCAAGGTGGCCCTGCACTTCGAGGGCGAGCCCGGCGACCGGCGCACGGTCACCTACGCGGATCTGCAGGACGAGGTGTCCCGGGCCGCCAACGCGTTGTTGGCCCTGGGGATCGGAACGGGCGACCGGGTGGTGATCTACCTCCCGGTCCTGGTGGAGACAGTGGTGATCACCCTGGCCTGCGCCCGGATCGGGGCGGTCCATTCACTGGTGTTCGGCGGCTTCTCGGCCGAAGCCCTCCGGTTCCGGGTCGAGGACACCGGTGCCAAACTGCTGGTGACCACCGACGGGCAGTACCGTCGCGGCGCTGCGGTGCCGGTGAAGACCAACGCCGACCAGGCGGTGGCCGGGTCAGACAGCATCGAGCATGTCCTGGTGATCCGCCGCACCGGCGACGACGTCGAGTGGACCGAGGGCCGCGACGTCTGGTGGCACGACGTCGTCGACTCCGCCTCCCCTCAGCACACCCCTGAAGCGTTCGACGCCGAGACGCCCCTGTTCATCATGTACACCTCCGGTACCACGGGGAAGCCCAAGGGCCTGGTGCACACGTCCGGCGGCTACCTCACCCAGGCCTCCTGGAGTTTCGAGCACCTGTTCAGCCACCCCGACCCTGAACAGCGGAAGCACGACGTCCACTGGTGCACCGCCGACCTGGCCTGGGTCACCGCCCACACCTACGAGATCTACGGACCGCTCTCCAACGGTGCCACCCAGGTGATCTTCGAGGGCACCCCGAACACGCCGCACCCAGGCCGGCACTTCGAGATCATCGAACGCTACGGCGTGACCAGCTACTACACCGCGCCCACCCTGATCCGGTCCCTGATGGGCTGGTTCCCGGACGGCGTGCCAGCCAGCTACGACCTGTCCTCCATCCGGCTGCTCGGCACCGTCGGCGAAGCCACCAACCCCGAGGCATGGCGCTGGTTCCGGGAACACCTCGGAGCGGGCACCGCACCCGTGGTGGATACCTGGTGGCAGTCCGAGACCGGCGCGACCATCCTCTCCCCCCGCCCGACCGACCCCTCGTTCAAGCCGGGCTGCGCCTCCCGCGCACTGCCCGGTGTCAGCACCCGGATTGTCGACGACGCCGGGAACCCGGCACCGGCCGGCGAGCAGGGCCTGATCGTGGTGGACCGCACCGGTCCGGCGATGGCCCGCACTGTCTGGGGTGACCCGCAGCGCTACCTCGATTCCTACTGGCGGAAGTTCGCCACCCAGGGCTGGTTCCTCGCCGGGGACGGCGCGAGGTATGACGACGACGGCGACACCTGGATCCTGGGGCGGGTGGACGACGTGCTCAACGTGTCCGGGCACCGGCTCTCGACCATCGAAATCGAATCGGCCCTGGTCGCCCACCCGTGGGTGGTCGAGGCGGGAGTCTGCCCGGTCTCCGATCCCCGGACCGGTCACGCCATCGCAGCGTTCGTGGTCCTGTCCCCCTCGGCCGGCACCGATCCGACCGACGGGGCGGACGTGGTCCGGGTGCTGCGGGACCACGTCGCAACCGTGATCGGACCGATCGCGAAACCGGCCGCCGTCGTCGTCGTCGACGACGTTCCCAAGACCCGGTCCGGCAAGATCATGCGCCGGCTCCTGACCCAGCTGTACGAAAACACGGCCCTCGGTGACACCACGTCGCTGCAGAACGAGGGGTGCGTGCCCGGTATCGCGGCGGTACTCGCTGCACGCAGCGACCCGTAGCTGCGCGCAGCGACCCGCGCCTCCTTCCGGTGAGCAACCTGGACATCGGTGGTCACCATGTCCCTCACGAATGTCCAGGTTGACCCGCACTGTCCAGGTTGCTCACCCTTCCGGGCATCGATCCCCCAGGAGGAAGCGTTTGCGCTGATACCGCGCGTGTGATCGGGTGAGAACATGAGCGTTGACGAGGATGAACAGGGGCGGCGCGAGGAACGGCTGGCGATCACCCGGATTGTGCTCCGGCCCACCGGAACACCCCTCCCCCTGGCGTTCATGGCGCTGGCCGTGGCGACCATCGGCGTCAGCGCACTGCAATTGGGGATTATTCCGACCCAGGAGGAACAGATCGTTGCGCTGGGGATCCTGGTGCTCACGGTGCCGCTGCAATTGTTCTCCTCAATCATCGGCTTCGGTGCCCGCGATCCGATTGCCGGGACAGGGATGGCCATGGTCGCCGGCACCTGGGCGCTGATCGCGGTGGCGATGCTGGTCACCCCGGACGGCGCATCGATTTCCGCGCTCGGGGTGCTGCTGATTACCGCGGCGCTGGCCATGCTGGCACCGATCCTGGGCGCGAAAGGCAAACTGGTGGCTGCAGCAGTGCTCGCTGGTTCCGCGCTGCGGTTCGCTATCACCGGCGTCGCCCACCTGACCGGCTCGGACGGGTGGGAAACCGCCGCCGGAATCTTTGGGTTCGCCCTCGGTGCGCTGGCGATCTACGCGGCAATCGGCTTCGAAACGGAGGAAGCCGGCGGGCCGTTCCATCTCCCGCTGCTGCGCCGCGGATCGGGCACCAAACCGCTGGCCGACGACATGGGTGAACAGGTCGAAGGGATTGCCCGGGAGGCGGGCGTCCGCCGCCAGCTCTAAAAGGGCTTCCACCTGCTGCAACGGAGAGCAACAATGTTGGCCCACGGGGGTGGTGCTGTCACACTGGTGGAGACCATCCCGAGCGGTTGAGAGATCTGGCTCATTGACACCGCAGCAACCCTGGCCACTGCCTACGGCAGTGACATTAGGGTGCTAATGCCAGGCACGATGGAGGATCACTATGGCTATTGACCTTTCCCAACCCCTGAAGTTCGCGTACTGGGTTCCCAATGTGAGCGGCGGCCTGGTGGTCTCCACCATTGAGCAGCGCACCAGCTGGGATTTCGAGTACAACAAGAAGCTGGCCCGCATCGCCGAGAACGCCGGCTTCGAGTACGCCCTCTCGCAGACCCGGTATGCGGCGAGCTACGGGGCGGACAAGCAGCACGAGGCGACGTCGTTCTCGCTGGCCCTGCTCGGCGCGACCGAGAAGCTGAAAGTGATCGCCGCCGTCCATCCGGGCATGTGGCAGCCCGGTGTCCTCGCGAAGTTCATCATCACCGCCGACCACATTTCCGGTGGTCGAGCGGCCGTGAACATTGTGTCGGGCTGGTTGAAAAGCGAGTTCACCGGTTTCGGTCTCCCCTGGCTGGAGCACGACGAACGCTACGTCCGCACCGAGGAGTTCATCAGGATCCTCCGCGGCCTCTGGACAGAGCAGAACTTCTCGCAGTCCGGCAAGTATTACAACATCACCGACTTCACCCTCAACCCGCCACCGGTTGACGTGCCCGGGCGGCCGCACCCCGAAGTCTTCTTCGGGGGAAACTCCACCGCCGCGCAGGCCACTGCCGGCCGGGTGGCCGACTGGTACTTCTCCAATGGGAAAGACCTTGAGGGGTTCAAGGAGAACATCGCCGGTGTGCAGGCCTCAGCCGCCGACGTCGGCCGCCACCCCCGGTTCGGACTCAACGGTTTTGTGATTGCCCGCGACACCGAGAAAGAAGCCCGCGAGACCCTCCGGGAGATTGTGGCCAAGGCGCACAAACCGGCGGTGGAAGGGTTCCGCAGCGCGGTCCAGGAGGCTGGGGCCTCGACCAAGGATGGCAAGGGCATGTGGGCGGACTCGTCCTTCGAGGACCTGATCCAATACAACGACGGCTTCAAAACCCAGCTGATCGGCACCCCCGAGCAGGTTGCGGAACGGATCGTCGAGTACAAGAAGATCGGCGTGAACCTGATGCTGACCTGCTACCTGCACTTTCAGGAGGAGGTCGAAGCCTTCGGCAAAGACATCCTCCCCATTGTCCGCGAACTTGAGGCGGACCTCGCCCGTAAAGCGGGCCTAGATTTCAATGTTGACAACCAGATTAAGGCAGGTGTCTGATGGCTGATCGCAGCTTCGGTTTCCGCACACGCGCTCTTCACGCGGGTGGCACCCCCGACTCGGCACATGGTGCCCGGGCCGTCCCCATTTACCAGACGACGTCGTTCGTGTTCAAGGACACGAACGACGCCGCCAACCTCTTCGCGCTCCAAAAGTACGGCAACATCTACTCACGGATCGGCAACCCCACGGTCGCCGCCTTCGAGGAGCGGATCGCTTCCCTGGAGGGTGGCATCGGGGCGGTCGCGACGGCGTCGGGCATGAGCGCCGAATTCATCACCTTCGCTGCGCTCTGCCAGGCAGGGGACCATATTGTCGCCGCGTCGCAGCTGTACGGCGGCACCGTCACCCAGCTCGACGTGACGTTGCGCCGGTTCGGCATCGACACAACCTTCGTCCCCGGTACTGATCCCGCTGACTATGCTGCGGCCATCCAGGACAACACAAAGGCCGTGTACGCCGAGGTAATCGCGAACCCCTCGGGGGAAATCGCCGACATCCAGGGGCTGGCGAAGATCGCCCACGACGCCGGTGTCCCACTGATCATCGACTCCACCCTGAGCACCCCCTACCTGATCCGACCCATCGAGCACGGGGCCGACATTGTGATCCACTCCGCGACGAAGTTCATCGGCGGGCACGGGACCACCCTGGGCGGCGTCGTCGTCGAAGCTGGAACCTTCAACTGGGGTAATGGCCGATTCCCCACCATGACCGAGCCGGTCCCGTCCTACGGCAATATCCAGTGGTGGGCCAACTTCGGCGAGTACGGCTTCCTGACCAAGTTGCGCACCGAGCAGCTGCGGGACATCGGCCCGTCGCTGTCCCCCATGTCCGCGTTCCAGCTGCTTCAGGGGGTCGAGACGCTGGCCCAGCGGATGGATGAACACCTCTCGAACGCGCAGGCGGTCGCCGAGTGGCTGGAGAACGATCCGCGGGTGGAGTACGTCAACTATGCGGGGCTGCCCTCGCATCGGCATTTCGAGAGGGCGGCCAAGTATCTGCCGCAAGGCCCCGGCTCGGTGTTCAGCTTTGGGGTGAAGGGCGGCCGCGTGGCGGGGCAGACGTTCATCGAGTCGCTGCAGCTGGCCTCACACCTGGCCAACGTGGGCGATGCCCGCACCCTGGTCATCCACCCCGGGTCGACGACGCATCAGCAGCTCTCCGCCGAGCAGCTGGTCACGGCGGGTGTCCCCGAGGATCTGGTGAGGATTTCGATCGGACTCGAGGATCTGGACGATATCCTGTGGGACATCGACCAGGCACTGGACCTTGCCACTGCAAACCCAAAGGGGACGACACCTACACCGCACGAGGGAGTGACTGCATGAGCGCCGATCTGGAAACGGCACGGACCTGGGAGGGCCCGTCTGCCCCCGAACGACTCTCGCTCCTGCGTCATGCCAAGTCGGTGGCGATCATCGGGGCGTCGGATAAACCCTCCCGCGCGTCGTACTTCGTCGCCACCTACCTGCAGTCGTCGGCGCCTTACCGCCTGTACTTCGTGAACCCGGTGGCGAAAGAGATTCTGGGGCAGCCCGTGTACGCGTCCCTGGCCGACCTGCCGGAAGTCCCCGACATCGTCGATGTGTTCCGTAAGCACGATGACTTGCCCAGCGTCCTGGAGGAGATAAAAGCCGTTGGCGCGAAAACGCTGTGGCTGCAGTTGGGGTCCTGGCATGAGGACGTCGCCCACGACGCCGAGGAGGCTGGCCTCAACGTGGTGATGGACCGCTGCCTCAAGATTGAGCACGCGCGGTTCCACGGTGGCCTGAATCTGGCCGGCTTCAACACCGGAGTGATCTCCTCGAAACGGCAAGTCACCGCGTAGCCCCGCAAACACGCCGCGAACTTTCGTAGGATCCCGCAGAAACGGCCGCGAGGCCCAGATCCGCCGGTTGGAACCGGCCATTCTTGGGCTCGGGGCCGTTTCTCTGCGCCAGGGTAGGCAAGTCGGGGGCGCGCCAGCGGGACTCGAGTCGCCGGTAGGTCGGGAGGCGCTAGTGAGACTCGACGATTTCCTCATTGCGCGCGAATCGGCGGTTCTTCAGCACGGGCAGGAACTCGCGGACGTCGGCGATCCGACGGCGTGACACGTTGGTGGTGACCACTCCCTCTTCCTCGTCGGTGAGGGAGACCTGCGGTATTCCCATCGGATCGAGGATCGCCGAATGACCGATGGTGTGCCCGCTTGAGGTGCCGGCCGCCGCGATCCAGACGGTGTTCTCGATAGCTCGGGCCTTCAGCAGCGTTTCCCAGTGATCCACCTTGTGATCGCCCTTGAACCACGCGGCTGGCACCAGGATCAGATCCGCTCCGCGGTCGGCGAGGGCCCGCGCCTGTTCCGGGAAGCGGATGTCGTAGCAGGTCAGAAGCCCCACCGACAGGTCACCGATCGTGACCACCTTGATGCCGCCGTCGCCGGGTTTGATCCGGGTGGACTCCTGATAGCTGAACGCGTCGTAGAGGTGAAGCTTGCGGTAGGTGTCAACAATTTTGCCGGTGGCATCCACCAGGACCAGCGTGTTGTAGGGACGGTCTTCGCCGCTTCCCTCGTACCCGCCGGCCACAATAGCGATGCCGAGCTCGACGGCGATGAAGGAGAGCTGCTGCACAAAGGTCGACCAGTTTTCGTCGACGGCAGCCGCAAGCGAACCCTCCACTTTACCGATGGAAAACATGGATTCCTCGGGAAAGACGATCAGCTCGGATCCGTCGGACCGCGCCTGTTCGGCAAGGCCACGCATGGTCTTGAGGTTGTCCGGGACGCTACCGCCCGGTCGGAACTGCCCAACGCTGATCTTCATTGTCGCCGCTTTCAGTCATGAAATAGGTGCCCTCACAGCCTACCGAATGCCTGCACGTCTTATGGTTGGGTTATGACACTGCAACCTATCGTCCCCGGCCCTGGCCAGGAATCCGTGTGGGACTACCCAAGGCCCCCGCGGCTGGAAACCACCGTCGAGCGGGTGCTGATCGAGTTCGGCGGTGTGGTGATCGCCGACAGCACCAATTCGGTCCGGGTCCTGGAAACCAGCCATCCGCCGGTGTACTACGTGCCGTTCGACGACTTCATCGCGGGCGCCCTGGCTCCGGCGGAGGGCTCGTCATTGTGCGAGTACAAGGGGATGGCTGCGTATTACGACGTCGTCAGCGGGCAGCGCCGTGCGCCGCGCGCCGGGTGGACCTACCCAACACCCACCCCCGGCTTCGAGGCGTTGCAGACCCGGGTAGCGATCTATCCGGGAGCAATGGACCGCTGTCTTATTGACGGTGAAGTGGTCAAGGCGCAGGAGGGCGACTTCTACGGCGGCTGGATCACCAGCCGCATTGTCGGGCCTTTCAAAGGCGCGCCCGGCACCTGGGGCTGGTAGTCCGGGCCCGGTCCCAACAGTGCGGTCCCAACAGTGCGACCCCCGACAGTGCGACCCCACCAACGAACGGTGACGCCCAGCTAACGCTCATAGAGAGCTGATACCTTCGCAGGTTGGTTATCTATCTGGCAGGAGAATATTGTGCGGAAAAAGTTGTTACTGAGTATTGCCTTGGCCGGAATTGTCTCGGTGGTGTCGGCATGCGGCACCCCCGAAGACGGCAGCGAGTCGGGATCCGAGACGTCGCAGGCCCCCGCCAGTGAGAGTGGCGCGCCCGAAGCGGCCCCCGAGATCGCCGACGCCGATCTGGAAGGCGTGCCCGACGTCGTGGCTCTGGTCAACGGCACCGAAATTCTCAAGGCGGACTTCGAGTCCGTCTACACCGCCCAGTACGAGACATCAGTAATGCAGTCACAGATGTCCGGGGAAGCCGTCGACCAGGATGAGCTCAAAACCCAGACCATCGAGGGAATGATCAGCACGGAGCTGCTGGTCCAGGAGGCCAGCGAACGAGGGATCGAGGCAAGCGAGGAAGCAACGACCGCGGCACTCGATGAGCTCGTAGCAGCCAACAGCCTTGGTTCCGCCGAGGAGTTCTACACAGCACTCGCTGAGCAGGGCATGGACGAGGCGACAGTCAACGACCAACTCGCCACTCAGGTCCAGGTGGAACAGCTCATTCAGGAAGAGGCCGGGGACTCCGCGCCCTCCGAGGAGGAGCTCACCACCGCCTACGACGAGGCAGTGGCCCAGCAGGAAGAGCAGAACGCCCAGAGCGGCGAAGAGACCGAGGTGCCTCCGTTCGAGGAGGCACGACCAGCGCTCGAAGAGCAGCTCCAGACCCAGAAGGAATCCGCCGCAGCGGAGTCCCTGCTATCCAGCCTCCGCGAGGACGCTGACGTTACGATCAACCTGTAAGGCAGCTGGTGCCGCAGCTACAGGGCTGCGGCACCTGACGCGGTCGGCGTCCGATCAGGGGATTCCATCGCAAACCATGACGCCAGTTCGTCGGCTGGAAGCGGCCGGGCGTAGTGGTACCCCTGGGCCAGGTCGCAGTCGAGCCCGATCAGGGCCTCACGCTGCTCCTCGGTTTCGACGCCCTCGGCTACCGCTTTAATCCCGACGGCGTGTGCCAGCTGGACGCAGCTGGCAACGATCGCTGAGTCCCCACTGTTGATGCCGAGACCGGACACAAACGAGCGGTCGATTTTCAGTTCGTCAACAGGGAACTGCCGCAGATAGGTCAGGCTGGAATAGCCGGTCCCAAAATCGTCGACCGCCAGCCCCACACCGAGGGCCTTCAACGCCCCCAGCGCCTTCAGTGCCGCTTCCGGGCCGATCATCAGCGACGTCTCGGTAATCTCGAGTGTCAGCAGCGACGGGTTGAACCCGTGCCGCGCCAACACTGAGCCAACCCTCCGGGGCAGCTCAGGGTCGGCGAGCTGGCGGGTTGAAAGATTCACTGCCATCTCTACGGGCCCACGGTCAGGCTGTGCGGCCGCCCATCTCACCGCCTGAGCCACTGCCTCGTCGAGCACCCAGGCGCCGAGCTCGCGGATCAGTCCAGATTCCTCAGCCAACTCGATGAAGTCCGACGGCGGCAACAGGCCGCGGGTGGGGTGCTCCCACCGCACCAGCGCCTCTACCCCGGTAAGGTTGCCGCTGCGAAGGTTCACCCGGGGCTGGTAATACACGCGCAGCTCCCCGCCGGCGATGGCTCGCCGCAGCTCCCCCAGCAGTTGCAACCTATCCACCGCGGGATCCGACTGGGACGAATCGTGCAGTTCCCACGTGTTCCGTCCGCTGGCCTTCGCCTGGTACATCGCGATGTCGGCTCGGCGCAGCAGCCGTTCAGGAGTGTCGCCGGCTTCGACGAGCGCCACCCCAATGCTGGCACCGACCACCACTTCAAGCCCCTCGATCACAATTGGTGGTTTGAGCGCCTCCAGGAGGCGATCGGCTACCCGGCCGACCTCGGCTGCATCGGTGACGGTTTCGACGACGACGAACTCATCGCCGGAAAGCCTGGCTACCCGATGCGGTTCCCGACCCGCGTCCTGCAGGCGTCGTGCCACCGAGGTCAGCAGGTCATCGCCGGCCGCGTGGCCCAGACTGTCGTTGACCGCCTTGAAGTGATCAAGGTCCACGAACAGCACCACACCGTGGGCACCGTCAGCGGGGGAGCCGGGGAGAACATTGCCCAGCTCCTGGATCAGACCCGCCCGATTCAGCAACCCGGTCAGGGCATCATGCAGGGCAAAGTGTTGCAGTCCAGCCTCCGCGGCGGCCCGGCGAGCCTCCGACTCCTCCGCCCGACGTCGCGCATCCAGCAGACCCTTTTCGTAGCGCAGACGCTGATGAGCACCGAAGATCCCCACCCGCACCATGGCCGGCCGATGGTCCGACGCCGGTACCCGGTTCGCTGACAGGAGGGCCGCCCGGCGGGCACCGTCCTTGCCGATCACTTCAAGCGCTAGCTCAGAGACGGTTCCGATCGAGTTCAGTTGAGGGACGCAATGCATGCTGTAAAGGAACTGGTCCCCCTCGGGCAACAGCGCATGGAGTGGGGTGTCCAACAGTTCCGGTCGGGAGTAACCTGCCCAGGAGAGGAAGGTTTCGTTCACTTCCGTGATGATGCCGAGGTCGTCGGTCAGCAGGTACCCGCAGGGGGCATGCTGGAACAGCGCCTGATAGTCCAGCCCGGTGGCGCTCACGGCGTACGCCGGTGCGCGGGAAAGGCTCGCTCAGAAAACGCCGTCGGCGCCATTTCTGCCCCTCAAAAGTTGTGGGCGACGACCTGGATTCGGTGGTCGTCTGCTCCTCACTGAACTGTCGGCGGGACGGACCGAAATGTAAGCGTTCAGGCGCGAGGGCGACGAATCCGGATTGGCCCCTTGATGGTGGACGGATCGATGACCGCTCCGCCCTGCGTAATCTCCACCTCGCCGGCAGCAACGAGGCGCCGGGCGGCGTCGCGGGATGCCTCCATCAGATCCCGCCACTGCCCGTCGGATACTGCGCGGGCAGCCTCCGACGGGCAGATCGTCGCCTCGGGTGCCCGCTCGTCGAGGAGCCGCCGGATGGCATCCTCAAGCAGCCGACCGGTGTCGTCGCCAGCGGCGCCCAACAGGTTCCCTAACCGATCAGGTCATTGATGACGATGGTCTGGTCCCGGTCAGGGCCCACGCCGATAGCCGAGAACCGGGCACCTGACATCTTCTCGAGCGCCCGAACGTACACCTGCGCGTTGTCCGGCAGGTCATCGATGGTGCGGGCCGTGGTGATGTCCTCGGTCCAGCCCTCGAAGTACTCGAAGATCGGCTTCGCGTGGTGGAAGTCGGTCTGGGTCATCGGCATCTCGTCGTGCCGGACGCCGTCGACGTCGTACGCCACGCACACCGGAATTCGCTCGATCCCGGTGAGCACGTCAAGCTTCGTCACGAAGTAGTCGGTGAAGCCGTTTACGCGGGCCGCGTGGCGGGCCAGGACGGCGTCGTACCAGCCACACCGGCGCGGGCGCCCGGTGTTGACACCGAACTCGCCGCCCTTCTTCTGCAGGTACATGCCCATGTCATCGAAGAGTTCGGTGGGGAACGGACCGGCGCCAACACGCGTGGTGTAGGCCTTGATGATGCCCACCGCCCGGCTGATCCGGGTGGGACCGATGCCCGAACCGACTGACGCGCCACCGGCCGTGGGGTTCGACGACGTCACGAACGGGTAGGTGCCGTGATCCACGTCGAGGAACGTGGCCTGGCCGCCCTCCATCAGGACTACCTTGCCGGCGTCGAGCGCTTCATTGAGCACAAAGGTGGAGTCGATGACCAGTGGGCGGAGGCGCTCGGCGAAGCCGAGGAAGTAGTCCACCACTTCCTCCACCTCCACGTCGCGGCGGTTGTACACCTTGACCAGGAGTTCGTTTTTCTGCGCGAGGGAGCCTTCAACCTTCTGACGCAGGATCGACTCGTCGAAGACGTCCTGGACCCGGATCCCCAGCCGGGCCACCTTGTCCATGTAGGCGGGGCCAATGCCGCGCCCGGTGGTGCCGATCGCCCGCTTGCCAAGGAACCGTTCGGTGACCTTGTCGAGGACCTGGTGGTACGGAGCGACCAGATGGGCGTTAGCCGAGATGCGCAACTTGGACGTGTCAGCGCCGCGCGCCTCAAGCCCCTCGATCTCCTCGAAGAGCGCCTCAAGGTTGATGACGCAGCCGTTCCCGATGATGGGGATTGCGTTGGGGCTCAGGATGCCTGCGGGCAGCAGTTTCAGCTCGTATTTTTCACCGCCGACGACGACGGTGTGCCCCGCGTTGTTCCCGCCGTTCGGCTTGACGACGTAGTCAACCCGTCCGCCGAGCAGGTCGGTTGCTTTGCCTTTACCTTCGTCGCCCCACTGGGCTCCGACAATAACGATCGCTGGCATGGGATCCTCCCCCATCGTTGCGGCAGCACCCGCACAACACGCGATGCCGCCAGAAGTGCATGAGAATGCCCCAAGACCTGCGAGTGCGTGAGCGCAAGAGATCTGGGGCTCTTACCAGCCAAGTTTAGCGGACGAGCGATGCCCGTCGTGCTGCCGGGCAAGACTGAGTCTCACCTGCGCTCCCAGGCGCCCGGGATCGCCAACAAATCCCGCACTGCACTCGGGAGTGTCTTCCTCTCGATATCTTGAATACTCGTGTTTTCTAGGACCTGGCGCAGGCTGACTCGAACGGCGATCCAGACCTGGCGGAGCGTTTCGCTGGATTCGGGATAGCCCACATCCTCGGGGCTCTCCCCCCGCACCCCCGCTAACGGACCGTCGACAGCCCGGAGTACATCGGCCACTGAGATCTCGTCCGCTGATCGCGCCAACACGTAGCCACCACCCGAACCCCGCTTGGACACCAGCAAACCCGAGCGGCTGAGCTGGCCCAATATTGCTTCAAGAAACTTGGCGGGAATGTCCTGCTCTTCGGCGATCCGGTCACGGGTTGTCACAGCACCCTCACTGCGGGCAATCTCGATCACGGCGCGCAGCGCGTAATCGGCACGAGAGGTGACCTGCATTGATGGACCTTCCATTGGGGGCACAAAGCTCCTTCAGAGTACCTTCGAGCAGGGCGTCACCCCACCCGGCGTCTCTGGCAGACGGTCCTCCCGTGGATCGCGCCTGCTAGGCCGCGAGAGTCAGTCCTCTCTTCCTACGAACCCGTTTCGAAATACTGTTGAACCCACCATCGACAAGCATGCCCAACGCCAAAATGATGATCATTATGGCCATCAGACCTGCAGTATCCGCGAACTCGCGGTAGAACTGCAGCTCCACCCCTAGAGACGGCCTGGAGGCGATGATCACCAGCAATTCGCCCGCCATCAGAGACCGCCAGGCGAAGGCCCATCCCTGCTTTAGCCCCGACAAATAGGCAGGCAAGGCCGCGGGCACCACGATGTAGCGATACATCACGAAGCCGCGCGCACCCAATGCCGTCGCGGTTCTCAACAGGGCGGTAGGTACATCGTCAATACCGGAGATGATTCCGTTGGCGATCGACGGGGCCGCGCCGAGAATGACCACGAAAAGAATTGCCTGCTCGGACAGACCGAAAATGAGGATGGCGAACGGAAACCATGCGATCGACGGCATCGTCTGCAACCCGGTGATTAGCGAGCCGATCGCTGCCCGCAGGATTCGCGAGCGCGACACGAGTAGGCCGATCACTGTGCCAATCGTCACCGCAATCGCAAACCCTGCGGCGGCCCTCAACAGGGTAGTGCCCAGAGCCGTCCAAAATTTGGCCGTGGTGAGCATTTCGCCCACACGTTGGATGACAACCCCAGGATCCGGTAGGACATAGGGTGGCCGCCAACCCGACAGGTAAATACCCTGCCAGGTTGCCAGCACAATCAGGATGGCCAGCATAGGCGGCCAGCTATTCCGGATCGCCCCTCCACCGCGGGCAAGAAGAGTCGTTCGACGCGATGCAGCTGCGGTCCGGTCCCCTGGCGTCTGATTCTCCGTTCGGTTCATCAGGAGATCCCATTCTGCAGACGTCGATGAAGCTCCGCTGCCCGGGACGAGACATCTGGATGGTCCATCAATCGGGGGCGAGGTAGCTCGATGAGGAGCTCAGAGTCGATGCGCCCCGGATTGGGGGCCATCACGATGACCCGGTCTCCCAGGCGCGCAGACTCACGCACGTTGTGCGTGACAAAGATGACAGTCAATCCTCGTTCGGCCCAGATTCGCTCCGTCTCATCGTGCATTGCGTCCCGGGTGATGGCGTCGAGGGCGCCAAACGGTTCATCCATCAGTAGGATGCTGCAATCCTGGGCCAGAGTTCGGGCCAGAGCCACTCGTTGCCGCATCCCACCGGAGAGTTCATGGGGACGTAGAGAGGCAGCACCAGGTAGTCGAACCGTGGACAGGAGGTCGTCCACCCGGTCGTTGAACTCGGATTTCGGCACACCCGACAGACGCAGCGCCAACTCAATATTTCCCCGCACCGTGAGCCACGGGAAGAGATTGGCATCCTGGAACATCATTCCGATCCGGCGTCCGCCCAGTTCGATGGTCCCTCGAGTGGGACCGTCCAATCCCGCAACGAGGTTGAGAAGGGTTGATTTCCCGCAGCCCGATTGTCCAAGCAGGCACAGGAATTCTCCTTGTCGGATATCCAGATCCACGCTGTCCAGCGCAATCCGCAAACTTCCTCGTCCAGCGAACTCTTTGCCAACCCCACGGAGTCTCACTGCTAACCCGGTATCCGTATCTTGCAGCACCTCGTTCATGGTGATGCAACCGGTTCTAGGTTGCGGCTCTCCAACACCCGATTCAGCGGTCCCAGATCATAGATACCGTCGAGGTCAACCTCATTCAAGAGACCTACCGCCACCGCGTGTTCGGCTCCGGTGAATAGCGTGTCAGGAAGGGGATCGTAGAGAAAATCGACGTTCTCCCACGCCTCGACCAGGTACTCGTCATTGATGCTTTGGCCCGTAATAGCATCCATCTTCGTGTTGAAGACGCTCCTCGCCTCGTCCGGGGACTTCGCGATGAAGTCCAAGGAGTCAAGATGCCCCTCGATCACCGCTTCAACCGTATCCGGATGGTCCTCCAGGAACTCAGCACGCACAATGACATTTGCCACGATAAAAGCGCCATTCGGCCACAACTCTCGTTCATCCACAAGCACCTGCCCGCCCCCTTCCTCGACAAGTCGGGTCAACCAAGGTTCCGGCACCCACGCGCCGTCGATTTGGCCGCTGTTGAAGGCCTGAAGGGCTGCCGCGTTTTCCTGAGGCATGATGCTCACATCACCGCCACCTTCCGTATCCGCACTGAGGCCTTCCCCGGCCAGCCACGTCCTCAGTGCCACATCCTGTGTGTTCCCCAGTTGGGGGGTCGCCAGGGTGCTTCCTTTGAGCTCCGAGACGCTCTCGATGCCGGGCCGTACAACCAGCGCCGCTCCGCCGGAGGCGACTCCCGCCACTACCCGAAGCGCCTCCCCGCCGCTTTGTGCATAACCATTGATTGTCGGATTCGGTCCAATAACTGCCATGTCAATTGCCCCAGAAAAGAGCGCTTCAATAGTTGAAGGGCCCGCGTTGAAGGTCGACACCTCCAGATTGGTTGCCCCCAGATGCTCGGCATAAAACCCCTTCGCATCCGCTATCAACGCCGGGGCATGAGTGAGGTTGGGGAAATACCCCAACCGGACACTGTCTGGCCCGGCGCCGGCCACACTGGAGGTGGACTGCAACCCGGAGCAACCAGTGAGCAGGAGAATGACCGGTATCGCTATTGCCTTGCGCGCCCACGAAGCGTTCTGTTTCATTGCTCTCCTTCGAGCTCCGGGAAATCCTAGTAATCAAGTAGGTTATGCCTGATTAATAAAATTGACTAGGGGTTGAATCAACCAATTTCCGAGCTGGTGAGTTGGTGAGCAATCGCGTGCCTACTGGTCGGGGCACGATCGGCAAGCACCGCCGTCGGGCGCTACTTACTGCAAGCGCGGGTGCAGGGCGTCATTTACTGCACGCGCGGGTGTTCTCTTCTGCCCATGTTGCCCAGGAGATGGCTCCGCCCCTGCCAGGCCAGCACCAGGGCACCACCGCCCAACAGCACGTTCGTCCACACGTACCCCACGTCACCGTTGACGATGTTCGTCACCGCGGCGCCGATCATGACAAGAACGAGAAGCACAGCCCCAAGACTGCGCACCCTGGGAACGAATAGGGCCGCGCTCCCGATGAATTCACCAGCAGCGGTCAGGTAGACAGTCCAGCCGGGAAGCCCGGATTCCTGGAACGGGAGCAGCGCGGCGGGGTCCCCCATGACCTTCTCGATCCCGGCCCGGACAAAGAAGAAGGCAAGCACCGCGGCCAGGGCCACCCACACCAGTTCCATCCGGTTCGTCTGCATAGGCCCATGATGCCACCTCGGGCAGACCGGGAGGGGAGAATGGGTTCATGGATCGATTTGTTGGCAACATTGCGGGAATTGGGACCGCCGCCGGAACCCGGTTGGTCGTTGGCCTGTGGGGAGATTCGCCGTTGGGAGCATTCACCGATGTCATGGTGGAGGACGACGACGGGCAGCGCACCCTTCTGGCGCCGAACCAGGCCGTCGCGGACTACGTCAGCGCGACCTACACGTTCGATCAGATTCAGGTGGTGGACGTAGTTTCCACACTCGACGATCATCGGCTGACCTTGTCAGCGGGACCGCTTGAACTCACCGCCGGGATCGGTGGTGTGACAGGGCTCGGTCGGCTGCTCGGCCTCGTTCCCGGCCGGGTAGCAACTTCACCGCGCTGGCTCAGCCTGATCAACCCGGTGGCTGGCCTGGTGATGCCTGGGGTGCACACGGCGGGTTCCGCTGGCAACGGCCGCACCGAGTATTACGGGGTGACGACGGCGGTGAACATCACCACAGCGTCGGTGCGCTGGCACGGCAAAGACCAGGGAGCCCTCGCCCGGCTCTCCCCACCGGTGCGGTTCGGCTTCAGCTCAGCCCCAGCCGCCCCGATGCTGGTCACCGTAGTGACCAGCATCAAGCGGCCGTCGGCCTAGCCTTCTCGCCTTCAGCCGCCGAGCTGCCTGCTGGCTTCCGGATCGGATTCGCCGAGGAACTTTGCAATGCGCTCCGCCTCATCGATCTCACCGATAGACGCGGCGGCCCTGCCCAGCGCGTACAGCGACCGCAGGAACCCGCGGTTGGGTTCATGCGAGTACGGGACGGGGCCGGTGCCACGCCAGCCGTTCCGGCGGAGGGCATCGAGGCCTCGGTGGTACCCGGTCCGGGCGTACGCATAGGACTCGATAGTGCGCCCCTCGTCGTACGCCTCGTCGGCGAGGATAGCCCACACCAGCGAGGACGTCGGGTACTTGGCGGCAAGGTCTACCGCCTCGTCGCCGGCGTCGAGCCGGGCGCCCAGGTCGGTCTCCTCAGGCAGCAGGGTGGGCTCGGGGCCCAGAAGGTTGCGGCGGAATTCATCCGACATCCTAGAGCTTCTTCCCGGCGGACCCCAGTGATGCGGCGGCCTCGACCACGCGGGCTGCAAGACCGGCCTCGGCCGCAGCGCCCCACACCCGTGGGTCATAGACCTTCTTGTTGCCCACCTCGTTGTCGACCTTCAGCACGCCGTCGTAGTTCTTCAGCATGTGGTCAACCACCGGACGGGTGAACGCGTACTGCGTATCGGTATCGATGTTCATCTTGATCACGCCGTAGGAGACGGCGTCGGAGATTTCCTGAGCCGACGAGCCGGACCCACCGTGGAACACCAGGTCGAAGGGCTTGTCCTTCCCCAGCTTGGCACCGATCTGGTCCTGGATGTCCTTGAGGATCTCGGGGCGAAGCTTCACACCGCCTGGCTTGTACACGCCGTGGACATTGCCGAAGGTCAGGGCGGTCAGGTAACGGCCATGCTCGCCGGAGCCCAGAGCCTCGACCGTGGCCAGCGCGTCTTCGACCGTGGTGTAGAGCTTGTCGTTGATGGCGTTCTCCACGCCGTCCTCTTCGCCGCCGACGGTGCCGATCTCCACTTCGAGGATGATCTTGGCTGCCGCCGCGCGGGGCAGGATGTCCTTGGCGATCCGCAGGTTCTCTTCAAGGGTTTCGGCTGAGCCGTCCCACATGTGGGACTGGAAGATGGGATTGCCGCCGCGCTTGACGGCCTCTTCCGATGCAGCGAGGAGGGGCAGGACGAATGAGTCCAGCTTGTCCTTGGGGCAGTGGTCGGTGTGCAGCGCAATATTCACGTCATACTTCTTGGCAACCTCATGGGCGAACGCCGCGAAGCCCAGGGAACCCACCACCATGTCCTTGACCGACGCGCCGGACCAGTAGGCCGCACCGCCAGTGGAGACCTGAACGATGCCGTCGGATCCGGCCTCAGCAAACCCACGCATCGCAGCGTTGAGGGTCTGGGAGGAGGTCACGTTCACGGCCGGATACGCGAAGCCCCCAGCCTTGGCACGGTCGATCATTTCTGAATAGATCTCAGGTGTTGCGATAGGCATAAGGACTCCTTTGTGGAATGCGTATTAGACAGGCGGGATGGGTAACGGACCGCTCATTCCATCCTATTCGACTGCTCGTTCGGCAGAAACGGCCCCGAGGATCAGGTTTGCCGCTTGCAATCGGCCATCCTGACGGCGGGGGCCGTTTCTGACCCCGCCGCAGGTCAAAACGGCCCTCACCTCGTCAGGCTAGACGCCCTGACCAAACACGTGCCGGCGCACCCACCCGTGCATTGCGATTGCCGCAGCAGCCGACGCGTTGATGGACCTCGTTGACCCGAACTGGGCGATGGACAGGGTGGCATCAGCTGCGGCATGGACTTCCGGGGTCAGCCCCGGTCCCTCCTGACCGAAAACCAGCACACAGTTCTCCGGCAACTCGTAGGTTTCCAGCGGCACCGAGTCCGGGAAGTTGTCGATCCCAATGATCCGGAGTCCCTCCCCGCTGGCCCAGGTGACAAATTCCTCGACGCTCGGGTGGTGCCGGACGTGCTGGTAGCGGTCGGTGACCATGGCACCCCGACGGTTCCACCGCCGTCGTCCGATGATGTGGACTTCCTTGGCCATGAAGGCGTTGGCTGTGCGCACCACGGAACCGATGTTCAGGTCGTGCTGCCAGTTCTCGATCGCCACGTGGAAGTTGTGGCGGCGGGAGTCGAGGTCGGCGACGATCGCATCGTGGGTCCAGTAGCGATACTGGTCGACGACGTTGCGGGTGTCCCCAGCAGCAAGGAGTTCGGCATCCCAGTGCTCTCCCTCTGGAAGTTGCCCCTCCCAGGGGCCCACGCCGACCGGGACCAGCGGAATTTCGGGATTTTCTTTCACGCTCCCAGCCTAAGGTGAAAGACTGGGGTACTAGAGCACCGCCGGACGGCAGGGAGATATCACATGCGTGAGAACGAACATATCGAGTGCTGGCTGACGGACATGGACGGCGTCCTGGTGCATGAGAACCAGGCGATCCCGGGCGCAGCGGAGCTGATTGACCGCTGGGTAACCACGTCCAAGCGGTTCCTGGTGCTGACCAACAACTCGATCTACACTCCGCGGGACCTGGCGGCGCGGCTCAAGGCCTCGGGCCTGGAAATTCCCGAAGAGAACCTGTGGACCTCGGCCCTCGCCACGGCCCAGTTCCTTAAAGAGCAGCTGCCGGGCGGTCGCGCCTACGTCATCGGGGAGGCCGGATTGACGACGGCGTTGCACAACGCCGGTTTTGTGCTCACCGATCAGCACCCCGACTACGTGGTGCTGGGTGAAACCCGCACCTACTCGTTCGAGGCCATCACCAAGGCAATCCGGTTGGTGGAAGGCGGAGCACGGTTCATCGCGACCAACCCGGATGTAACCGGGCCCTCCAAGGAAGGACCGCTTCCTGCCACGGGGGCGGTCGCGGCCCTGATCACCGCTGCCACCAGCCGTGTTCCCTACATTGTGGGTAAACCCAATCCCATGATGTTCCGCTCGGCCATGAACCAGATCGACGCCCACTCCGAAACCACCGCGATGATCGGCGACCGGATGGACACCGACATCATTGCGGGGATGGAGGCGGGGCTGCACACGGTGCTGGTGCTCAGCGGCATCACCCAGCGCGCCGACATCGACGCCTACCCATTCCGGCCCGCCCAGATCATAGAGTCGGTGGCCGACCTGATCGAGCAGGTCTAGGCCATGGCGGGAATCCTGAACCTGCGCGACATCGCTGAGCTCACCGCCTCCGATCCCCGGGCGCCCGCGCCCGGCCGGGTGTTCCGTTCCAGCCAGCCCTTTGGCTGGAATCTCGACGCAACGATGGAGTTCCTTACCGGTCAGGGCATCGAAACAATCGTCGACCTGCGTAGCGAACGTGAAGCAGGGATGCTGCCCTGGCTGGTCGCCGCGGACGCCGGGATCGACGTCGTCGCCGCGCCGCTCGATCCCTCCGAGGCCAACCCCGCATCGACAATGAGCTTATTGACCGCCGAGGATCTGGGGAATTACTACGTCGGTTGGTTGCACAGCCGCCCGGGGATGGTGGTCAGCGCCCTCGAACCGATCGTGGCGGGCCGGACCACTCTGGTGCACTGTGCAGCGGGTAAGGACCGGACGGGCGTGATCACCGCCGTCGTCCTCCTGGTTGCCGGGGTGTCCGATGAGCTGATCATCCAGGACTACGCCCACACCACGGGTGCCCTGCCCGAAATACTGCCAGCGCTGGCGACCCTCTGGCAGGGGAACGCACCATCCGGTGCGGAACGGCTGTCATTCGAGAACCCGCCGGTAATCCTCACCTCCCCGGCCGCGGCCATGGCCACGTTCATCGACGGGTTGCGGCGCGAGTTCGGGACCGTTGACGCTTTCCTGGCGGGAGCCGGGATGGACCGCCACGATCTGGCGCGGCTACGGAATACGCTCAGGGGTCAGTAGGCTGTTCGCAGTGATCCGCCACGTGGAAGTGGCAGGAACTCGTCCTGCAGCGCCACCACAATGCTTTGGTAAATCAAGGGGTTCCACTGTGGGCTCGCGTGGGCTGGAAGCGCGCCGTCGGTGACATAGTCGGCAGACACCAGGTTGTCCGGGAACGCTTCAGCCCATCCCGGCCGGGTCGTCGTGTAGTTGACCGTGCCGTCATTGGGGTTGCCGATGAAGGCAATCTGGGTATCCCCCAGGGTGCCCTGAAACCGGGTGACGTTGTAGTGGTAGATGTACGAGGACTGGGACTGGATCAGCAAACTCGACGGCGCCAGCGGCGACAGTTGCTCGAGGGTCTGGTTCACGACCTGCTGCCAGCTGCGTTCGTTCTTGTTGACGATCCGCTCTCCCAGCTCGTATCCACCCCTCAACACGGTGGGCACCCGGTATCCGGCGTCGTAGAGACGCACCACGCCCTCAAACACTGCCTGGTCCAGCACATCGGCGCGGGAGTGCGGGCTGGAGTCGAGGATGATCAGCTTCACGTTGATCCCCAACCCGCGCAACTGCGACGCCACCTCGATGGCCACCATTCCACCAAAACTGTGCCCATAGAAGTAGAGAGTTTCCACCTGGAAGATCCGGACATAGCGGTTCAGCGCGGCAACAATATTGGTGATGTCCAGCCCACGGTTCGAGTACCCCATGACCGAAATCTGGCCGCGCTGGCCGAGGGCTGGTCGCAGGGAGTTGGCGATCCAGCCGCCCTCTTCCCAACTCGTTTTGTACCCGGGGAAGATGATCCACCGGGCTCGCGGGAACCGCCGTGCCGCCTCCTCATCCTCAACCGGGAGGAGCTGCAGTTCCTCCCGCTCCTCCTGGATCCGCCGGGTCAGGAACAGGTCGGCGGCGAGGGTGAGCCCTAATCCGGAGCCGACCAGAAAAGAGCGGCGGGACATGCCTTTAATCCCGTGCGCATAGCGAAGCAGCCGTTCGGCGTCCTCAGTCATGGGTAGTCGGGGCGCTACCCCAGGCCAAGCTCGTCTTTGCCGAAGGCGTACAGGTACGGCACCCCTGCCTCAGACTCGATGCGTTCCTTCGACCCGGTGTCCCGGTCAACGATCACCGCCACTGCCTGCACCATGCCGCCAGCCCGCCGGACACCTTCAACAGCGGTCAACGCTGACCCGCCGGTGGTTGAGGTGTCTTCGAGCACGACGACGGGCCGGCCCGCAATGTCCGGGCCTTCCACCTGGCGGGCCATGCCGTGAGTCTTCTGGGTTTTGCGCACCACGAACGCGTCAATGCCACGGTTGTCGCGGGCCGCGGCGTGCATCACGGCGGTGGCCACCGGGTCGGCACCCATGGTCAGGCCGCCGGCACTCTCGAAGGCGATTCCGGCGTCGTCGAGCAACTCCAGCATGACCTGCCCCACCAGCTGGGACGCTTCGTGGTGCAGGGTGACCCGGCGAAGGTCGATGTAATAGTCGGCTTCCTTGCCGCTGGACAGCGTCACTTTCTCGTGCACGATGGCCAGTTCCTGGATCAGTTCACGCAGGCGGACGCGGGCGGTGCTCTCGACGGTCATAGTTGCAATCCTAGTGTCTTTCACTGCCGGACCTGCGAGGTCCCTCTGAGGGGGCGCCCAGGCTCGCGGTCTCGATCGATTCCGGCGACAGAACGTGGGAAATGGCCATCACTGAGGCACCCCGGACGCCGGCATTCTGCCCGGCCACCGATGGCACAATCCGCAGGTGCTCGGTGGCCAAAGGCAGGGAGCGCCGGTAGACCACCTCACGGATCCCGGCCAGCAGGTGCTCGCCCGCCTGTGCCAGGCTCCCGCCGATCACCACCACCGACGGGTTGATCAGGTTCACGCAGGTGGCCAGTACATCGCCGATGTCGCGGCCGGCCTGGCGGATCACCTGGATGGCGTCGCGGTCGCCCGAACGCACCAGATCGATCACCCCCTGGGTGGCGGTCAGGTCACCCCCGGTACGTGCGTTCAACGCTGCCGCGAGCGCGGGCCCGCCAGCCAGTGCTTCGAGGCACCCCGTATTCCCGCAGCGGCACGGAATCTCCCCACCGCGCGGGACCCGGACGTGGCCGAGGTCCCCGGCCGTGCCCTGCGCACCGCGCTGCAGCATTGAACCTGAAATGATCCCGGCGCCGATCCCGGTGGCCACCTTGATGAACATCAGATCGGTGGTGTCCGGCCAGTTGCCGCTCAGCTCGCCCAGGGCCATGATGTTGACGTCATTGTCCACGAGCACCGGCACGTTGAAACTGCGTTGCACTAACCCCGGCACATCGAACCGGTCCCAGCCCGGCATGATCGGAGGGTTGATGGGCCGACCCGTCTCGTGTTCCACCGGCCCGGGCAACCCAATGCCGATCGCTGCCAGTTCGGTACTGGTCCGCTTCGCCTCCCGCAGCAGCTCACCGATCGTTGCGACCAGCCAGCCCAGCACTGCCTCTGGTCCGTCGGAGATGGTCATGGACTGGCGCGCGCTGGCCAGTTCCGTTCCGGAGAGGTCAGTCAGGATCACCAGGGCGTGGGTGGCGCCCAGATCAGCGCCAATCACCACCCGTGCCCCGGGGTTGAGGGCGAACAACGACGGCGGCCTGCCTCCGGTCGACACGGCACCCCCGTACGGAGCAACCAGCCCGAGGGTCATCAGGGTATCCACCCGCGAGGCGACCGTTGACCGAGCCAGCCCAGTGAGTTGCGCCAGTTCAGCCCGGGTCCGCGGCTGTCCGTCGCGGAGGAGCTGAAATACCTCGCTGGCTCCCGGAGCAGGTAACGCCGAGGTTCGGGCCTGCTTTTCGGACTCAATCTTCACCACAGTTTCAGTAAACCATGCGGAACTTCGGCCTGTCTCACTATCCACTAACTTATGTACAACGTCCTACTTTTGAATGATGCTCGACAAAAGTATGAGTTTTATGTCACAGTGGGCTCGTGGATAACGATGTCTTCCCCTCAGACTCTCGGGACAGCGCCTCAACGGTGCTAACTGTCACCGGACTGTCCAAGAGTTTCTTTGGCGTCGAGGTGCTGAAAGATGTTTCCCTAGCCTTGCGCGCCGGTGAAGTCCACGGGTTGGTCGGAGAGAACGGTGCCGGAAAATCCACACTGATGAAGGTGCTGGCCGGGGTCCACCACCGGGATGCGGGCACTATCGAACTGTCCGGAACCGTGGTCAACTTCACTCATCCCACCCAGGCCCACGAGGCCGGGATCTCCACCGTCTTCCAGGAATTCAATTTGCTCCCCGACCGCACCGTCGCCGAGAACATCTACCTGGGACGGGAACCGCGGCGCGGGATCCTGGTGAACAAGAAGGCCATGCTGGATCGCACAGCTGAGCTGCTGGGCCAACTGGGCATCACCAGCATCCAACCCTCCACCCCCGTGAGCAACCTGTCGGTCGCCCAGCAGCAGATCGTCGAAATCGCGAAGGCCGTCAGCTATAACGCCCGCATCATCTCGATGGATGAGCCCACCGCTGCCCTCGCCGGCCCGGAAGTGGAACTGCTGTACGGGATCATCCAGCGGTTGAAGGAACGCGGCGTCGCTATCCTCTATGTGTCGCACCGGCTCAAGGAAATCTTCGACCTTTGCGACACGATCACTGTCCTGAAGGACGGGGAAGTGGTCGGATCCGAGTCGGCGTCGGCCCTGGATGATGCGTCGCTGGTGCGCCTGATGGTCGGCCGGCCCATCTCGGCCTACTTCCCCGGGGCCGAACCCGGCACCACCATCGGGGAGCCGCTACTGGAAGTAACCGACGGCGGCAACGAACAGCTCGATTCGATCAACCTGACGCTGCGGACCGGCGAAATTGTGGGCATCGCCGGACTTCAGGGGTCGGGGCGCACCGAATTGGTGGAAGCCGTTTTCGGCGCCGCCCCCTTCACCCGGGGCACGATGAGGCTCGCAGGGCAGCCCTACACCGCGAAAAGCACCCGCGCAGCAATCCAGCACCGGATTGCCCTGATCACTGAGGACCGCAAAACACAGGGCCTGAGCTTGAACCAGTCGATTCTCGACAACGCCCTCAGCGTGATCCGCTCCGTGTTCCCGGGCCGCACCAGTCAGGCCCGGCAGGACGCCCCCGGCGTGTTTTCTTCCCTGGAAGTGATCGCCCGGGACCTCGACCAGGAGGTCCAGTACCTCTCGGGCGGAAACCAGCAGAAGGTGGTGCTGGCCAAGTGGCTGGCCATCGCCCCCCAGCTGGTGCTGCTGGATGAGCCGACCCGCGGCATCGACGTCGGAGCGAAAGTGGCGGTCTACAACCTGATGCGGGCGCTGGCTGCCGACGGGAAAGCGATCCTGATGGTCTCCAGTGAACTGCCCGAAGTACTCGGCATGTCCGACCGGGTACTGGTGATGCGGGATGGCCTCATCGCCGGCGAGCTGTCCCCGCAGTCGACCGAGGAAGAAGTTCTGCAGCTGGCCACCGGCGCACGGACCGAGGAGGCCCCGTCATGAACCGACTATCGAGACTCACGTCAACCCACATCGTGTACCTGGTGGTGCTGTTGACCATCATCGTTGGCACCGTGCTCGTCGGGTCGGTGGGCCGGAGCTTCTTCAGCACCGGCAACATCTCGGACATCCTCACCGGGACCAGCGTCCTCGGATTCATTGCCATCGGGCAGACCCTGGTCATCCTGGTGGGAAGCCTCGACCTTTCGGTACCCTACGTAATCAGCCTGTCCAGCCTGATCGCCGCCGGGATCATGGCCAATCAGGGCGCCAATGTGCTTCCCGGGGTGCTCGCCGCGCTCGCCGTCTCAGCCTTGATCGGGTTGGCCAACGGCCTGGTGGTGTCGGGCCTGAAAGTGCATGGGTTCATTGCCACCCTCGGCATGGGCCTGATCATCAGCGGCTACCTGGCCACCAACTATCAGGGCAGCTCCGGCCAGGCACCCCTGTCCTTCCGGCTGATCGGGGCCACCGGGCTGGGGCCCATCCCGATCTCCACCCTGATCATGCTTGCCACTGCAGGCCTGGTCCTGTTGATGCTGAACCGCACCCGCGTAGGCCACCACATCTACGCTGTGGGCGGGGACCTGGGCGTCGCCCGGATGTCGGGGATCAGAACCCGCACCCCCATCATCACCGCGCACATCCTGTGTTCGGTGATGGCTGGACTGGCCGGGCTGCTCCTGGCCGCACGGCTCGGCGTCGGAAGCCCCACCATCGGCTCGCAGGGCGGCTACGACCTGCTCTCCATCGCCGCCGTCGTCCTCGGCGGCACCCTGCTCGCTGGCGGCAAAGGCTCGCTGATCGGCACCCTCGGCGGCGTCCTGATCTTCGCGATGCTGGACAACATCATGAGCGTCATGCAGATCAACCCCTTCCTCAAGGATGTGGTGCGCGGGCTGGTGATCGTGATCGCCGTCGCCGTCTACGCCCGCCGCACCGTGATTACCCGCCCGCCGCGCTTCGACAAGTCCCACTCCCCCAAGTCCCGCCCCGCCACGGCGCATGAGGTGTCCGCATGAGCATCGGCGAGAACGCGCAGGGCACCCGGAACGAGGTGCTCTCACGCAACCGGTCCTCGGCCGGGGACCGCCTGCTGCGTGCCCTACGGACCCCCAGCGGCGGAGTGTTCATCCTGCTGATCGCGTTGCTGATCGCCGTGATCGCCGCCAACCCATCCTTCGGCGAGCCGGGCTCCCTGATCCGTTTCATCGGCCGGACCGCTCCGATCGCCATCGCGGCCATTGGGCAGTACTTCGTCATCGTCTCCGGCGAGTTCGACCTGTCCATGGGTTCCGTGGTCACCGCGCAGGTGTTTATCGCGGGCAACCTGATTGGCGACGACGACGCCCGGGTGATCCCGGTCCTGGTGCTGATGCTCGTGTTCGGCGCCTTCATCGGCCTGATCAACGGCCTGGTGACCACGCTGCTCAAGGTTCCCAGCTTCATCGTGACGCTCGGCATGATGCTCGCACTGCTCGGTCTGGTGTTGTATTCGACCGGCGGCGCCGCGACCGGGAACCCGGCCGACAGCTTCCGGCAGATTGGTCGCGGCGGTATCCGGGATGTTCCCGTGCTGGAGATCATCCCCTACCCGGTGATCATCTTCCTGGTCACCGCGGCGGCAGCGCTGTGGTTGATGCGCCGCCCGTATGGTCGCACCCTGATCGCCGTCGGCGACAATTCACGCGCTGCAGCACTGACCGGCGCCCGCGTCTGGTGGGTCAAGACCCGGGCGTTCATGTTGTCGTCACTGTCCGCGACGGTGGCCGGCATCATCCTGGTCGGCTACGCCGGCGTCCACCCGTCGGTGGGTCGAGGCTACGAGTTTACCGCCATTACCGCCGTCGTCCTCGGCGGAGTGGTCCTGGGCGGGGGCCGTGGCTGGGTCCTGTCCGCCGCGGCGGGAGCCTTCGCCCTCGAAACCCTGTTCACCCTGCTGAACTTCCTCGGCGTCGAATCCACCTGGCGGGACACCGTCCAGGGCATCATCATCATTGTCGCCGTCGCCGCGGCAACCCAGACCTGGCAGCGGAAACGCCGCGGCACCAGCTCCAAGGCCCAGGAACCGACACACCCCATCGCTGAACCGCCCACCGTGGGCACCAATGAGAGAGGAATATGATGCGACGAAGCATCCTGACAAAGGTCACGGTGGTAGCAGCCACATCGCTGCTCGCCCTGACCGCCTGCACCACCGATTCATCCATTGAAGACCCGCCTACGGAAGACACCACGGCAGCCGCCGAAGAAACCGCGCCCGCCGCTGAGGAGACCAGCAGTGATGAGTGGTTCGTCCAGGAGGTGTACGACGACCAGTTCGAGCAGCGTTCCGCCACCTTCGAAGGTGATCCGGAGCAGCCCTGGCTGCAGTACATCGACGGGGAAATGACCGATACCGCCGAGTACGCGGCGGATGGCGCCCAGAAGGCCTGCTTCGCCAACGCCTCAATTTCCAACCCGTGGCGGCAGACCGGCTGGATCACCATGAATGAGCAGCTGAAAGCGCTGCAGGATTCAGGGGTGATCTCCGAGATGGAAACCCGCGACGCGCAGGATGACGACAACACGCAGATCGCTGACATCGACTACTTCATCGCTGAAGGCAACTGCGACGCCTTCATCATCTCCCCCAACTCGACGGCAGCCATGACGCCGGCCGTCGAGCGGGCCTGCGAGACCGGGAAACCAGTGGTGGTCTTTGACCGTGGAGTGGAAACGGATTGCGCCGTCACGTTCATCCATCCCATCGGCGGGTTCGCCTGGGGGATCGACACCGCTGAGTTCCTGAGCGAACGGCTCGAGGAAGGCGACAAGGTGGTTGCCCTGCGCATCCTTCCTGGCGTCGACGTCCTCGAACAGCGCTGGGCTGCTGCCGAGCGGATCTTCGAGGAGAACGGCATCGAAGCTGTCGACTACTTCACCGGTGCCGATCCCACGGAGATCAAGGACATCCTGGCTGACGAGCTGGCCACCGGCGACGTGCAGGGCATCTGGATGGACGCCGGGGACGGCGCCGTCGCGGCAATCGAGGCTTTCGAGGACGCCGGCGCCGACCTCCCGGTCATGACCGGCGAGGACGAGATGAGCTTCCTGCGTAAGTGGGAGGAAACGGGCATTGATGCGCTCGCCCCGGTCTACTCCAACTTCCAATGGCGCACCCCGCTGCTGGCCCTGGAACAGATCTTCGCTGGCGAGGAAGTCCCCGCCGAATGGATCCTTCCCCAGACCCCAATCACTGAGGAAGAACGCGGCGAATTCCTAACCGCCAACGAGGGAATGCCTGATGGTCACTACGCCAAGTTCGGCGGCGAGGACATGGAAGGCTATCCCGAGGTCTGGCAGGAACGCCAGATTCCGTAACCCGCTCAACCACCAGCAGCAACGCGAAAGGAGGCAGGACCGTGGCGAGCGTCTTTGAGCGACCCCTCGGCGTCAACACCTGGGTATGGACTTCACCCCTGACTGACGCCAGCCTGCCTCCTTTGCTGGAATCCATCGCCGCCATGGGGTTCGACGCCGTCGAACTCCCCCTGGAGAACATTGGCGACTTCACCGCAGCCACCGTCAACGAGTCACTCGGCGGCCTGCAGCCCTACCTGGTCGGTGCGATGGCACCTGGCCGCGACCTGGTCCTGGCCGAAGCCTCGACCATCCTTGAGACCCAGCGGTACCTCAGCGCCTGCATCCAACTGGCGCACGATATTGGTGCCCCGTCAGTATGCGGTCCGTTCTACTCGTCCACCGGCCGGCTGTGGCGGATGGACGACGACGAACGTCGCGCCGCCTACGGGCAGTTGCGTCACAACCTTGCACCGCTCGCCGACGAAGCAACCGGCGCCGGCGTCACCCTCGGGATCGAACCCCTCAACCGGTATGAGACATCACTGATCAACACGGTTGCCCAGGGCCTTGACGCTCTGGGCCCCCTGCTGGGTCCCGGGGTCGGACTGGCCCTCGACACCTACCACCTGAACATCGAGGAGCGGTCGTCCGCTGCCGCGATCATCAGCGCCGGAGAACACCTGGTGCACGTCCAGGTCTGCGGCAACGACCGTGGCGCCCCCGGTGGCGACCAGACCGACTGGGCCGGCATCCTCGAAGCCCTCGACACGGTCGGCTACGAGGGTCCGCTGAATATTGAAAGTTTCACCTCGCACAACGCCAGCATCGCCACCGCCGCCTCCATCTGGCGGCCCCTCGCCGAGTCCCAGGACCGGCTAGCCCATGACGGCCTCGCCTTCCTGCGCTCGATCACGCCGCCCAGGACCGCTACGCCCCTGCTTCAAGGAGACCATTCATGACCACCCCCGCCCCGGCAGCAGCTGCCGTGCCCGGCACGCTCGGGGTGGCCGTCGTCGGCTACTCCTTCATGGGAAAGGCGCACTCGAACGCCTGGCGCAACGTGAACGCCTTTTATCCGACTCCCCGTGTCACCCAGCAGCTCCTGGTGGGCCGGGACGCCACTCAGGTCGACGACGCCGCCGCCCGATTCGGCTGGGCCGAAAGCTCCACCGACTGGCGGGAAATGCTGGAGCGCGACGACATCCACATTGTGGACATCTGCGCCCCCGGCCATCTGCACGCCGAACTGGCGATCGCCGCGTTGGAGGCAGACAAACACGTCATCGTCGAGAAGCCGCTCGCCAACTCGGTTGCCGAAGCCGAGCTGATGGTCGCCGCGGCTGTGGCCGCGCGGTCCCGCGGGGTCCAGTCGATGGTCGGCTTCAACTACCGACGACTGCCCGCGCTTGCCCTGGCGCGGACCTTGATTTCTGACGGGCGTGTGGGGGACGTCCGTCAGATTCGCGTGAGTTACCTGCAGGATTGGCTAGCGGATGAGCGGGCCGCCATGAGCTGGCGTTTGCGCAAGGCATCGGCTGGTTCCGGTGCGCTGGGCGACCTGGCCTCGCATGCAGTTGATCAGGTGGCCTTCCTGCTCGGTGACCCGGTGGCGAGCGTGTCCGGCACGGTCAATACGTTCGTAACGGAGCGTCCCGGCCCGGCCGGACTCGAACAGGTGACCGTCGACGACGCCGCCTGGGCCACCCTGCGACTCGCCTCCGGGGCGGTCGCCAGCCTTGAAGTCTCGCGGTTCGCGACGGGGCGCAAGAACTCGCTGCAGATTGAGATCTACGGTTCCCGGGGAGGGCTGCGCTTCGACCTGGAGCACCTGAACGAGTTGCAGTACTTCGACAGTGGCACACCGGCAGAGTTGCAGGGGTACAGCAAAATACTGGTCACCGAGCCATCCCACCCGTACCTTGGAGCTTGGTGGCCCGCCGGGCACACCCTCGGCTGGGACCACACCTTCACCAGCCAGGCAGCCGACTTCCTCACAGCGATCGACTCGGGGACCCCCACGTCGCCGTCGTTCGAGGACGGACTGGCAACCCAGCGGGTACTGGCCGCGGTGGAGGCCAGTGCCGCCCAGGCGGGCACCGCCGTCGCACCCGCCTGAGACGATCTATTGCACGCAGGAGAACCCATGGAACTGTCCGTCCAGCTTTACACCGTCCGCGACGCCCTCGAAGCCGACCTCGATGGCACCATCGACCGGATCGCGGCGATGGGTTTCACCAACGTCGAGCCGTACAACTTCGCCGCGGATCCGGCCCCGCTGGCTGCAGCCCTGAAACGGAACCATCTTTCGGCACCCTCCGGGCACGCCCCCTTGCTGTCAGCCGACCAGACGAAGATCTTCGAGGCGGCCCGCATCCTCGGGATGCGCACCGTGATCGATCCTTATGTGCACCCCGACCGTTGGACATCGGTTGCCGACATCGCCGCTACGGCCGCCCAGCTCAATGAGGCCGCGACTCTCGCCGCGGAGTATGGGTTGCGCGTGGGTTACCACAACCACTGGTTCGAGGTAGAGACCGATTTTGCTGGCCGCACTGGCCTTGAAGTACTGGCCGAAAACCTGCATCAGTCGGTGGTCCTGGAAGTGGACACCTATTGGGTGGCGGTCGGCGGGCAGGACCCGGCAGCTCTGCTGGGACGCCTCGGCGAGCGGGTCCGGCTCATCCACATCAAGGACGGCGCAGTCGACCAGGACAATAAATCCCAGGTGGCAGTTGGTGCCGGGCGGATGGATATTGCAGGGGTCCTGGCTGCGTCGTCGACAGTCGAAACAGCAGTGGTCGAACTCGATGACAGCACCGGGGACCTGTTCACGGCCCTGGAGGACAGCCGCCGGTTCCTCCTTGCCCGGGCCGGCGCATGAGAGGCCCGGTTGGTGTCGGCGTGATCGGCGCAGGGGTAATCAGCAAGGAATACCTGACCAACCTCACCGCTTTCCCCGACCTCCACGTTCACATCGTCGCCGACCTCTCTGAGGATGCCGCGCGTGCCCGCGCCGCCGAGTTCGGCGTGGCAGCGGCGGGCGGGGTCGACGCTGCCCTGTCTCACCCGGACGTGGAAATCATCGTCAACCTGACGACCCCCGCCGCCCACGTCCCGGTGGCCCTTGCGGCCGTCGCGGCCGGCAAGCATGTCTGGTCAGAGAAGCCGTTCTCCCTCGACCGCGCCTCCGGAGCAGAGCTACTGGCCGCGGCCGAAGCAGCGGGAGTCCGGCTGGGATGCGCCCCCGACACCTTCCTCGGCGCGGGCCTCCAGACCGGGCTGCGCACCATCCGGCGCGGCGATATCGGCACACCGTTGACCGCCCTCACCCTGATGCAGTCCCCGGGCCCGGAATCATGGCATCCCAACCCGGCCTTCCTGTTCCAGGCGGGGGCCGGGCCCCTGTTCGACATCGGCCCCTACTACCTGGCCACCCTGGTACAGGCGTTCGGGTCCATCCGGCGGGTCGCGGCCCTCGGGTCCCGCGCGCGGGACACCCGGGTCATCGGCTCGGGACCGAAGGCCGGTGAATCGTTTGGGGTGTCGGTGCCCACCCATGTCAGCGCCCTGGCAGAGTTCGACGGCGGCCGGTCGTCGCAGAGCATCTTCAGTTTTGACTCCCCCAGGCCCCGAACTGGTTTCGTCGAAATCACCGGGACCGAGGCCACCATCGCTTTCCCCGACCCGAACGAGTTCCACGGGGACGTCCGGTTGCACCGGCACGGTGCCGACGATTGGGAGACCATACCCGCCGTCGGGTCGGTATTCGGCCGCGGTTCAGGCGTGCTGGAGATGGCGCGGGCTATCCGGGCCGGCGTACCGCACCGTGCACAGGGCTCAACCGGTTTTCACATCCTCGATGCAATGGTGGCGATTGCCGATTCAGTCGACACCGGAGCATTCGTTCCGGTGACCAGTTCCGCCGCGGCGTTCGACCCCCTACCCGAAGACTGGGACCCAGCCCAGCTCACCCTTTCCTAGGAGCACCCATGCCACGCAACTACACCCTGTTCACCGGCCAGTGGGCCGACCTTCCCTTCGAGGAGGTGGCGCGCCTGGCGGGCGAGTGGGGCTACGACGGACTGGAGATCGCCGTCTCCGGGGACCATCTGGATGCGTGGCGCTGGGACGACGATGAGTACATCGCTGGCCGGCTCGCCATCCTGGAACGCAACGGGCTGAAGGTGTGGGCCATCTCCAACCACCTCAAGGGTCAGGCCGTGTGCGACGACCCGATCGATTTCAGGCACCAGGCCATCGTCGGACCAAGGGTCTGGGGCGACGGGGAGCCCGACGGCGTCAGGGCACGCGCCTCCGAGGAAATGCAGCACACCGCACGGCTAGCCCAGAAGCTCGGGGTGAAAACGGTGGTGGGATTCACCGGTTCGTCGATCTGGCAGTACGTCGCCATGTTCCCGCCCGTGTCCCAGGCTGTGATCGACGCCGGGTATCAGGACTTTGCGGACCGCTGGAACCCCATCCTCGACGTGTTCGACGAGTGCGGAGTCCGGTTTGCCCACGAGGTGCACCCGTCGGAGATCGCCTACGACTACTGGTCCACCCAGCGGGCACTTGAGGCCATCGGGCACCGGCCGGCCTTCGGCTTGAACTGGGACCCCAGCCATTTCCTGTGGCAGCAGATCGACCCAGTGGCGTTCATCTCCGACTTCGCCGACCGGATCTACCACGTCGACTGCAAGGACACGAAGATGCGGATGGGCGGCGGCCGTAACGGCATCCTGTCCTCGCACCTGCCGTGGGGCGATCCCCGGCGCGGCTGGGACTTCGTGTCAACGGGCCGCGGTGATGTGCCGTGGGAAGACAGTTTCAGGGCCCTGACCAGCATCGGCTACGACGGGCCCATCTCAGTGGAGTGGGAGGACGCCGGGATGGACCGGCTGCAGGGTGCACCCGAAGCCCTGGCCTTCCTGAAGCAGTTCAACTTCGGGCCCTCGGGCGCCTCCTTCGACGCTGCCTTCAAGCAGTAGCGGGCCCCTGCCCCGAGCCCCTGGGGGCGGGGCCTAAGGTGGCCGTGTGATTTGCCGTAACGCACCGGAAACGCCACCGTAGTAGCCTTTCCACATGCGCGAAAACCAAGCCAGCATCATCGAGGAAATGGGCGTGCAGCCCACCATCGACCCTGCCGCGGAAATCCGGGCTCGAGTCACTTTTCTGAAGGACTACCTCAAGGCCACCGGGACCAACGGGTTTGTTCTCGGGATCAGCGGCGGAGTGGACTCTTCCCTGTCCGGCAGGCTCGCCCAGCTGGCCGTGACCGAACTGGCCGACGAAGGAATTGCGGCGGACTTCATCGCCGTCCGTCTCCCCTACCGGGAACAGCAGGACGAGGATGACGCACAGGCGGCCCTGGAGTTTATTCAGCCGAAAAGCCAGCGCACCTTCAACGTCGCTGCAGCTGTTGACGGGTTCGAAGCGGAGTATGCCAGTGCCACGGGTGAGGTCATCTCCGACTTCACCAAGGGAAACATCAAGGCCCGGGCGCGGATGATTGCCCAGTACGCGCTCGCCGGACAGCACAATCTCCTGGTGATTGGCACCGACCACGGAGCAGAATCGGTTACCGGCTTCTTCACCAAGTACGGCGACGGCGGAGCCGACATCCTCCCGCTGTTTGGGCTCAACAAGCGCCAGAACCGGGAACTACTCAAGGAACTCGGAGCACCGCCCCAGATTTACACCAAGGTGCCGACAGCTGACCTACTGGATCATCAGCCCGGCCGCACCGACGAACATGAACTGGGAATCACCTACGACCAGATTGACGACTATCTGGAAGGCAGGGAGGTCGAGGAGTCTGCGGCACTCGCGATCGAGCGCCGGCACACCATGACCCGCCACAAACGCACCGTCCCTGTGACCATCCTGGACACCTGGTGGCGGGGCTGACGCCCAGGACATTGGTAACGTGTTCCCTGTGAAGATTGCCACCTGGAACGTCAATTCCCTCCGAGCCCGCGCGGACCGCGTCGAAGCCTGGCTAGACCGCTCCGACGTCGATGTCCTCGCCATTCAAGAGACCAAATGCAAGGACGAGAACTTCCCCTGGGATCTGTTCGAAGCCAACGGCTACGAGGTAGCCCACTTTGGTCTGAGCCAGTGGAATGGCGTCGCGATCGCCTCCCGGGTGGGGCTCGACGACGTCGAACGCACCTTCGAGGGTCAGCCCCTCTTCGGGAAGGACGCCGAACCGATCCAGGAAGCCCGCGCGATCGGTGCCACCTGTGGCGGTGTGCGGGTCTGGAGCCTGTATGTCCCCAACGGACGGTCCCTCGACGACCCCCATATGCAGTACAAGATTGATTGGCTCGACACCCTGAGGGCCAAAGCCCTCGGCTGGATCGAAGCCGACCCGACGGCGCAGATCGCCCTGACCGGAGACTGGAACATCGCCCCCCAGGATGAGGACGTCTGGGATATCGACCTGTTCCAGCGGGAGGGCTACACCCACGTCAGCCCGGCCGAGCGCGCCGCCTTTCACGCGTTCGAAAACTCAGGCTTCACCGACGTCGCCCGCCCCCACACCCCGGGCCCCGGCGTCTACACGTACTGGGATTACAAGCAGCTGAGCTTCCCCAAGAAAATGGGCATGCGGATTGACTTCGTGCTGGCATCTCCGGCGCTTGCGGAGCGAGTGACCGGCGCGTCGATCGACCGGGAGGAACGCAAGGGTAAGGGCGCCTCGGACCATGCACCGGTCATTGTGGAGCTGGGGTAGCTGATGGCGGCCATCGGTCCGGCCGCCACGGGCCACACCTTCCCCTACGTGTCGTTTCTCAGGGTCTTCGAACCGCTTGAGGCGTTCAGCGACGCCCAGCAACTGGTGATCCTGGAGCAGCGGTCGCGCGACCGCAAGGACACCGAGGGGATTGAGCGCAACAACTCGCTGCAGCGGATCCTCCGCCAGGTCTCGGATCCGTTCCCACACCATGGGGCAGACCTCGTCCGGGTCCTTCATTTCCCGGGCGCTAACGGTGTCACCGCACAGTACTATTGCCCGAATCAGCTGGCGGTACGCACCTCGCTGGCGGCCGAGTCGCTGGGCCAGACGATTCGCGGTCCGCTGGTGGATGTGCTGCTGCCCGAGGCGGCAACCGACGCGCACCAAGCGCGACTCGATCCCGAAACCGTCGCCGAGACCACCGCCAAGCTCCACACCCGGTCAGCCACCTGGGGGGTTCCGTTCTCCTGGTTTGTCCTGATCCATGAGGACGATCTCACCGAGGTGATTGAGGACGGTGGCAAGGTCCGCACCGTGCGGGTGACTGCGGCGGTGCACGAGTGCATCGAGCGGGCCAAGCACGCGATGGCGTCACTGGCGATCGCGGCGCCGGAACTGGACCTGCTCGATGACCTGACAGACATTATCGAATGGCTCCAGTTGTTCCGCCTCGACGCGGTGGTGGAACTGGATTACGGCCCGGTCGCCGACCTGGTGTTCCCGGACGAGTCCCCCATGGACGTCAGGATGGGCATCGAATGCCTGTCCGAAGGTGACATGACCGGCGCCGCTGCGTCGTATCGCCGGCTGGCCTCCCGCTGGATCCCGATCCGGCAGTTGGCCCGCGCCAACTAGCCGCCACCTAACCCAGTTCCGGTGAGGAACCTGGACATCGGTGGCCAACATCTTCCCCTCCGATGTCCAGCTTGACGCGTCCGGTCCAGGTTGCTCACCAGAGAGGACGACGACGGCGCTAGTTGATCCCCTCCACGGCGTAGGACACCTTGGTGACGCCCTTCTTGGATTTGATCTTGGTGATGGTCAGGGTTCCGATGTCGCTGACGACCCGGACATGGGTGCCACCACAGGGGACACCGAAGTCATCGCTGTACAGCACGATCCGCGCTGGCTTGTTGGTCGGAATGTTGTCCGGAACGTTGCGGCAGTAGGCGCCCATCTCCGATACCGGCATGAACCGGATGTCGTTGGTGCTTCCGGCGCCAATCACCTCGTGAACAGCCACCTGGATCCGGCCACGGGCCGCTTCGCCATCCTCCGGCGTCAGCGCAGCGGTGTACTCGACGAAGGACATGTGGGGATAGTGGGCGCCCTTGCCGGGGACCCAGGGCAGGCCCAGCCGTTCAACCGCGAGGTCCACCACATGACCGGCCGAGTGCAGGCGGGTGTTGATTTCCCGCCGGGTCGCGTCGACCGCCAACGACACTTCGTCCCCGACGGCGATCGGCCCGGTCCCGAGGTGGTGGACCACGCCCTCGGGGTCCAACCGGACCTCGTCCACTGTGAACTCCCCGGTAGCTCCCCTGATCGCACCGGTGTCCCAGTCCTGGCCACCGCCGCGGGGGTAGAAGCAGGTCCGGTCCAGGACGACGTCGGTGCGGCCGTCGTCGTCGACGCTGACCGACTGCACGCGCGCGGCGCCGGTCAACACATCGAAGTCACTCAGGTACATCAGTTCGGTAGCCATCCGCCGAGTCTATCGACCCGGTTGCCCACCGAATCGCAGCATCCAGTGCAGTGTCAGGTATCTGCCCAGTGAAACCTTGGTTCACTGGGCAGACAGGTCACTTAGCGGGCAGGGAGTGCGGCGGCGCGGTTGATGTCCTGATGATCAGCTCGTGCGGCCGGGGGCCCGGGGCAGCAACGGGTGCGCCCCCCTCGAGCTCCGCAAGCAAGAGATCGGCTGCGTACGCCCCCTGCTCCTCGGGGCTCTGCCGGATGGTCGTCAGGTTCAGCGGGTCAGCGAATTCGTGGTCGTCGATTCCCACCACCGACAGCTCCCCGGGGATGCTGATCCCCAGGTCAGCGGCGGCGCTGATCACGCCGAACGCCATCTCATCCGAGGAGCAAAACACCGCCGTTGGCCGATCAGCCGGATCCCGTAGGAGGGTGAACGCCGCCTCCTTTCCGCGTTTGAAACGGAAATCCCCGAACACTGACCACTCCGGTCGGACGGGCAGCCCATGCCGGGCCATCGTGGAAAGATAGGACTCCTCGCGGATTCGGGGCACCTCGAACTCGATGCCAAATGACCCGCCGCCCCGCAGGTGAGCGATGTCCTTGTGCCCCAGGGCAATCAGGTGCTCGACGGCGTCCCGGGCCGCGGCGTCGTCGTCAATTCCCACATGACGGACCCCCCGGACGGATCCGCCCACCACGAGGGTGGGCGAATCCACGGCCTGCAGTGATTGCAGTTCGTCATCCGTCAGCTCCATACACATCACGAGGAGCGCGTCGATGCGTTTGCGCAGGATGGACCGGTGGAACACACGTTGCCGGTTGACTCCCGACCCGCCCAGGTTGAACACCACCAGGTCGTATCCGGCCGCGCGAAGCTGGCGGTCCACGCCCTCCAGGACTGCTGAGAAGTACCAGCGGTCAATCTGCGGCAGTAGCACTCCCATCGCCATGGTCCGGCCCGATGCCAGGCCGGACGCCGACGACGACGGCACGTAGCCGAGCTCCTCTGCGGCGCATTGCACCCGCAACCGGGTGCCAGCGGAAACACCTGAGAGTCCCCGGAGCGCCCGCGAAACGGTCGCCGTTGACACGCCGATTGATTTGGCGACGTCGTCAATGCTGGTCATCACGGTTCATCCCTTGAGTCCACCCGCCAACAGACCCCGAACGAAGTAGCGCTGCAGGCCGAAGAAAACCAGCAGCGGAACGATCATCGACACGAAGGCACCAGCGGTGAGCCTGTGCCATTCGCCGCCACGCGTGCCGGTGAGTTCCGCCAACCGCTGGGTGATCGGGGCGACGTCGGGCGTGCCACCGGAGAAGACCAGCGCGACCAGGAGGTCATTCCAGACCCACAGGAATTGGAAGATGGCGTAGGAGGCGAGCGCCGGAACTGACAGCGGGATGATGATGCGCCAGAAAATGGTGGCGTGACCCGCGCCGTCCACCCGGGCCGCCTCGATCACTTCGCCGGGTATCTCAGCAATGAAGTTGTGGAGCAGGAAGATGGCCAGGGGGAGGGCGAAAATTGAGTGCGCTATCCACAGTTGGGCATAGGATCCTGACGGGAGTAACTGGAAATCGCCGATCTGAAGGTTCACGAACAGGCTCAGCAGCGGGATCAACGCCATCTGGAGGGGAATGATCTGGAGGGCGAAGATGAACACGAACATCGTGTCTTTGCCCCTGAATTTTCCCCAGGCGAACATGTATGCCGCCATGGCGGCGATCACGAGCGGGATGATTGTGGCGGGAATGACGATTGCCAGCGAGTTCACGAAGTACTGGCCGAGGTTCGGCGACTGGCTCCCCCCGGATACCAGCACATCCACGTAGTTATCGGCCGTGAACTCACGGTCCCCGAAGACGTTCCACCAGCCGTTGCGCTGGATATTCTCCTCAGGTCTGAAGGAGGAGATCAGCAGGCCCAGGGTGGGGATCGTCCACACGGTTGCAATGATGATCGCCGCGATGGTTGCGCCCCGCGAGGTGAGCTTCTGCTTGACCCGGCGGGTGATGGGTGGCTGCGCCCCGGCCGGAGTCTCCCCGGGCTGGGCTGATGCGGGAACTGGGGGAATGGTCGGCGTCGAGCTCATCGGATCTGCCTCTGCTGCTTGAGAACGCGTGCGTTGTATACGACCACCGGGAGCACCATGAGGAACAGCACGAGTGCCAGCGCCGCACCGCGGCCCGGTTCATTGGCCCTGAAAGCCTGGGTGTACATTTCGTTGGCGATTACCGAGGTGTCGTAGTTACCCGCGGTCATGGTGCGGACAATGTCGAAGACCTTCAACGTGATGATGGTAATCGTGGTGATGACCACGACCAGCGCCCCTCGAATGGAGGGAATGGTGATGTCGCGGAACTGTTGCCATGCTGACGCGCCATCCAGTCGGGCAGCCTCAACGATCTCCATGGGAATGCCCTTGATGGCGGCCGAGAGAATCACCATCGCAAAGCCAACCTGGATCCAGACCATCACGGCGATCATGAAAAAGGTATTGCCGGGTGCGTCGAGGAGGAACTGCTGAGGTTCGCCACCAAACCACACCAGAATCTGGTTCAGCAGACCGATTTGTTCCTGCTCTGGACCCTTGTAGGCGTACACGAAGCGCCAGATGACGCCGGCGCCCACCATTGAAATGGCCATTGGCATGAAGACCAGCGCCTTCAGGGTCCGCTCGCCCCTGGCCTTGTCGATGAAGACGGCGTACACCAGCCCAATACCGGAGGCCAGAAGGGGCACCAGGATGACCCAGAGCACCGTATTGCGGAGGGTGATCAGCGCAGTGGGTTCGGTGAACATCCACACGAAGTTCTCAATACCGTTGAGGTTTCCATCGCGGTCGGTGAACGCCAGCAGGGACGTCTGGACGGCGGGCCAGATCATCCCGACGACAAGTAGGATCGCCGCCGGGGCGAGGAAACCAATGACTGTCGCTTTGTCCCGGAACGACTTGGGTGCCCGATCAACGATGAGCATGATTAATCCGATAATGGCGGCGAAAATGGCCAGAGCCACCACCACCTGCAGGAACTTATTGCCAAGATCCTCCATTGCGCAGCCTCCTTGGTGCGATAAAGGGTGATGCAAAATGCGCTTTTGCGGACGGCACGGTACCAGGTACGGTGCGGAAAATGTCAGGACAAGTCCGGCGTTCCTCGTTGACGAAGGAACGCCGGACTGGCTCTTGAACTACTGCGGCCAGGAGCTTTCGATGGTGTCGAGGACCTCTTCGGTCTCCGAGCCGTTGATCCACTCCACGATGCCGCTCCAGAAGGAGTTGGCACCAACAGCGCCCGGCATCAGGTCGGACGCGTCAAAGCGGAAGACGGTGTCCTCGTTTTGCAGCAGTTCGATGGACTGGCGATCCAGGTCGGACGTTGCAACCGATGGGTCAAGCGCCAGGTTGGCACTGATTCCGCTGCCCTGGGACACCCTGGCATTGGCAAACTCGCCGCTGGCCATGAACGACTGGAAGGCGACAACCTCTTCACGGTCTGCATAGGCAGCGATAATCTCGCCACCACCGGTGATTGCTCCGCCGCCGGCCTCAACGCCGGGTGTCATGAACGCCCACACGTCGCCGTCTTCGGATATCTCGGTGCCTTCGGGCCAGTTCGCAGCCTGGAACGATGCCTGGTGGTGCATAGCGCAAGCTCCGTCGAGGACTGGCTGTCCTGCATCAGCGAACGGGGTGGAAAGAATCGACCGTACATCTCCAATTCCGCCATTGACGTACTCCTCGTTCTTCAGGATCTCCCCCACCGCGTCGAAGGCTTCAGCGATTTGTGGATCGTTGAACGGAATCTCGTGGTTCACCCACTGGTCGTAGACCTCCGGACCCGCCTGGCGCAGCACGTAGTCCTCCACCCAGTCGGTCCCGGGCCAACCCGTCGCTTCGCCGGACTCAAAACCAGCACACCACGGTTTCATGGTGCCGTCGGCCGCGATGTCCTCGGTGAGTGTCATCATCTCGTCGAGGGTCTCAGGGATCTCCCACCCCATGTCGGTGAAGACCGTGGGGTCGTACCAGACGTAACCCTTGATATTGGCGAGCATTGGCGCACCATAGAAGACGTCGTCGACAGTCCCGTATCCCTTCCAGTCCTCGGTCCAGTTCTCATCAACCAGCGCCTCGACCTCGGCCGGCGCGGGCAGGACATTGCCGCCCGCGACCTCAGCAGCCAGCAGCCCGGGCTGCGGGAAGATGGCGATGTCTGGGGGGTTTCCTGCCTGCGAGCGGACCCCGATCTGCGTCTCAAACTCCTTCGAACCCTCGTACACCACTTCAACTCCAGTGCACTCGGAAAAATCTGCCCAGGAATTCTCGAGCAGTTCCGCCTCAGTGTCCACAATGGTGGAGTAGACGCTGACCTCGGCGTCCTCGAAGGTGCCGTAGCTCTCGTAGGCCGCGCAGTCGGCTGCGGGCTCGTCGCCGCCTCCGCCTCCGTCGTCCCCGGACCCGCTGCCGCAGGCGGAGAGGCCCAGTGTCAGTACGCTCAGTGCCGCGATGGGCAGCAGCGTTTTCTTGGTGCGAAATGTCGCCATGAATAGACTCCTTTGTCTGGCGGTGGCAGCCTAAAAACCCGCCCCGCCTCAGCGTTTGGTAAAATGAATGTAAGCGCTTACGTATTTCAGGACAATACCTGTGCCAGATGTCACAGTGTTTGATGCCAAATCGTGACGTACACCTCAGCGCCCCCTTCCTCCACTCCCGATTTCTTCAAGGAGAGTTAATGACTGCCTCTGCACCCGCTGTCAGCCGCTCGACCGATACTCCAGCAACCGTCAGCCCATGGTGGGCGGACGCGGTGATCTACCAGATCTATCCCCGTTCCTTCGCGGACGGCAATGCTGATGGCATGGGGGACCTGCCGGGAGTGAGGAGCCGCCTCCCCTACCTGCGCAAGCTCGGAGTGGATGCCATCTGGCTCTCACCGTTCTATGTCTCCCCGCAAGCGGACGCCGGATACGACGTCGCCGATTACCGGGACGTTGACCCGTTGTTCGGCACTCTCGACGACTTCGACTCGATGCTCACTGAGGCCCACGAGTCCGGCATGAAAGTGATCGTCGATCTGGTCCCGAACCACACCTCCGACGAACACGAATGGTTCAAATCCGCCAAGCATGCGGCCATCGATTCGCCGGAACGCGACCGGTACATCTTCCGGGACGGAAAGGGCGACCACGGGGAACTGCCGCCCAACAACTGGCAGTCCATCTTCGGTGGCAACGCCTGGACGAGGCTGGAGGACGGCCAGTGGTACTTACACCTCTTCGACACCAAGCAGCCGGACCTGAACTGGGACAACCCTGAGGTGCGCGCGGAAATGGTCTCTGTGCTGCGCTTCTGGCTGGACCGTGGGGTGGACGGGTTCCGCATCGACGTCGCTCACGGCATGGTCAAGGCTGAAGGCCTGCCGGACTGGGCGGAGCAGACCCACATGATCGACGGCGGGAACTCGGACAAATCCGATGCAGCTCTCAATCAGACCCCGCCCTACTTCGATCAGCCGGGCGTGCACGAGATTTACCGTGAATGGAACAGGGTTCTGGCCCAGTACGACGGCGATCGCATGCTGGTCGCCGAAGCCTGGGTGGAACCCGCGGAACGGCTGTTCCGCTATGTCCGTCACGATGAAATGCAGCAGGCGTTCAACTTTGATTTCCTGCTGGCGGGCTGGGACGCTGCCCAGTTGACGGAGAGCATCACCGAGTCGCTGACCGAGGCGGGGAAGGTGGGGGCGCCAAGCACCTGGGTGATGTCCAACCACGACACGGTCCGCCACACCAGCCGGTTCGGCCTTCAGGATCCCACCCAGTTCCCGAAGGGTCTCGGAACTGACCACGAGCAGCCTGACGAGGCGTTGGGGCTCTCCCGTGGCCGCGCGGCAGCGCTGGTCATGCTGGGCCTCCCCGGTTCTGCCTACATCTACCAGGGGGACGAACTCGGGCTTCCCGAGCATACGACCCTTCCCGACGGCGTCCGCGAGGATCCAACCTTCGCCCGGACCAACGGCACGGAGATCGGCCGCGATGGCTGCCGGGTTCCGTTGCCCTGGATTGCGGAGGCTCCCGGCTTCGGCTTCGGAATGTACGACGCCGTGAGCGCGCCGGGCGCCGCCCCCTGGCTCCCGCAACCGACCAGCTTCGCCGGCTACGCGGCCGACACCCAGGTAGATGTTTCGGGCTCCACCTACGAGCTGTACCGGGATGCGCTGGCCCTGCGCCGTGGCCATGAGCTGGGTCGTGGGACCCTGGAATGGACCCCGCTGAACAGCCCGCAGGAGGGTGTCCTCTCCTACCGCAACGGGGTTGTCCTGGTCCTTGCCAACATGGGGGCCGCGACAATCGAGTTGCCCCATGACCACCGGGTTGTCCTGGCCAGCGACGGGCCAGCGGTCGACGACGGGCGTCTCACCACCAACGCGTCCGTGTGGCTCGTTCCCCTAGGTTCCTGATGGTCAGCGCACCCGTTCCGTCCGGGTGAAACGGGTCCGGGCGCCGGCGCTGATGCTGATCAGCACCGGCGTCTGGCGTCCCACCAGAAGGTCGAGGGCCTCGACCAGGTCGGTGACTTCGGTCGCCACCTCGTGCGGGGACACCCCCGATCGTGGGAAGACCCTGATCCTCAGTGCCGGTTCCCCATCGAAGACATAGGTGGTGACCGCTGCATTCACCAGGTCCCCGCGCTCCTGCAGGGCTGCCTTCAGCGCCTGCTCCGCGACCGACCCGTTGATGATCACCCGGCCGGCAGCCTCCCCGCTGGCATCGGCAGGGTTATCATCCTGAGCCAATGTTCCGGACCGCCCACGCCCCTGCGCGGCGATCCAACCGACCATGCACGCCACGATCAGCAGCATGACGAGCGCCAGCACGATCCAGAGCCAGCTATCGCGTTGTCCATCGAGCGTGGTCTGCTGCAGCAACCCGTCGATTCCCTCGCCGAGCTCAACGGCAACCGAGCGCCACCAACGGGCGGCCGCGGGGAACATCAACAGAGTTGTCGCCACCCCCACAGCCATCAAGAGGGCGCCGATCAGACCCAGCAACAGCCGATTGAGGATCCGTGGTGTCTGATTCACTGCCCGATCACCCCTGAGGTTGCGACGGCGACCCGCACCGCCGGGACCGGCTCGACCGAGGTGAGCCGCAATTCGTCCTCGACGACGCTGCGGATACGTTCGACGTCGACCGGCACGCCCGACGTCGGGCGCACCTGAACATCGACGGCCCGACGCCCCACGGTGACCAGCACCTGATCGGGGGTCACCCCGGCGGCCACCCGCGCGCGGCGGGCCAGGGCCGAGGCGAGCACTTCAGCATCGACAACGATCCCGGTGCGCTGGTTGGGAATGGCATGGCGAGCCCTGCGTCCCGGCAGGACGGCACTCAGAAAGCATAGGAGGCCAATCAGAAACACCAGCAAGCCGGCGACTACGAGCGGGGCCAACTGGACACTATCGGGCAGGTCCCCCAGCCACGCTGCCACCTGCTCCGGGCTGGTCAGCCAGGCGTTCTGGCCGGTTGCCTTCAGCACGGCCTCGAACATCACGTAGAGGCAGATAATTGAGATCAGGACGGCGACAGCGATCGCTGGGAGTGCACGCGATGAATGCAGTTCACGGCGGACCACCTTCCGGGTCAGCAGGGCAGTGCGGTCATTCATCTGGCACGTCCCCCCTCAGCCACCCTGATGCCGGTAATGCGGATGTCGACCCGGCTCAGCCGTGAACCACTCAGCTGGGCTACCTGTTGCAGCACGAGGGCCTTCGCAGCGTGGGTGCGGTCCCAGATCGATCCACCCACCCCGGTGACGAGGGACGGATCCTGAAGCGTACGGGTGAGGGATGGAACTCCGATGGGAAGCGCGAGGCGCAATGCCAGCAGCCCCTGGTCGTCCGACCAGCTCGCACGGATCTGCTGGGCGGGAACACCGAAGACGTCGGCGGCAACCGCCCGCGCGGTACTGGTGAGCGCCTGAGTACTGATCCGGTTGTGCCCTGCAAGGCCCGGTGGTGCCGCGCTCACGAGGAGGAGCGTCGGCCTGTGAGAGCGTCGCGGACGCTGGCCAGGTCCAGTTTGCCCTCGGCAACCCGACCCAGCAGTGCGCCCACCGCAACGAAGAGGGTCATGAGGAGAAATCCCCAGAACCCGAAGATCAGGGCAGTGAATGCGAGGACGGCGCCAAGCGCCATGCCAACTACGGTGGGGGTCATAGGGATAGCCTAACTAGCTGCGGGTCGGGATTTGTCGGGAGCTTTGGGGTCGTTGAGGCCGGGAACGTGAACATCGGTGATCTCCACGTTCACCTCGATAACCTGCAGCCCTACCAGTTCCTGGACACCCTGATAGACAGCCGACCTCACCTGGTCGGCAACGGTCGTGAGTGGGTAACCGTACTCAGCCACCAGCACAACGTCCACCGCCACCTGGGTCTCCCCCACCTCCACCTGCACACCCTGGCTCAGGTCGCTGCCGCCGACGGCGTCGCGGATCGCACCCAACGCCCTACCGGCCCCGGTGCCGAGACTAAAAACCCCTGGAACTTTCCTGGCAGCAATGGCGGCGACCTTGGCGACCGCCGGATCGGCGATGGTAGTTTTCCCACCGGTCGCATCAGCTTTGCTGACGGTGGCCCCGGTCACTCGCGGGAGCGCCCCGTCTGCGACGCCGGGAAGCGGCTCAGCCGGTCGGTGGCTGGGTGGTGGCGTCCTGTTCTCATCCATCGGTTTTGCACCCTTTCGTTGAGCCCAGCCTAACGGGTACCTGCCCCGGAAGGCATGGCCCGGGCGCGCCCGTCGACTGCAACTAGTGAAGGGGCTTGTTGCAGTGCTCGTGCAGCCACTCCTCGACGGGCGCCACGGCCTCCCGGTAGGAGGTTTCGTCGAAGCTCCCCCCATTGTCTGTGCTGGACGTGACCACCTCCTGTAGCCGGTCGAAATCGTCAGCCAACTCCGGGGGGACCATTGACCGCACATCATCGATCTGATTGTGGAGCCGTTCGACCGTTTCATCGTCCGACGATCCCAGGAAGCTCAGGGGCGCCAGCAGGATGGAGGACACCCCGGCTGCCACCATGACGCAGTCCTTCATGCTGGTGCTCGCGGCTCCGTTGTCCTCTGAGTTGTCAGGTGACGTGGAACTGGGAGAACTCCCCGGGTCCGCGGTTTCGGTGAGGGAATCCCCCGCTGGAGTGGAAGGTTCGTTGGTGGGAGGGTCAGTGGTGGGAGGGTCAGTGGTGAGGTCCGGAAGTTCGATGGCGGTGCCTTCCGGCTCAGGGCCGGGGCCACCGCAACCGGTGAGCGAGAAGGCAAGTGCGCACACGGCAGCAACTGTGACACGCGATCCCAACACCCAGGCATCTCCCGATTCATCTGATTTCCCACTGACATGTTACTTAACGTACGAGCGCCCCGGTCTTCTCCTCGACCGGGGCGCCGTATGAGCGGGAGCTCACCAAACGTTAGGCGGTGACCTTTTGACGCAGCGAGAACCGTCCCTTTTCGGGAAGCGCCAGCTTGAAGACCTTCGCCCAGGTTGACGCGACCTGCTTCGGCAGGGGGCCGGTGGTGTAAGGCAAGCCATAGCGGTTGCAGATTTCCTTGACCTTCACAGCAACTTCGGCGTAGCGGTTCGACGGCAGGTCTGGGAAGCAGTGATGCTCTACCTGGTGCGACAGGTTGCCGGTCATCAGGTGCATGAACTTGGAGCCAGAGATGTTGGCCGAACCGATCATCTGGCGAACGTACCAATCGCCGCGGGTCTCACCTTCGACCATTTCCTCGGTGAACGTGTCAGTGCCCTCAGGGAAGTGTCCGCAGAAGATCACCGCGTGGGCCCAGACGTTGCGGATCGCGTTGGCGGCGAGCGTGCCGTAGAGGGCCTGCTTTCCGGAACCGGTCAGCATCGCGACAGCCGGCGTGGCAGCGTAGTCCTTGGTGAACTGCTTGACCGCTTTGACGCCGACCGCTTTGAGGTCCCGCGACATGTCCTCCTTGGACTTCAAGCCCTCTTTGTACTCGGGGATCTCCAGGTCGTAGAGTGCAATTCCCCACTCGAAGACTGGCGCCAGGATCGCGTTATAGAGCGGGTTGCCCAGGTTGAAGGGAGTCCACGGCTGATCGGCATCCATGCGCAGCAGGTTGTAGCCGACGTCCCGGTCCTTGCCCACCACGTTGGTCCACCGGTGGTGCAGGTCATTGTGGGTGTGCTGCCAGGACCTGGCAGGAGTCACGAAGTCCCATTCCCAGGTGGTGGAGTGAATGTCAGGATCCCTCATCCAATCCCACTGGCCATGGAGCACATTGTGCCCAATTTCCATGTTTTCAAGGATCTTGGCGACGCTGAGCATCGCGGTGCCTGCCACCCATGCGGCCTTGTTGCGGCCCACCAACAGCGAAGCCCGGCCCGCGATTTCCAGACCACGCTGGACTTTAATGACCCGCCGGATGTAAGCGGCGTCGGTGGCTCCACGCTTGGCGAGCACCTCGTCGCGGACTGCATCAAGCTCACGACCCAGCTCCGCAATTTGTTCATCGGACAGATGCGCTGCTGCTGGTGGCCTCACCAGCGGATGCCCGGTTGCTGCGAGCGCCCCGGGCCGGGTCGCTGTGGGCTTCGTCTGAGTACGTTCGGTCAGTGTCGTCATACGGTGGTGCTCCTTAAAGGTCCAGATTGACGGGTCCGGCTGCTGCCGAAACACACGTCTGAATTAGTTGGCCGGGTTCTCCATGGACTTCCCCCGTGCGAAGATCGCGGACCTGGCCGGCACGCAACGGGGTGAGACAGCTGTGGCAAATGCCCATCCGGCATCCGCTGGGCATCAGGACGCCAGCATCCTCGCCGACGTCGAGCAGGGGTGTATCGCCGTCGGCTTCGACTTCGCGGTCGGACGCCTCAAACTGAACCAATCCGCCGTCGTGCCCGTCGCCGCCGGCGAGATTGGTGCTGAAGCGCTCGATGGTGAGCGTACTCCCCTCCGAAACCTCCTGGCCCACAGGCAGCATGGGCTGGGACGCCCATAGAGCCTCCGCGTCATCGAGGAATCCCTCAGGGCCGCAGGCGTAGGCGGCACGTTCACGCCAGTCTGAGCACAGCTCTTCCAACTCCGCGTCGGATCCAAAATCCAGCCTGCCCCGCTCAGCCGTGAACAGGTGGGTTACCCGAAGGTTGGAGAACTGGTCGGCCAGCTCGTTCAGCTCTTCCAGGAACAGGCTGTCCTTCGGCGTCCTGGCCGAGTGGATCAGAACGACGTCGGCGTCCGGGCGTCGTGGCACCAGGGTCCGGACCATCGACATCACTGGAGTGATTCCGCTACCAGCGGTCAGCATAAGCAGCGGGCGGGGGTGCTCAGGGAGAACGAACTCGCCCTGCGGAGGAGCGAGGAACAGGACATCGCCTGGCTTGGTATTGCGCACCAGGACGCCCGAGACTGCGCCGGCATCGGTCACCGTAATGGCAGGATCCGCCCCGGCTGCGGCACTCAGCGAATAGGAGCGCCAGTGGCGAACCCCATCCAGCTCAACACCGATACGGGCCCACTGGCCAGCCTGATGCGCTTTCCAACCCCACCCGGGATGAAAGTGGATGGTGACCGAATCGGGCGTTTCGGACACGACTTTAGTAACCACACCGCGCAGCTGACGGCTCGAGTACACCGGGTTGAAGAGCGCTAGAACGTCTTCAGGGGCGAGAGGAGTGATCAGAACGGATGCGGCGCGAGCAAGCTGACGGAGCCGAATCATCCACCAAGTCTAGAATAACGATCGCCCTAGTTCTCCTAGCAGGACATACGATTAAGCCAAGGAAACTATCCCTTCGAAACAATCCTCGAGGCACTGCATGAGTTCCACCACACCTGACGCCGCGAGTATCGCGTTGGAGCCGCCCTGGCTTGCCCTACCCGAGGAGATCAGCGCCATGCTGCGCCCCCTGATGCCGGGCGTCGTCGAAGCGATCATCGAGGCGGTACCCCAGCTGGTTCCGACTTATGCGAGGCCCATTGAGGGGCGCTTCGGGCGGGGCCTACGGCGCGGAGTTGCGGTAGCTCTTGAGCGTTTCCTGCAGTTGCCCGGGACCAGACTGCCCGCATTATCCGAGGAAAGCAGGCAGTTGGTTGCGGGCCTGGGGAGCGGGGAATTCCGGCAGGGTCGCAGCATGGATGCCCTGCTGAGCGCCTACCGGATGGGCGCCCGGGTCACCTTCCGTGAAATGTCGCGGATCTCGATGAAGCAGGATCTGGGGCTCGAAGTGGTGGTGAACCTTGGCGAATCAATCCTCGCCTATATTGACGAGCTCTCGGCGGTGAGCGCCGAGGCGTACGCGTATGAGCAATCCGAACGTGCCGGGGCAGTCGATCGGCGCAGGACCGAACTGCTGGAACTGCTATTGCTCGGGCAGGCAGACGAGGCGGCGCTGCGGCAGGCGGCGTCGATGGCTGATTGGGCTTTGCCTGCACAGATGACTGTGGTCACACTGCCCCTTGACCGGGCCGCGGGACTGCGCCGCCAACTCGACCCCGGTTCCCTGTTGGTGGAACGGGAAACCGACGCGGTGGTCCTGATCCCCACCCGCGACACCCCAACGGCCCGCCGCCAGCTATCGAAGGCACTGCGGGGACGGTCGGCCGCCGTTGGACCGGCCTCTGGTTGGGAGCGGGTCCCCGACTCGTTGCGGTTGGCCGTCCTGGCCGCCACAGTCTTCCCCCCGCGTGAGGGGCCGGATGATCCCCCCATCTGGGCCGATGAACATCTGGCACAGGTCATTCTTGGCGCTGAGCCCACTGCAATCACCGAACTGGCGCAGCGTCGGTTGGCGCCGCTGGACGGGTTGCGGCCAGCCCAGCGGGAGCGACTCGTGGAGACCCTCCAATCCTGGCTGAGGCACTGGGGGCAGCGGGCACCCATTGCCGCCGAACTGGAAATTCATCCGCAGACGGTTGGGTACCGGCTCCTTCAGCTTCGCGAAGCTTTCGGCGACGATCTGGAGAACCCCCAGATCCGATTCGAACTCCAGCTTGCCCTCCAGGCCGGGCGGCGTTGACGCGGCCTATCGGATCCACCTCGGATAAACTAAGGTTGCTTATAAGATTGGTCGGGTCGGCTGCAGCAGGCGACTCATCCGGCCAATAAGAACCCGGGACGATCAGACAGGAGCACCATCATGAAGAACAAACTTGTATTCGCAGCAGGCATGGCCGCCGGCTATGTGCTCGGCTCGCGCGCTGGCAGGGACAGCTACGACAAGCTGAAGACCAAAGCGGACGAACTGTGGAACAACCCGAAGGTGCAGGAGACTGTTGCCGATACCGCTTCCACCTTGAAGCACAAGATGCCCGAGGTGCAGGAGCAGGCTGGCGGCGCCGTCAAGAAGGCCAAGGAGTCAGTCTCCAGTGCACTGCACCGCAGCGACAGTGCCGACGACGCCAAGGGAACGACCTCTAGTTCAGCAGCCACTGGTTCAGCAGCCACCGGCCCCAGCGGGGGCAACCCGGCCAAGGTTGAGGACCCTCCGTTCCAGAACCAGGACGATGACACCCGTCCAGACACCGTCTAGGTAGACCCCGTCTAGGGTATTTACCCGAAGGCCCCGCGCCCCGCAGTCCGGGGCGCGGGGCTTTCGCGTTGGCCCACAGCAGGTAACCCTCGGCACCCGATAACCCTCGGCGTCGGTGCGGTGACCTTTCGGATAGGAAGTACTGAAGCGGAACCACCTCCGCTCCCACGCACTTCTAAGGGCAGAAATCGGGCAGAGAGGTGATCGCGGCGTTGTCAGGGCACGGATCGAAGGTGAAGATGACTAGTGATCCGAGGGTGATGATAGCGAGAGAACAGGCGAGCAGGACCGTCTTGAGCAGCAGACGCGCCCGGGAGGTTTCGGTGTAGTCGTTGATGATGATCCTGAGGCCGTTGGTTCCGTGAAGCATGGCGAGCCAGAGCATGACGAGGTCGAACCACTGCCAGAAGGGGTTTGCCCATTTCCCGGCCACAAACGCAAAGTCGATTTGCTGGATGCCGTCGCCCAGCACAAGGTTCACGAAGAGATGCACGAAAATCATTACCAGGAGGAGCGCGCCCGACCAGCGCATGAACAGCCAGGCGAAGAGTTCAACGTTGCTCCCTGATCCAGGTCGGCGGTAATAACTGCCTAACCGCGCAGCATCCTGCGATCCGCGGTGCTGATTCATGCCTGAAGCCCCAGACCACACACTCCGAGTTCCCGCAAGACACTCTCGACGACTTGTTCGGTGGACTGAGTCGCGTCGATAACGATGAAGGCCGGAAACTGTGGCAGGCCCCTATAGGCCTGATCGAACGCACCGAGGTGCTCCAGGGTTTCGAGGTCCGTGGCCCGGCTATCGATCCTGGCATGTGCGATTTCCGGATCAACATCGAAGTAGAAAACGATATCCGGAGTGGGAAGGGCCTTGAGGAGCAGGGTAAGGAACCATCCTTCACGTAGGCCTCGGACGCGGCGCAGCGCGAGCTGGCAGTAGAGATAGCGGTCCATGATGACGGCGCCCGAGCTGCGTCTGGCGCGCAGGTGGGAAACCAGCACGTTGACGCAGCGAATGCCAGTCTCTACTGCGTCAAGCAAGGCCACCGGCGGCTGAAGCTCGCGTCGACGTGACCACGCGGCCAGGGTCCTCCGCCCGGATGGGTTTGCGGTGAAGGTTGCGGGATAGGCAGCGGTCCGGAGCTGTTCTGCCAGCAACTTTCCAGCAGTGGTTTTACCAGCCCCGTCAATACCGATAAGAGCAATGATCATGGCTCTCCGCTGACCTTTGTTGCGGCCCGTCGCTGCTTCATTTTGCCCTCGCGACTAGTCGTCCTCATCCCCGTCCTCATCGCTTCCGTTTTCGTCCCCGCCCTCATCGTTTTCGTTTTCGTTTTCGTTGGCATCTTCCCCACCGCCTTCATCTCCCACTCCGGGCACCTGCGGGAGTTGCGTGTCGTCGCAACCGGTGAGGGACAGAGCGCCGAAGATCAGCAGGACAGAGCCAATGAGCGCAGTGACTCGGTTTCTCATGACGATTCCTTGGGTGGGGTGACGTTGGTCGGTGTGAAGATTGCCAGGAGCGCACCAATTTCCTGATGCGCCGTGGCTGGGTGACGGAAGTGCTGGGTGGGCTGGACAACGTATCGGGTCCGGCGGCCCTCCCGCACCCGCTGGAGGTAGCCAGCGTCTTCCAAGTCCGCCAGAATGTGCAATGTTGCTCTGGCCGTGATGCCAACAGTGTCAGCGATGTCCTCGACGAGGGCGCGGGAGTTCGCCGTCACAGCCAGAAGTACGTGACTGTGATTAGTGAGAAACGTCCAGGGTGGACGTTGGGCGGGGACCGGATTAGGGGTCGTCGCCCCAGCGGCCGGGTTCTCCATTGCCGCGCTCGTGCTGTTTACTCCAGACATTGGAGTACTCCTTTCCTTCGACGTACCGGGGGTAGCTTCGAACAAGTCCTGGGTTGGGCGGGTCCCCCATGCATCCAGGCGAACGATCTTTACACCACGGATGAGTCGCGTGGGTAGGTCAAGGGGGGTGACGACGGCGGGAGCACCCGACTTGCGTACTGCACGAGCCAGGGCCGCCGTCGGGGCGGGACGTGAACGCCTGAGCGACCAGCTGCCGTGCCAGACAACGCGCGTCGAATTGGAGCACCCCGCCGCGTCCAGTATTGGCCGCGCCAAAGCTGCCAGGGATTCGGCGTCACGCAATGCTCGCTGATACAATCTCGCTACGATCGCCGGGTCGGCGGTGAACGGGGGACGCTGGAGGGGTATGAAAAAGAGCAGCGGACAGCCCAACTCTGATGCCACCCCAACTGCACTATGCGCCAGGACTCTCACATCTGAATCGTGGGTGATGATAGCGGCAACGGGGCGATACACATTGGCTGCATCCCGGGTCATCGTGCGCCACCACCCTTGGACGCCGACTCCGGGTCCACCTCGTCGGTGGTTTCGCGAATGCTCTCTTCAGCATCTCTGCCGGCGTCTCCGGGGTCGGCTGAGGACCCGGAGAGCTCCTTCCGGCGCCGGCGCCAGATCGACTCAAGCTCCGCGTCCTCTTCCTCCGTCGCGACCCGGAAGGGCGGATCGGTTGGCTGGGGGATAGATTTGCGTCCCTGTCCTCGGGTAGCGCGCAGGCTGGCGACGACGGAAACCGTGATAATCGTTGCAACCACCGCCAGCGAGACAGCAGTGGGGATGTAGAACAGGTCGATCTTGAGGAGCATCTTGATGCCGACCCAAATCAGCACCAGGGCCAACCCGACCTTCAAGTAGATGAAACGGTGGATCAGATCCGCCAACAGGAAGTACATGGCGCGAAGACCCAGTATCGCGAAGGCGTTGGCGGTGAAGACCAAGAACACCTCGTCAGTAACCGCGAAGATCGCCGGGATCGAGTCGACGGCGAAGACCACATCGGTGAACTCAATCAACACCAGCACCGCCAGAAGCGGAGTGGCCAGCAGTACCCCGTTGCGCCGTACCAGCAGCTTTTGTCCGTGATACGCGTCGGTCATCGGCACGAAGCGGCGGAACCCGCGCAACACCAGGGATTGTTCGGGGTTCAAGTGGTCGTTTCGCTGCCGGATCATGCGATATCCGGTGTAGAGCAGGAAGGCCGCAAAGACATAGAGGATCCAGGCGAAGTTTTGGATCAACACGGCACCGGCGGCGATGAAGATTGCCCGGAAGACCAGTGCGCCCAGCACACCCAGAAACAAGACCCGATGTTGAAACTCTCGGGGGACAGCGAAGTAGCTGAAGATGATAGCCCAGACAAAGACATTGTCTACCGAGAGGGATTTTTCAATCAGGTACCCTGCGAAATACTGCTGCCCGAACTCAGCGCCCCAGTTCATCCAGACCAGCACACCGAACCCGACCCCGAAGGCCACCCACACAGCTGACCAGGCAGCTGCCTCCCGAACCCCGATAACGTGAGCCCTCCGGTGAGCCAGAAGGTCGATAGCGAGCATGACCACGATGAAGCCGAGTACCGTAGCCCAGATCCAGAATGGGACGTCCATAGAAATTCCTCCGATCGAATCGATCGGAGGTCTCTCCCAGCCTTAGCAGGGCCTGTCCGCCGGGCCTCTAAGGGGCCGTAATGACGACGGGACAATCAGGGGATACTCCCCTCCGTGTACGCAATAAGTGAAGCACGGTTCATGTTTTGCCGTCAAGGACCAGCCTTACAGACAGCGAGCCCCAATGTGGCGACGACACTTGCGTGGGAGGGTGGTTAAAAAGAAAAAACCCCCGGATAGTCCGGGGGTTTTAGCTGGTGGCTCCGACCGGCGTCGATCCGGTGACCTTTCGAGTAAGAGTACTGCCCTATCAGGGGTTTCTGCGGGGTATCGGCATCTACTATCGATCGACGTCAAAGCTACTTTCAGCCGTAATCCGCTGCTGGTGGTTATCACCGAGTTTGCGGATAGGTGCGGGGTTTGGTGACAGTCCCTCACCGCCCCGAGGACCAGAATCAATTCTCGTTGGATTATCCGAGTGTTATGTCTGCTTACGGCAGTAACGCTCATTCTGCAGTCGAAGCCGAGTGGGAAGACATGAAGGTTGGAGGTCTTGTAGGCCAACAAAACGGCACATCTTGACTGCTCCCGCAGCAGGTGACTGATTGGTAGCGGCCGTCGAAGACGCATCAGCTGGGGTTCCCCTTTCAAGAATCTTATGGAACGGTCGATGTGTGGGGGGTCACATTCAGATCGCTCAAAAGAGGCGCCATGGGGGTGGTCTCAGTTGGCTAAAGGAGTGACAAAGTCTCATGAATTCAAAGAAGCACTTTCTGGGATATGACGGTTCGTGTTCAAAATGTACGAAGCTTGCAAAGGACGCCGCTGATTCGCTTCAGGGACGACTCGATATTCTGCCTCTGTCGGATCCTCAAATAAAAGCTTGGCGGCAAGAAGCTCTCGGAGAGAATCCCCCTTGACAACCTACCTTTGTCGAAGTGACTGACGAGGGGGCGAAGGCTTGGGTCGGAGTCGGAATGGCCGCAGCGACGTTGACCCGATTGGGTCTCCGAAGCGTTTTGAAATTGACGCAGATCCTAGGCAACTCGTCCGAAAAAAGCTCCGAGAGCACCAACGGCCCGACCCGGAGTGCGTTCGTGAAGGGTGGCGTCGGGGCTGTGCTTGGGGCGGCGCTCCTCCTAGGGTCAAAGCCTGCCGCTGCCGCTATGAAAGAGGCTGACCCATGGATGGATGGCGAAACGCCGGTGAAGGGTTCCGGACGGGAAATGGACGCAACGGAGATCAGGGCAGAACTCGCCAGCAACCATGGAGTAATCGCCGTTGGCGGGTATAGCAGCCTCAAAATCGTCAGATGCAAAAGCGATCGGCGTCAGGTTGCAGGAACAGGCTCGCTCGATGACCAAGACGGCCGACACAGATCACGAGAGGCAGGGCACGGTCGGAGCGGTGCACAACTTATCGAGTGGAGGGATGCTGCATATAGTGGCGAACTTTGATGGCGATTCAGTCTCGTCTTATCAACGCATGCAGCTTCCGAATGGTCAGGTCAGAACCAGGGTCCAGGCATTCACCCTCGAATCGGAGCGGCGCGACGTGGCAGGTGATGCAGGAACGATAGCTCTGCTTTCCACCATTGAAAATGGTTATGAGTCACAGGTCGTCACTGCGGCAGCAGCCTGTTCCAGCAGCAACCCATGCGCCGGTTCTGCGTGTAATCGATGCCGCTGCCAGTCTTGGAACACGTTTTGTTTGGCGAACTGTTGCGGCCCCTGTGCCGCATCAATCCGCTGGTGGGGACCGTTCCTTGCATGTGCGCTGATTTGGTGTAATTTTTGCGTCAGCGACCTCCACAGCTCCTGTTGCACCAGACGCGCCTGCGAATACCAAGCTGGCAGCAATTGCTAACTACAGGATTGAGAACTTAGAAATGACTATCCAGGCACCATCAAGGAAAATGAACGTACTTCCCAAAGCGCTTTCAGCATCGTCGGGCGTCGTCGTCGCAGTTCTAATCTATAGTTTCCGGCCTGAGGAGGGCAGCGTTGGTGCTGCTGGGGGTTGGGCCTTCCTCCTCACCTGGGGGATGGCGACAATGGCATTGGTCCAGACAGCTAAATCGCGGACAGAAAAGCTACGGCAGGCTCGAACCCCCAAGCAAGGAGTGCAGGCGTTCGAGCTTTCATACGGAGTGATCCTCGGCCTCCTCGTCGCTTCTTACTCTTCCAATGGCGTCGGAATAGGAATAGCACCAGAGTTATTGTGCCTGCCCATACTGATTGCTTTCGGGTTTCCTCTTGCTCTGAAGTTTTTCCACAGGACCTCAACAGCTCCCTAACCTGAACTACGTAAGACCGGCGGTGGGGGCGAGATTCATAAGTTTTTGATGGCCGTCGGCCAGTGAGAATGTAGGTGGCATCATTCTCTGGGTCTGACTCACCGTAAGCCTGACGCGATGTCGTTGTCCTTGGATCGATTGGTGGCTCTCCGTGGTTCGTGGTGAAAGCCGGGTTCGTGTCGTAAGCGTATAGGGGCTCGTGGCCCTGCTGAGATGGATGTTCT